>WLNA01000005.1 GCA_009726065.1 Actinomycetota bacterium
CAGGTCTCACCGGTCGGTGAGCTAACCACGTACGGTAACTGCGCACCATCAGCTGAAAGCTCGGACCAGGTCACCGTCCAACCTGTGCCGTCGTCGTTAAGCACGATGGTGGCTGTGGCAACATCGACCGACAACGAGGGTCCGCCGATGTACTCAATAATTGGAGGATAAAAACGGATAGTGGCAATCTCTGGAGTTACGGATGGGTCATCGAGAAGCCCTACCTCACATGAAGCCACGCCATCAACTGCGGTACCTGCATCGGCCGTACACATGGACCCGTCAGTCGTATTTACAACATAGGAACCACCCGTGGCGATGTCTGACAACGTCTTCCACGTAATCGTCCAGCCTGATGCATCCCCGTTCAGCACCACCGTGGCCGAAATAGTGTCAACGGGAAATCCGAACACCGTGGGGTCGTAGTCCGGTGGGATTACGTCAATACGTGAAACCGTCGGCTGTGCCGATGGGTCATCGAGAAGTGGCACGTCACATGACACGGTATCGGCGACTTTGTCGGTACCGAATGCGGTACAGAACGAGTCCTCGTTGGTAGCCACCAGATACGCGGCGTTAGTGGGAGCGTCAGAAGGCGTGGTGAAGGAAACAGTCCATCCGGAATTATCATCACTAAGCGCGATGTTCACCGTACTGAGATCAACAACGGCAGGTGAGGCACTGGCGAAGGCCGCACCCGGAACGAACATCAGCAGGCCCACTGCGAGAGAACCACTGAGCGTCAGTCGTTGAAAAGCATTCATAGTCAATCCCTTCGATTACGTACTTACTGTCGCTACGAGCTCGATTCTTACAGGCCGGCGACCCTGAAATCAGACTCAGAACCCCACATGTTGAAGGAAAAGTCCGTGAATCTCTGCATTTGATGTCAATTCTGGATGAAACGAACATCCCCAAACGGCACCTTGCTTGACCAGCACGGGGTGCTCGCCGTCTCCATGGTCGTGAGACGCGAGCACTTCAACTTGGGGGTCCCACCGTTCAATCCGAGGTGCTCGAATGAATACTCCGGGCACTAGACCGAGACTCTCAACCTCAATCGGCGTTTCGAATGAGGCCACCTGTCGTCCGTATCCGTTGCGCCGAACCGCCACATCCAGCATCGCAAACGACCACTGATCACTTCGTCCATCGAGAACTTCTGCTGAAAGCGCGATGAGCCCAGCGCACGTACCGAAGGCCGCCATGCCTTCGTTAAGTCGATTTGCCAAAGGTTCGCGCAAGCCCGAAGTCACGAGCAAGTGCGCGATCGCGGTTGACTCTCCCCCAGGCAGAATTAAGGCGTCAACTTCTTCGAGCTGTTGAGGCGTACGCACCAACGTCGGCTCTATGCCAAGTGACTGAACGGTCGCTTGATGTTCACGCACATCACCCTGCAGGGCGAGTATGCCCAAACGAGGCATTACCAACCGCGCTCAGAGAGACGCTGTTCCAGTGTTGCGGTTTCGAAACCCTTCATGGCAGCTCCGAGACCCGTCGAGACACGAGCAACAACGGAGGCATCAAGGTAGTGCGTGGTCGCCTCGACAATGGCCTTAGCCATACGCTCTGGGTCGTCACTCTTGAAAATTCCTGAACCGACAAAAACGGC
Organism: Actinomycetota bacterium; assembly: GCA_009726065.1. Classification (GTDB taxonomy): domain Bacteria; phylum Actinomycetota; class Acidimicrobiia; order Acidimicrobiales; family RAAP-2; genus RAAP-2. The sequence goes on from WLNA01000005.1 coordinate 1,613, forward strand.
CTCGGCACCGAGTTGGAGCACTAGCGCAGCATCGGCGGGAGTGGAGATTCCACCGGCACAGAACAGTGGCACCGGCAATTTGCCGGTAGCGGCAACTTCCAAAACGAGTGGTAGCGGGGCTTGAAGATCTTTGGCCATCGAGAACAGTTCAGACTCATCGGCCAATTGCAGCATGCGAATGGCCTTGTTGATGGTGCGGAGGTGGCGCACGGCTTCAACAATATTGCCGGTGCCAGCCTCACCCTTAGAGCGAATCATGCAAGCACCCTCGCCAATACGACGAAGTGCTTCACCCAGGTTGGTTGCACCGCAGACGAAGGGCACCGTGAAGCCCCACTTGTCTATGTGATTGACTTCGTCGGCGGGCGTAAGAACTTCCGATTCATCGATGTAATCAACATCAAGGGCCTGAAGAATCTGCGCTTCGGCAAAGTGGCCAATACGCGCCTTGGCCATCACGGGAATGGTGACTGTCGCTTGAATCTCTTTGATCATCTGGGGGTCACTCATACGAGCAACGCCACCGTCACGGCGAATATCCGATGGCACCCGCTCGAGGGCCATCACGGCAACTGCACCTGCATCTTCGGCAATCCGAGCCTGTTCGGGGTTAACGACGTCCATAATGACGCCTCCACGAAGCATGTCTGCCAGTCCGCGCTTGACGCGGGCCGTACCTACTGAACCGAAGTTTTCTTGCGTAGTCATGGCCATACCCTAATGGTGCGACCCGCTACCACTCCTCGAGGGCTTGAGCGCGAGTGCTGGCTTGATCCAAGTCGCCCAACGCCAATTCCTTACCATCGATGTGCTGGTCAAACCAGATCCACCGGGCCTTGGCGTAGGCCTCACTAGCGAAATACGAGCTGGACTCGGGTACGGTCGAGGCCGTCCGCTCCAGTGCGCGCTGGAGGCCTAGCGGGTAGCGAATGGTGGCGGCCGCCACCTCATCGGCCCGAAAGGCCCAACCACGAATGCGACTTTCGTAGCGACTCCGAGCCGACTTGGACAGGTTGGCGGCGGCCAGCAAGGAGGGCAGAGCGATATAGCCCAACCGTTGACGGGCCATGCAGTGAGCGACAACGCCTTCGAGTTCGATCAGTTCGACCTCGTGCATCAGTCCAGTGGTGACGATCAGCGTGTAATTATCCTGGTCTCGCAGGAGGGTGGCGTTCGGCACATTCTCATCCACCACGAAGCAGTTGATTGAGCCCAGCCCGAAGGTAGCCGAGAGCCGCTCCACAATTGTCGAGAGACGTATCCGATCGGTCTTGGTGCCACCGACGGGAAAGGCAGCGACCAGCGAACCGGCGAGGGCGTCAGCCGTTGTGAGCCGACGGCGGATCGATTGATAGAAAGCACCAGCAATCGCGATGTAGAGAACGGGGAGAAAGAGTGCCATGTAGAACCCGACGCCGAGTCCAACGGCAACCACAATCGCCACAATCACCGATACGACAGCGCCCACGGCCAAGTTCCGCTGAAGACTGATGGTGATATTTGAGTTCCCCTCACGCTCCTCGGCTGAAGGAGCATAGGCACTGCGCCAAGTGGGATCTAGAACGGGCTCCACGTGGCGAGGACCCCGGTGTCGCTGATTGCTACGACGACGTTGTTGATGTTGTTTCGCAGCACTCACGATGCAAGGCTACCGGCGCGCCTGGCATCGATCGTAGATGCGCAGGTAGTGGTCTACTAAAGCTTGCATCGACCACCCTTCTGCATGTCGACGTGCCTCATGCCTCTGGGTATCAGTTTGTGCCAATGCTGTCGAAATCGCTCGCCGTAAATCAGTGGGGTCATTGGGCTCAAACAGTGTGGCGAACCCTCCAGCCGCTTCTCGGTAACCGTCTATGTCCGAAGCCACTACGGCCGCTCCGCTCGCCATACCTTCCAGCAAGGTCATACCAAAACTCTCACCAAACAGTGACGCTGCAACAACGACGGCACTCTCACCTAGTAAGTGACGCTTTTCGGCGTCGCTAATCGCTCCTACGAACGAGATGGCACTATCACCATCGGCCAGTCGTCGAAGGTTGGCCCCGTCCGGGCCATCACCGGCCATGATGAGATGAACTTCAGGTCCTCCGACCTCACGCCAACTCTTCACGGCCTCAATCACCACGTGAGCACCCTTTCGCGTCTCGAAGCGTCCCACAAAGAGAATGGTCGGCACCGAGGGGCGTTCCCGCGGGGCAAAACGATTCATCTCAAACCCATTGAACAGAACTTCAGCCTCTACCCCCGTTGCATTGCGAAGAGTTACTGCGGCTCGATCACTCACCGCCACGAGAGCGTCGAGTCGACGTATGACCTGTCGCAGGAGTGGCTTGGTGAACCTATAGGCCGGCCCGCCGCCCGAACGATGGAACGTGCCAACACGGATAGCACTGGACGTACCAAGCAGTGCACCGTAGCCCACGAGGGGCGCGAAGGGCTCGTGAAAGAAAATGACTTCGGCATCGAAATTTTCGATAGCACGGCGTGCCCGTTGGGCCGCCACGGGACTTAACGTGATCGGCGCCTTCGAGCCATTTGCGGGAATACTCACACAGCCGCCTAAACGAACTAACCGTGCAGGAGTTTCCGAAGTAGGCGCACCGCCTTCAGGTGAAACAACGAGCGTCTCGATGCCGCGAGACATTAACTCGCGGCTCATACCTAGAACCTGTTCCTGCACTCCCCCAAAGACATCCAATGCGTAGGGCGACACAATGACCACGCGGCGCGGCGGACTCACGGCGTGTCGAAGCGCGGTTGGAGGACGTGCCACTGTTCTGGGGCCCGGCGAATTAGGCCACTTAGCTCATCGGCCACGGACTGTGTTACCCGTGCCACATCTTCACGCAGCTTGCCTAATCGCTCGGCGGCAATAGGCGGTGTAAAAACAGCGTGATGACCATCACCAGGTCCGGCGTAACAGGCACCCGCCAGAAGGACTGCACCGGTGCGAAGCGCCAACGTGGCGGGGCCGGCCGGGATGGTGACGTCTTCACCGAGCAGGCGTGCCGGAATGCCATTGTTTTGGATGTCACGATCACACAAGAGTCCAACAATTTTGCCGGCCTTGATAGTCGACAGCAGGACAGTGCCAGCCTGTTCATCGAGTGGGGCAACTTCTATGCCAAGGGCCCGTCGCTTCTTGGCGAACCACTCAAAGAGTTCGGGTGGATCGAGTGCTTCGGCCACTGCGTGCATTGGTAATCCAATGTTGGACATAAACGCTCCGCCCCACTCCCAACTACCAATGTGGGGAATTGCGATAACAACGCCGCGCCCGGTCGCCGCGGCTGCCTGCAGATGTTCGAGTCCTTCTGCAAAACAGAACTGCTTATTTACGTTTGACTTGGAAATTGCCGGCAACTTGGCACCTTCAGCCCAATAGCGGCCGTACGTTTCAAATCCTCGGTCGACGAAGCGTTCCAGTAGTTCGCTTGATGGTTGAGCCTCAGCCGTACCCAAGGCCCTGCGAACGTTGCTGCGTAGATTCGTGCGCGGACCAGCCGAGACACGTCCAACCGTGGTGGCAACCTGCTCACCAATCCAGCGGTCAACCCGTTCCGGTGCGAGCTCCATCGCCGTAGCCAACGTCTTAAACAACGTGACGCGAGCGCGCTGCCGAGCGTCCACCTTCGCCCTACTTCGGTGCGCTGGACGCTTCGGTTGCCACGGCCCAGACTCGACGAAACCTTCCGATTGCAGTTGTGGTCGTCAGGACCAAGAGCAGCCAAAGTACCGGCACGAAGAGAGCGGGGTGTAAGAGGGAGACACCAAGCAGGATCATCCGCTCGGCCCGTTCCATCAAGCCACCTTTGGCAGTCAGCCCCAAGCTCTCCGCTTTGCTTCGTTGATAGGAAATCATGAAGGTACTCGTCATGATGGCAAAAGGCAGCAAAATCAACTGGCCACGGTGCTGCGCTTCAAGGTAATAGGCCGCGCCACCGAGAACAAACGCATCAGAGAGTCGGTCCATGACCGAATCGAAGAAACTCCCCCGAACTGAGGTCGCCTCAGAGGCTTTAGCCACCGGACCATCAAAGAGATCGTGGGCTCCGGTCAGCGCCAGAAGACCAATAGCCCAGAGGTGATACCCCATAGCTATTGCCCAGCCGGTAGCCGCGGCAAAAAGAAGGCCGGAGGCAGTTAGAACGTCAGCCGAAAAGCCACACTTGACTAAGAAGCGCCCGACAGGTGCCGTTCGCTTGTCAACTGCGGTTCGGAACTTACCGTCGAACATCATGCCTCCCGTGTACCAAGAGCGTCGGTACTAAGTGCTAATCCTAGTTAGCACTCGGTGTCACGCCGGACCCATTTGCTACGGCAGAAATCTTGCTCCAGGTCGACGCCAATGATTCTGGCAGAACTCGAGTTTCGCCCAAAGTTGTCATGAAATTGGTATCGCCATTCCATCTCGGCACAATGTGCCCATGAAGGTGTTGAGGAATGCCTGCTCCGGCTGCTCTGCCGAGGTTGAAACCAACATTGAGACCATCAGGACCATACGTCTCTTTTAACGTTGCGACACTCCGTCTCAGGAGCGCAAAGAAATCTACCGCCTCTTCGTCGGAAAGGTCCTCGAGGCCCTGAACATGACGACGGGGCAGCACTAAAACGTGACCCGAACCGTAGGGAAAAGCATTGATAATCAAGAAACTAAATGGTGTGACGGTGATAATGCCAGATGATTCACACGCGCCGTCGGACAACAGGTCGCAAAAGACACATTCGTCCGACAGGCCCGTGCGCTCCACGGCCGTGGCGTCTTGTACGTACTGCTCACGCCATGCCGCCGAGAGTCGTTCCAGTGGCACTATCGACCTTCGGGAAGGCCGTGTTCGGCCACTTCTTGAATAAAGCGACGAAGGAATTCCTCCAGAGCGACACCACGTTCGGGATCATTGGAACCACGCGCATTGATACCGAGCGTGCGCTCTCGAACGTCGTCATCCCCAACTACCAAAATGTAGGGAATCTTCTCGACCTTGGCTCGTCGAATTCGGCCGCCGAGAGGCTCGTTTGCCTCGTCGACCACAACGCGAGCGCCCGCCGCCTTTAAAACTTTGGCAACCTCCCAGGCGTAGTCGTCGTGAATATCACGAACGCTCAACACGCGAACCTGCTCTGGAGCGAGCCACGTGGGCAACGCCCCGGCGTAGTGCTCAATCAAAATCGCAATGAATCGCTCGATCGAGCCAAAGAGTGCCCGGTGAATCATGATCGGTCGGTGTCGCTGATTATCAGAGCCGATGTACGAAGAGTCAAAGCGTTGGGGCAACTGGAAATCCAGTTGAATTGTCGACATCTGATGTGTCCGCCCGATGGCATCCTTGGCCTGGACTGAAATCTTGGGACCGTAAAAGGCACCGCCACCTTCATCGAGCACAAGCTCAAGACCGTGACCGCGAGCCACCGAAGTCAATGTCTCTTCGGCCTCGTTCCACTCTTCGTCCGTTCCAGCCGCCTTGCCTGGCGGCCGAGTTGAGATCTCGAGATAGAAATCATTGAGCCCAAAGTCCCGCAACAGATCTAGTACGAAGTTCAAAAGACTCGTCAGTTCGTCGTGCATCTGCTCTTTAGTGCACAAGATGTGAGCGTCGTCTTGAGTGAAGCCCCGAACCCGAGTTAGACCGTGGACCACGCCTGATTTTTCGTAGCGATAGACGGTCCCGAACTCAAAGAGTCGAAGAGGCAACTCGCGATAACTCCGCTGACGAGCATTGAAGATAAGAAGGTGGAACGGACAGTTCATGGGCTTGAGGTAGTACTTCTGTCCCTCGTCTAGCTCCATGGGTGGATACATGCCTTCGGCAAACCACTCGAGGTGGCCCGAAGTTTCGAAGAGTTCTCCCTTGGTGATATGAGGCGTATTGACGAACTCGTAACTATCCTCTACGTGGCGCTGCCGGGAATAGTCCTCAATCAAACGTCGAATAGTGCCGCCCTTAGGGTGAAAGACCGACAGGCCGGGGCCCAGTTCAGGAGGAAAACTAAACAGGTCCATTTCGACGCCGAGACGCCGGTGATCGCGCTTTTCGGCCTCAATCAGGCGATTGATGTGTTCATCAAGCGCAACTTTGCTCTCCCAGGCCGTACCGTAGATTCGCTGAAGTTGCGGTCGCTTCTCATCGCCTCGCCAGTACGCACCGGCCACCCGCATCAACTTGAAGTGACCAAGCCGACCCGTCGTTGGTACGTGTGGTCCACGACATAGGTCGACGAAGGCCTCAGAGTTGCGATAGGCCGACACGAACGATGCGCTGCCAACTTCCGCAAGATCCTCGGCCGTGCCACCGCTGCTAACCGATTTAATGATTTCAACCTTGTACGGCTGATCCGCGAACAAGGCCAATCCCTCTGCGACAGAGTGTTCCGACCGTATGAACGGTTGGTTTTCCTTAATAATGTTCCGCATCTCGGCTTCAACGCGCTCCATATCGGCGTCAGAAAAACGAGCACCGTTAGGTAGATCAAAGTCGTAGTAGAAGCCATCGTTGATAGCCGGACCAATCGCAAAATGGGCCCCGGGCCATAGTCGTGTTACGGCTTGGGCCATGACATGGGCGGTGGAGTGGCGCAGCACTTCACGACCCTCGGGGGTTGCCTCGGTCACAATCGCCACCGTCGAACCGTCTGCGAGTGCTACTCCAAGATCAGCCATAGCCCCATCCACGATGGTGGCTAACGCCGCTTTCGCGAGCCTTGAACCAATGGCAGCGGCGAGGTCGAGTCCGGAGGCGCCAGCCTCTAGTTCACGAGTAGAGCCATCAGGAAGGGTGATATGGATGGTCGACATGACTCCTACAGCGTAATGCCGAGGAGAGCTGCCGCCGAGGTGACGTTGAAGCCCGACTGAGCCGCTTCGTCGATGACGCGCAGTGCGCCCGCTGTGTCGAGGTCTTCATCGAGACAGGCCCGTACATCGTCCACGACCGCATCGGCGCCCTGTCCAGAAATGGAGGTGCGCCAGGTATTAAGCCTTGACACTCCTTTAGACAAGTCTTCGTTATGCCATTCCCAGTCGCTGCGGTAGTGATGGGCCAGAAGCGATAGGCGAATCGCGGCCGGTTCAGCCTCCTTGGCCAGTTCACTCACAAAGACGAGGTTGCCGAGTGACTTAGACATCTTGGTTCCATCAAGGCCGACCAGACCGACGTGAAGCCAATGCTTCACGAACGGCGCACCCGTAACCGTTTCGCTCTGTGCCGCCTCACATTCATGATGAGGAAAAGCGAGGTCTCGCCCGCCGCCATGAACATCCAAGGTCTCCCCGAGGTCACGCAGCGCCAGCGCGGAACATTCGATGTGCCAACCGGGACGCCCCGGCCCCCAGAGTGAGTCCCAGGCCGGTTCATCATCCAGCGACGGTTGCCATAGAACAAAGTCCAAAGGATTTCGCTTACGCGGGTCGTCAGGTCGGCCCCCGTGGATCCCGGCCAGGGTAATCATGTCGGCTTCCGTCTCGTGCGAGACCTGACCGAATCGGGGGAACTTCGCCACTTCGAAGTAGACGTACCCGTCCACCTCGTAGGCCAGCCCTTTGTCGAAGGTCGATTGAATAACCGACAGGATTTCCGGAATCGCTCCCGTGGCCCGAGGTTCTGAGAAAACGGGTAGCAGGTTGATAATGGCCATATCTCGATCGAACTTGGTCATTTCTCGAGCGGCGAGATCCAGATAATGGACGCCCACTTCTCGTGCCTTGCGCAAAATATCGTCATCTACGTCGGTGACGTTTCGAACACAGCGTGTTTCCAAGCCCTGATCGCGCAGACGACGCTGGAGGACATCGAAGGTCAGATAGACGAATGCGTGACCCAAATGCGCTGCGTCGTAGGGAGTGATGCCACACGAATACATCGTCACAATGGGACCAGGGTCCATGGGGAAAACACCCCGGCGTGCGGTGTCGTACAGCTGCATAGTTAGAGCCCTGCCAACTTGACGTACGTGTGGGCCTTGTGGCGGATATTTGTCGTGATACACACCGCCGTGAACGATTCCACGGCACCCGCCAGCGAGAGCGAACCAACCTCCACTGCCCGTAGCCCCATCATTGCGTTAGTTATTTCAACTGTCAGCGCACGGGCTTCAGCGTCATCACCGACAACCATCACATCGGCGTCAAGGCCACTATCGAGATTCTCCATGTCGGCGGCGGGCAAATGGTGGAACGCTCCGGTCACCTTTGTGTCTGGCAGTGTCGCTGCTACTTCGGCAGCCATAGATCCCCGAGCGGGAAAAAGCGGAACGAGTTCGCGTCCCTGCTTTTGCAGCGCGTTCACCATTGATATGACGACCTTGCCCGCTAAGTGCTTGCGCAAGGCTGCAACCGTACTGACTGCCGAGTCCCAGGGAGTCGCGAGGATGACGACGTCACAACTGGCAGCCTCTTCGTTCGTACCGCCCGCAACGGAACCATCTCCCCGCCATACGAGCGCCGTAGCCACTTCGATGGCGCGGTCAACGTCGCGCGAGCCCACAACGACGTTGTAGCCGACGCTCGCAAGCCGAACTGCTAGTCCGCGACCGGCTGGTCCACTTCCGCCAATGATGCCAATTGAGTTATTCACGTCACTAGTTAACCGGATTCCTAGCGGTACGCTGACCATTGTGGGAATTCTTTCAGGTCACCGCATTCTTGTTACCGGCGTCCTCACCGACGATTCGCTGGCCTACGGCATCGCCCAGCGATCAATCGAAGAGGGTGCCGAAATACTCCTTTCAGGAGCCGGACGAGGTATGTCATTAACACGACGTATGGCTAAACGGCTAGGCGTGACGACTGATGTCATCGCCCTGGACGTCACCGACGAGGCCGAGGTCGCCGAATCCGTAAATGCCGTTGAGGCCGAATTTGGTCGTCTTGACGGGCTCGTCCACGCCATTGGCTACGCCCCCGAATCAGCGCTCGGTCACGGCATGCTGAAGACTCCGTTCGCCGATGTGGCCACGGCATTTCATATCTCGACCTACTCTCTCGCCACTTTGGTCGGCGCCTTTAGACCATTGCTACAACGGAGCACGGCCCATGGTGGTGCCTCGGTCATAGGTCTCGACTTCGATGCCACCCGGGCCTATCCGATGTACGACTGGATGGGTGTTGCTAAAGCCGGCCTCGAGTCACTCAGTCGGTACATTGCCAAGGAGGTGGGCCCGGACCACATACGTGTGAATCTTCTGGCCGCCGGGCCAATTCGGACCATGGCGGCCCGATCTATTCCCGGTTTCGCCCAATTTGAAGACTCCTGGTCCGATCGGGCGCCACTGGGTTGGGATGTGCGGGACGCCTCTGCCGTCCACGACACGGCTGTTGCGATGCTTTCCCCTTTGATGCGAGGCACGACCGCCTCAATTGTGTACGTCGATGGTGGCGCACACGCCATGGGCTAAAGAAATTCACCCCCCGCCGCCCTCTTCTACAATCTGGCTGTGTTGTTAACAGCTGAGGGGACATTTGCGGTCAGGGCCCACCGTCGTCGTCGGGGACTTACCTCACGGCGCTACACCGCGGCCCTCTTTCTCCTTGACTACCTCTCCGCCTGGGTCGGTTTTGTCATTGGACTGGCTTTGCTTAATCTCGTCACGCGCAATGCCTTCAACCGGTGGTCATTGATCGAATACAACTTGCGGCACGCTTTCTGGTTTCCCATTGGAGTCGTCATCGGCATGGCCCTGACATCGGGCTACCGCGTTGCGCGACGTAGTCCCACCCAAAATGCCTTTACCGATTTCAAAGAGTTGGCGATGGCCACCAGTTTCGGGGGCTTTGTCGCCATGTCGATTAGCTACATCGCCCACCGGTTAACACAGTGGGAGATTCAAGTTCCAACACAAGTAATCGTGGGAGTCATGACCACCACATTCGTGATTGCCATCGTGCGTGCGGTCCTGCGCGCCATCGTCTTGTCACGACGTCCCATACGCATGGCGGTCATTGATGACGGCACCACCTATCAACGGATAGCAACACACCTCCACCTACAGCGGGGCATCACCCTCTACGGTCGAATCGCCATGGATACAAGTGACACCGAGAACACCATTGGCCACATTTCCGAGATTGAGCAGCTAGCCGTCGATTTCAAGCTCGACCGCGTAATTTTTGGTTCAATCAACTCCATTACACCAGAGGTTGCCCGCTGGTATCGCCGGACCACCGAACTGGTCGAAACGGCATTGGTCCCTCGCATGTTCGAAGTGATCTCCTGGCGTAGCCGTCTTACCGATATGTCAGGGCTACCCCTACTGGAGATGGCTCCCCCTCACGTCAGCCGTTTTGACCGAGCCTTCAAGCGTAGTTTTGACATTCTCGCCGCAGTAGTCCTGCTACTGCTCACTCTGCCAATCTCCATCAGCATTGCCCTGCTGATAAAGCTGACATCTCGCGGGCCAATTTTGTTCCGCCAAGAGCGGCTTGGACGCGATCGCAAACCGTTCACCATCTTGAAGTTCCGAACAATGCAAGTCGCCCCGTCTTTATCGACACGGGCAACTCCCAGCGCGGATAAAGACGCGCCGCTCTACGTCGTTCGTGGCAAATTAAACGAGACCACTCGTCGAACCTGGATCGGATCGTTCATCCGCAAGGTTGGATTGGACGAGATACCACAGTTCGTCAACGTCATTATGGGCTCTATGAGCATCGTCGGTCCCCGACCATTCATAGTTTCCGAAAGTGACATCCAGGATCCCTATTACGCACGGCGCTTTGAAGTTCGTCCGGGCATTACCGGACTCTGGCAAGTATCGGGACGCAATAATCTCACCGCCGAAGAACTCCGTCAGCTCGACTACCTCTACGTGTCGGCCTGGTCGATGTGGTGGGATATCAAGATCTGCTTCGACACCCCCCGCGCCATGCTTCGGGGACTCGGCGCCTACTAGCCATGGAGCGCGTACCCCTCGCGCTCGCGCACGACTATCTCACCCAACGCGGTGGTGCTGAACGTGTTGTGGCGGCGTGGGTCCAGTTCGCTCCCGCGGCACCGCTCTTTACCAACCTCTATGAACCCTCAACAACCTTTGAAGAATTCAGATCTGTCGACATCCACACGGGCCGACTGAATCAGATTGCGTACCTGCGTCACCACCACCGCGCAGCACTGCCTTTTTTGGCGAGAGCCACTAACGCCACGAATATCAAGGCCGACATCACGTTGGCCAGCTCCTCGGGCTGGGCCCATGGCGTTTCCGCTTCGAACTACTTGGCGGTCTACTGTCACGCTCCCGCACGGTGGCTCTACCAGACCGACCGGTATCTTCGGCGAGACGGATTTAGTCTTCTGGCTCAATCTTCGAGACTCTGGTTTAATCACCTCCGGCAGTGGGATCAAGCGGCCCAGCGTCGAGCCGATCTCTACGTCGTCAACTCTTCGGCAACGCAAGCACTCGTTCAAGAGGTCTACGGCCGCGATGCGCCCATTGTCGCCCCACCAGTCGATATTCCTTCGGTGATGCCTCCTGGCGACAATCGAGGTGACGTCCTTGTAGTGGCGAGGCTCTTGCCCTATAAAAACGTGGACCTGGCGTTAGAGGTGGCGCGGGCAATGCCTGACGTGCGATTTCGCATCGTTGGCAGCGGCCCACTTCAGGAAAGTCTGACCTCGCAATCCTCGAGCAACGTCACCTTTCTGGGCGCGATCGGGGACGAGGAGTTGTGGCGCGAATACGCCGGCACCAAGGTGCACCTGGCACTGAGCCACGAAGATTTCGGCATTACTCCACTAGAGGCGGCGGCGGCCGGAAAGCCGACCGTGGCTCGTCGCTCCGGTGGCTACATCGACACCATTACGCCCACCACGGGAATTTTAATTGCCGAGGACGATCTCAACGTTGCGGCAATTGTCGAATCACTCCATGTGGCCCTCAATGGTTCGTGGATGCCCAACGAACTTGAACGGCACGCTCAGCAGTTCTCACGGACGGCCCACTGGACGGCTCTGCAAGCTGTCGTTCACGGCCTCTAAGACTGAGTCGCACCACTAATCCACGTCGACAGGCGTCGCGCGATAGCCCCATTCGTGAAGTAGTGAGCAACGGCCGACCGACCTAGCTCGGCTCGAGTGGGGCCTTCGTCGCCGTAGGCGTTACTAGAGAGCGCCGCTGCAAGACCGTCGACGTCACCCTCGGCAACCAGGGTTATGCCGGTCAGATCTGCAACCCAAGGAATCTCGCCGGAGTCATAGGCCACTACCGGCCGGCCGGCCGCCAGCGATTCGATGATAACGCGCCCAAACTGCTCGGTCCACGTTGGTGTCGTTCGACTGGGAAGCGCCAGGACTGAAATTGACTGATAGAAGTCGGCAACCCGTTCTGGCGTCAATGCACCGTGCCAGATCACTCGAGGGGGTGGTGGGTCCAACAGAATGCGCAGTGGTCCGTCTCCAACGACCTCCAGCGACAGGGACGGGTTCAGCGCTACTGCGGCCAGCAGGTCGCTAAGCCCCTTGGACTCCACGAGTCGCCCGACGTAGCCCACCACGCCCTCTCGGCGAGGAGAGATTTCGGAGACGACGTCATCAATGCCATGGGGCACAACGTCAACGACACCAACCGGTGCTCCCCAACTCACCGCCCGATCGCCCGCCGCCTGCGAGCGCGCCATAACCAGGGAAGCGTGTCGCAGCACGTAACGCCGACAGAACTTGATGGGCCACGGTAACGCTCGATTGAGATTCTCGGCGGCCTGAATGGCGTACGGCACGCCACAACGACGGGCGAAGCGGGCACACTGCCAGCCCGCCAGCGAGAAGGACTCTTCTTCAATAATGCAAACGTCAGGCTTAAAGGCGCGTATGACCGGATTGCGCCGAAGTGAATCTCGGTATCGGAAACGCTGTGGTGCTCCGGCAAGTGAGACAGCGAGGGGCAGTAGACAGCCCTCTAGCCCCTCATGCCCATCCGGGTGGAACGGTTCGGGCGAGAAATCATGCCGCCATCTATTAGGCGTCACCAAGAGCACCTCGTAACCTAAGTGGCGCAATTCGGCATAAACCGATTGGTTAGTTCCCACCACGCAGGCATGGCTAAATACCAAAACACGGTTCGTCACACCCCTATCGTGCCAGAAACACACCACCGGCGAGTGACCTGCCACAATCGTTAACGTGAATGAGCCCATTGAGAGCACCACGCCGGCGCGGCGGGGACGGGAGTATCGGGGCGCCCAGGCAGCCACCAACTCTCTCGTGAGGGCGGCTGGCGTCATCTGCGTCCTGCTCATCGCTCTCATAACGACGCCTATTGCGCTCTCCCATCTCGGTCTCGTGGAGTTCGGAATCTGGAGCTTCGTTACCGTGACGGTGGGCTACATCTCTACCCTCGACCCGGGATTCGGCAACATGGTTGTTCGCTACGGGGCCCGTGGTCGTATTGAGGGCGACAACTTAATTGGGGCTCGCATCACCACCGTCGGCACTCTGGCCTGGCTCGGCATTGGTGCCGCTGGCCTGCCGATAGTGGTTGCCATCGTCCACCCTCTCATGGACCATCTGAACTACAGCCCGGGCGTACAGACGGCCGCCGAGCGGTTCTTCTACTGGACCTACGCGCTCGTTTTCTTTGGTTCGATGTTGGCGACGCTTTCATCACGGCTGGTCTCCGTTGGAGAACAGTGGATAATCACTGTTATTGACGTGGCATCTCGATTGATCTACGCGGTCCTACTCATTGTTCTCCTACAGCAGGGAATGCGGCTCTCAGCAATTGTGATTGCCACCTCGGCGCAGTACGTATCTGCGTACATAGCAACCCTGGTGGTCATCATCGCCCGACACGGAACACCCTTCGCCAGTCCGCGAGGGATTTCGCCGGAGATTCGTCGTGAATTACGGCGCGTAACGGGCTGGTTTCAACTCAATTCCATTCTCGAGACGCTGACTTACGAAACCGACCCAATCGTGATTTCCACTCTGGTATCACCGGGGGCCACCGGCCTATGGTCAATTGCCCAGCGTCTCGCCCGTCAAATCACCTACTTTGGCTACATACCCAACGGCAATCTCCTGCCTGCTATCTCCGCCGCCGTGGCCGCCAACGAGGGCCTGGAAGGCCTGCGCCGAATCTACGTGCGGGCGAATCGCATCATCGTGCTCATTGGAGTAGTGATGGCCGGGCTGGTCATGGCTCTGGGACCGGTACTCCTGACCGCGTGGCTCAATCGGCCTTTTTTCAATGCGTCAACGGCGACGATTCTCATCGCCCTCGGAATGGTGGTGGGCACACCCCGACCGGCTACCGCTGCCGCAATTTTTGCCATCGGCAAGGTGGGTTTGGGTACCCGCGCCCAACTCGTGGCATTCCTCGTCAACATCGTCTTAACGCTGTCGCTGGTCCACCCCTTTGGGCTGACTGGCGTTCTCGTGGGAACGCTATGTGCCAAGGTTTGCGCTACGTCATACCTTCTTATTCGTTTTTCTCGAATGGTGGAGAGCTCCGCTCGAATGTTGGTCCTGCCTTGGATCAGCCGAGCGGCCTTTATCGGAGCAACCACCACGATTATCACTCGACTACTGATGGATCGATGGGAGTGGGCTCTTGATTCGCGCTGGCACGCCCTTGCCGGCGCCGCGGCCCTCAGCACGTTGTTCGGGGCCATTGCATTAGTCGCCATTCGTCTGACGAACTACTTCTCTCGAGAAGACCTACTCTGGCTGCGCGGCGCCATGCCGGGGCCGATTCGTCGTTGTTTCCCCGATCGTGCCATTCGACTGCTGTGCGGATCATGACGACCGTCACTCTCGTCATTCCCTCCTACGGACGGGCCGTCGACCTCGGCACGGCACTCGACTCTGCCCTCCGACAGACCGAGCCATTCGACGAGATCATCGTCGTGGCACGAGTTGATGACTCCGAAACCATCACCACGGCCCAAGGTCGCGGCGTCACTATCACCACCGTTAGCGAGGCTGGAGTTCTCGCGGCCATGCAGGCGGGGGCCAGGCTCGCGAATAGTGAGATTGTGGCCTTCACTGACGACGACGCGCGTCTACCGACCGATCATGCCAGTCGTCTTCGAACATACTTCGATGATCCGTCAATCGATGGAGTCGGTGGGCGAGATGTGATCTACGACCAAGAGAGCCTGCGAGCAACTTCTCTCACTACCATCGTCGGCCAGATTCGCTGGTACGGACGAGTCGTGGGTAATCATCACCGTGGCACAGGCGCAGTTCGCCCGGTCTTCATGCTGAAGGGCGTAAACGCGGCCTATCGACGTTCCGCACTGGCCTTCCCGAAAGGTCTCCGGGGTGAGGGTGCGCAGCCCCACTTTGAAGTAGCCCTCGGGTCGTGGATTGACAGCCAGCTCGGCACGTTGCTCTACGATCCTTCACTCCAAGTGACACACCATCCCGCCGAGCGCCTCGGCGACGACCAACGGACTTCTCCTTCGACCGGGGCAATCCTGGACTCGGCATACAACCTCGCTCGGTCACTACCGCGGAGATATCTCGCTCCACGAGTGGCCTACGTTCTGCTACTGGGCGACGCTAACTGTCCCGGCATGGGTCGCTGTCTGGTCGCTGTGCTGCGCGGCGAGCATTCCGTGTTGGCTCGCCGGAGAGCAAGCTGGCGTGGGACGACTATGGCCTGGGCTCATCGGGCTGTGCCGTTGACTTACGAACGCTGCTGTGAGTAAGCGAGCAATTCTTGCAGCGCCGCCTCTAGTTGACTCGCCACAACCTCCGGACGAAAAAGACGTTCGGCTTCGGCTCGACAACGAGATGCCAGTGCTAGACGCTCCGGTTTGCTGAGCGACGCTAGTCGATGCAATTGCTGAAACACGGTGTCACTCTCATGTAAACCGACTGGGACGACAAAGGCGACATCCCTCGAGACTTCCTCACTCGCGCCCACCCGATCAGTCACAAATACGGGCACACCCGCGGCTAAGGCCTCGGCCACGGTGAGCCCAAAGGGTTCGTAGCGAGAGAGCTGGAGGAGCGCCAGGCCGCTCTGCAGAGCCTCGAATACTTCGGCGCGACTCTTATGCCCTACCAGATTGGTTACCGATGGATTAGAGGAGCGCACGGTGTCGCGGTAGTCACTCCAGAGCGAATGGTTGCCAATGATCTGGAATCGAATGTCATGCTCATCTTCAGTGCGTTCGGCAACCCACGCATGTGTTACCTGAGCCACAACTTCGAGACCTTTGCGCACGGCCAGTCGTCCCACGACTAACACATCACGTCCACCAGGACCCATGGTGATCTCATCGATATTGATGCAATTGGGCACTACTCGTACACGATTGGAATCGACGCCGTAGTCCTCAATGATGGCGTCACCGAAGTGTCGGCTGATGGCCAGCACGCCCGTTGCACGGCGCGCATCGCGTGCTTGTCGGAGGCTACGCAGTTGGAGCCAACGTGAAACGACAAAATGCCTCAGCGCCGGCTGAGTGCTGACCCCATTGCGGTACTCGAGGTCGAACCACGTTCTCTCCCCCTGCGCGTGTACAGACGGGTGCATGATGACGGGAACCTTGAGGTTGCGTGGGACGCCCACACTCTCCATCGTTGAAAACTGATAGATGAAATCGTACGGAGTAGCACGGTGGAGGGCCCGCAAGCGTTTTGCGAGACGCTGGCGTCCCCGCGCTGCGAAAAGTTGGCTGGACATCATTTTGGTCAAGGAGTTTCTTGAATACCACTTCTCGAAGGCGAAATTAGATCGCTCGACGATGTAGTTGAACCCCTCGCGCTCACCTAGGCCGTAGGGATCGTCATCTTCTTTGGACGCCACGACAAAGACGTCGATGCTGTGGCCACGCTGAAGAAGTTGATCAAGTAAAAGACCCGCCACGCCTGGTGCGCCACCAGCATGGGGGTTGGGCGACGGACCGACGTAGGCGATACGCCAGCCCGGGAACCTCAAACCAGGAACTGCGCGTGAGTCCCGTTCACTCAGAAAGCGCCACTGAGACACTACGGTCCACGCATTCATGGCGAGTTGCCCGCCCGCCACCCAGGCCCATCGACGAAACTTCCTAGGCGAGCGAAATGCGCCGACCTCGCGCCCAATAGAACGCCACCGATACGCGGCACCAGTCAAGGGCGCCCAGCGCAACGAACGACGCGAGGCCTTACGTTCGGGGTGACGCGCTAAGACCAACCAGTCGTCGATGGCGATGACGCCGCGACGGCGCCACTGTTTGGCCGAGAAAGGACGACCGGGATGCGTAACGCGCATCGCAGGCTCAAAGCCCACGGGTCCAACCTCTTTTTGAATCCGCCACGCCACGTCGCGATCCTCATGAGCCGCGTGTGGGAAGAGGCGATCGAATCCCCCAACCGCTACGAAGGCCTCGCGGCGGTAGGCGACGTTGCAGGTGAGAAAACTCCCACCGTCATGATCTTCAACGGAGTGTTCGTAGATTGCCGAGAAGGGTGGTGAGGTCGTGTCGCCCGTGACACCGGCGAAGGACGGGTGGCTAGTAAGAAAGCTTTGCGCTGCCACCACCCAGCCCTCCTGGACGGCAACGTCGTCATCGGTGAAAAGAATGATCTCTCCCGTGGAGTGCTGTACGCCGAAGTTACGAGCGCGGGCCGGACCTATGCCTGAAGTACGTAACAGGGAAACTCCGGGAAACAGCGCTGCGTCGTAGGGGGGCGTTGAACCGTCATCGACCACCACGATCTCCCCGACCCCATTGAGTTCTTCAACCTGAGGGCGCAACGTGTTGAGCAGTGCACCAAGGAGGTCGGGGCGGTCTTTGGATGCGATTACGACGGAGAGCTGCACGACGCTATTCCATCACGGATTCGTAGAGCGACTCGACCAGAGTGGCAATCTGAGGTGCGCCGTATCGCGCCGCCGTCGCACGCGCCCGATTACCTAGTGCGTTGCGATCGATTTCTCCGCTACTAACTCGTCGCAAGACGTTCGCTAGCGAGGATGCAACGTTCGGCTCATAGAAGAGTCCATTATCTTCATCGACTATGAAATCGAGGACTCCACCCTGCCGAGGCACCACGACGACGCGTCCCGCCGCCATCGCTTCGGTTACAACATTGCCGAAAGGTTCAGGAGAGCGCGACGTGAGGACGGTGACGTCAAAGGTCGCCATAACGGAAGGTACGTCGGCGACCGAGCCAAGAAATCGCACTTGAGAACCGAACGGTTCTGCCGCTTTGCGAAGTTGGGTCTCGAAGCCAGCCTCATCGAAGAGTGCTCCGCCCACGAACGTTATCGAAAACGGCACGTCAGCCAGAAACGAGGCGGCCTCCAGCATTAAATCTTGGCCCTTCCAGGCGGCAATGCGACCGACGACCCCGATTCGGAGCTCTGGACTCATTGTCGGGGCGGGAACGGCGAAGAATGAACTATCTACCGGGCTGTGAATCACTCGCGCATCTGGACTCGCGGCCTGTGCCGTCACATGAGAGTTGGCGATAACCGCGTCGGTGCGTATCGCCAGCAAAGCCCGCAGACCACGGGCGGTGGGCGCAGAGAGGTAGGGCGGCGACCAGAGATCACGGACGTGGGCAACGAGTCGCCACGATTGACCCAACGATGCAACCGTTCCTAGTACGAAGGCCTTAAGGGAGTTCGTATGCACTAACAATGTGCCCCGTTGTCGTAGGAGGTGTGCAAGCCGTAGTGCAAAGGTGACCGAGTCCCAGAGGGAGATCATGAACCCACCCCAGATATTTTCTCGCCGTCGGGACTGAGTTCGCTCAGACATAGGAAGCACTTCGTAGGTGATCCCCCGACTCCGTAGTTCGCGTTCAAAAGGACCGTTCTCAAAGAGGACGAAGTGAGGCGTAAAGCGACCAGCACTTACGAGCACTTCAGCCGTCCGGGCCATGGCCAATTCTCCTCCGCTCAGGCGGGCCGTGTGATCGAGGACCACCACCCCACGGGGTTCCTCTACGCGCGTGAGCAGCTCTTGGTAGTGCTGGACGAAATATGCCGCAACCGTTGGCCACGACAGACCGTTGATACTTTGGCGAATGGTCTCGGGATCGGCCAACTGCTGATGCAATCCAAGCAAGATTTGCTCTGCGAGTTCTCCAACATCACCGGCAGCAAAGGAAGCTACAAACGATGACATCTCGGCAACCTCAACCAAGCCACCTACGTCACTAACGACAACGGGCGTCCCCGCCGCTAACGATTCGAGAACCACCAGACCAAAACCTTCGTGAGCCATCGTCGGCACGACGGTGAGAGAGGCTGCACTCAACCAATCATTTCGCTCCGCCTCGGAAACGAGTCCCATCAGGTGCACGCGGTCGGCGAGCTGGAGGCTCTCGATCAGTGTCGCCAGAGCTGATCGCTCGGGACCCTCACCAAGAATCACCAACTCGGCAGTCGGAACATGCACCATCGCTCGGATCAAGACGTCTAGGCCCATTCGGGCCACGAGGCGACGAACGGCCACCACTAGATGGGTATCGGGTCGCAAGGCAAGTCGTTGTCGGGCATCGGCTTGAGATGTTGAAGTGTGTAGATGAACACCCGGCGGAACTACTCGCACGCGTTCCGGTCGGACGCCGTAGTTGGTGATTACCACCTCGGCGAAGGCGTAGGAGAGAACGACTATCGATTCGGCTCGGCGCAGAACAAACCGCTCAATCTGCCTCTTCACTAGCGAACCGAGGCGTGAGCCCCCGGTCCAACGGCTCTCTGCGGCCCACGGACCCTGAAAATGAACGACCATAGGACGATGGCGGAGCGCGCCGGATGCCACCGCCACCAGGGCGTGCGGCGCAAAGTGAACATCGATGAGATCAACTTTGGTGTTTCGAACAACTCGTGCCACTTCGCAATTGCGACGCCATAGCGATCCCTCGCTAAGAGCTTCACTGTATGGTTCAACGCCACCAACCCAGGTGCTTACAGCATTAATGCCATTCGCGCGCTGTGCTTCAACGAGATTTGTGCAGTAGGTGTTCAATCCTCCGACGCGTACCGCCAGAGACTCCAGGCCGACGTGGAGTACCGAAAGCGTCATCGGTGCCCCGTCAACAGTTCGCGATAGAGATCCTCATAACTGGCAATCATCCGCGTCAGCGAGAATTCGCGAGCTCGTTGCGACGCTTGTTTCCCCAGCGTACGGACATGCTCACGATCGTTGGACCAACTGGTCAACCAGCGCGCAAGTTGTGAGGCACTCCCATCAAAGAGCGCCCCACCTTCTTCATTGCCTATTAGTCGACGGGCCACGCCAACGTCCGTCGACAGTACTGCGCAGCCAGTGAGGGCCGCCTCGACCAGAAATAGTCCAAACGACTCGTAGGTCGAATTGCATAACACAACGTCAGACTCGACATACATGGGCCCCACATCGTCCAGCGCCCCGGTGAAGAAGACTCGATCTCTGAGCCCTAAAGACTCGACTAGGTGGAGGTAGGGCGTTACATCACCCTTGCCGACAACAGTGAGGGTCACGGTTTCGTCGCTGACCATAGTCAAGGCCCGGATGGCTCCTCCAACGCCCTTGAGAGCGAAATCACCCGTCACCATAAGTACGCGCAGTGGACTTATGCCAGAGCGTTCTGCGAAGGGGAATTTCAGTTCGTCTACACCGTTCGGAATGACTCGTACGTCCATGTCGGGATAGTGCGCGTGCAACTGATCGGCGACCGAGTCAGAGACGGCCACCAAGAGGCCCGTTCGACTTGGTGTGAAATTGCGACGCTCCACGAAACGACCGACAATGCGAGCAATTTTTGCATTGCCATATCGCCAGAGACGATTTTCACCACGGACTACTTGGGCCGCGGCCTGACAGAGATGCACCGTCGCGATATCGGCCCCGCCCCTGTTGATTGCGCCACAGGTGTGCAGCAGACCGCCAGACTTCATCAACTTTGTTTTTGACGGCGACCGAAAATAAAAGCCAACAATGCGAGCAAACGCCGGCTTGGCTACTAGAGCCACGGGGATCTGCTCATAAGCGTCACGAAGCTCCGTTAATCCTTCGCCAGCAATGACGTGGGTGCGAAATCCCTCGCTGAGTCCGTTAAGGAGAGCGGCGTTCATTCTTTCCATCCCACCACCGTGAGGACTGACCGAATGAGCCATAAACCAGATATCAGCAGGAACCTGTTTCACTAAATCCGCACAGCTCTTCGTGGTTCACCAGGCTTACGCCAAGTAAACGGAGGTGCAGAGGGCTCGGAGATCGTCGACACCATGGCCTCTTCGTCTTGTTTGGTCAAGAGCCGGTCTCCCGCCCCAACGACAAACCAGAGCAACCAGCAGACAGAATAAAGATTCCCATTCGTCCATTGCAGCAGGGTGGCCATAATCACCCCTAGCACTACCAACCCCAACGGATCTCGTCTAAGCACCGCTAGGCGATAGCCCATTGCGGTCATACGCCACAGCATTAAGGCGTAGATAATCAGGCCGAAGATGCCAAAGGCAATCCCCATGTTGCCTGGGTCGAATTCCGTACCAGAGGCCGCACTCGAAGTGCTGTAGCGACTTGACGCGAGGTTGGTCGAACCAGAGCCGTGACCAAAGGGATTCTTAAATGCGGAGAACATGCCTACTCGGGTGGCCTTTATATGACCCGGCAGCGAAGAACCCGCGCCGGTCGGATCGGTGATCCCGCTGAGTTGGTGATCAACGAGAATCGAGGCAGTGGAATCAGGGCCCTGCAGCGCCGCCGAGCCGCCGCCGCCGCCGCCAATTGCTCCCGCAAACACGACTAACAGTCCCACGGCGATGACGCCGCAGAGCGCCACCGTGATGGGACGCATCCGTAAACGGGCGGCTGCGATGACGCCGAGCGCTAGAGCGGAAATGAAGATTGAGGTTCGCTGGGATTCGTAAAAAAGAGCCAGGGCGACGACGGACATCGCCGCAAGATGTACGGGAAGCGGCATGCGGACCGACTTGGCGGCCAGGACCGACCAAACAATCAGTCCCACGCTCAGAAACACCGCGTACTCCTGCGCCGAGGAAAATGTACTGAACGCTCGAATAATGCCCGAACCCAAGTTGAGGGCCGTGTAGCCCTTGGATTCAATCCAGGTGATGTCCCACGAAGGAAATTGAACGAACTGTTGGTAGAGACCGTACGCCGAGGCAACCAACGACAAGATCGCCACGTTCCATACAACTCGCCACAAGACCTCGGGGGTACCGTAGCGCCGACCAATCCAGAATCCCAATGTAGGTACGAAGACGAAGAGGAGACCGCCAATACCGGCCATCAATCCACCCTGTTTGGGATTCGCCACTTCGAGGATCGCCACCACATTAAAACCCAAGACGACTCGAGCCAGCGGCGAGAGGGGCTGTGAGTCCTTGTCATTGAATACCACAAACATCAAGACGACCAGCGCGACCGGGCCAATAATCAAGACGGGGTCACCAGAGAATGCGACGTTGCCACCGCCGGGCGTGAAGCGGCGAATAAAGCCGAGAAAGACCATCCAGACTGGCATGATTGTTATCAACAGTGTCGGGTTAGACCACGCGATTGCCATAACCAGCGGAATTGCGATCAACGCAAAGACTATGTGCGTGCCCGCCACCAAAGAGAGAACGAGGGAGCCCAACGTCGCCACGAGCACGATGAGCCAGGAACGACCGCCCCGTGAGCTCATAGGCAAGCTCACGGGAGCCCTTGAAGTACTCAATGTCCCCGCCACATCTTCATTTTGCCACAGGAAGCCTTATTTTCTTATCTCACGACTAGTTAGCCGTACTTTTCTAGGGGTACAATTCTCCCGTGGAGACAAACAACGAGGTCCGTCGCACCCCAATGGAGTATCTCCAGACTGTTTGGCGTCGTCGAGTCATCGTTCTCGTCTGCACCTTGACGTCTTTGGGTCTCATGATTGCCGTCGATACAGTGCGCCCTTCGAAGTACGCATCAACCGCCAAGGTCTCGTTCGGGACTCGAACGTTGACAGTCACAGCGATGGGTACCAACCTCATCCGCCTGGGATCCACACCTGTGCGCACTGCTGCCAAGGGCATCTTGGGTGTCGGCCTGCCAAGTTGTTCCATCAAGCAAGAAGGCACCACCGCAATTGTCGACATCACCTGCAATGCCAACGATCCATCGTTGGCGGCGCGTGCAGCTAACGCGTGGGCCGACGGTTATAACCAAGTAATGCGCTCGCAAAGCGTGTGGAACGCTCTAAGCGCTGCGCAGTACATTCGAGGTTTGCTGGATGCCCAAAACGCCACTGTGTCCTCATTGACTAGTGCCGCCGCCTCCGTGGAGAAGAATTCAGTTCTCGGCCGGCTGTACAGCAAGCAACTCAGCGAAGCGTACGCCACGTTGGAAGGCCTCCGCTCGCAACTGAGCTCGGTTGAACTGGCATCCATCAACCCGCGCAACGCCATATCAATTCTGCAATTGGCTGCGCCCAATCGCCAACCTCTATCTCCTAAGCCAACCTCAGACGCAATCTTGGCCTTCATCGCTGGCTTGGCGCTTGGCGTGGGTATTGCCGTTGTGCGAGAAACCATGGACGACAAGCTGCGAACTCGTACGGAATTGGAAGCGCTTAGCCATGGTCGGCCGGCCATTGGGCTGATTCCCAGTATTCGAGAGTGGGAAGACCGTAAGACGCCGCTCTTGATTAGCGCCGAGCAGCCAAAGAGTCCTCCAGCGGAAGCATTCAGATCGCTGCGAACATCGCTGCAATTCATGTCGCTCGACGATCCCATCAAAACGCTGCTCATAACCTCTCCCGCCGCTGCGGACGGTAAAACAACAGTCACTTCAAACCTCGCCTACACCATTGCTTCTGCGGGTCAAGAAGTCATTATCGTCGGCTGCGACCTTCGCAAGCCCCGCATTCACGAATTCTTTGGGGTGAGTAATGACGTTGGGTTCACCTCCGTCATGCTGGGCGAAGTCGACCTCGACGACGCCATCATCGAGGTACCTGGATCGGCGTACCTGAAGATTCTGCCCGCGGGACCCATTCCACCAAATCCCGCGGAACTGCTGTCAGGCCGGCGGGCACAGTTGATTATGGAGCAAATAAAAGAGCGATGTGACATTGTGATCATCGACTCGCCGCCAATGCTGCCAGTCTCGGACGCTCAGGTTCTCGCCGCAAAGGCCGATGCAGTGATTTTGGTCGCCGCGGCCGGCATATCAACAAAGCGTGATGTTGCTCGCTCGATGGAACTCATGATGCAAGTTGACGCCGCGCTGATTGGCGTCGTCTTAAACCGCGCGCCGTCAAGTGATGGGTATTCGTACTACCGCTACGGCTACGGCTACGGCTACGGTGAGGGATATGGCTACGGTTACGGCTATGGCGGGAGTGGCGCCTACGGCGGATCCGCAACTCCTGTGCCCGACAATCTGCCAATGCCCGAACCTACGTCAACCAAGCCGTAGCTTGATTCCAGGCGCATCGTGAGTCCCCGCTATCGCCATCGAAAGTCACGGCCGCTACACCTCTTTCGTTACGGCCGGTTTCACTTCATCCAACACCGCGAAGGAATACGACACACTCACACGCGCCATCGTGAACGCACTCCGGTAGTGCGTCGACGGGGCCCTTTCCGTGTTGCTCCCCGAGCCGTAGTGCTTCGAGAGTTTCGGTGGCAGTTTTTACGGGGGCTCGGTGTCGCCGTCATTGCACTCATCGTCTGGGCGATTGGATTCGGCGCATGGGACATAGTTCAGGCACAGAGTGATATTGCCTCGGCTAAAAACGCGGCGACGCAGATCATCAATGGCCGCGACTCTCTATTGACCACCCAGGGCCGTGCCGCTGCAGCGATTCAATTGAACGCTATGCACAACGCCGCCTACGCCGCCGATGTACGACTTCAGGGTTCGGCGCCTCTGACCGTGCTGAGTTGGATACCCATCATTAATCACCAGGTAAATGGTCTTCGTGCCGCAGTTGGTGACGTCGATGAAACGGCCGCACAGGGTCAACTACTCCTGACCTCGGCCACATCGGCTGCCAATGCCAGTCGTGGGACATATGTCGATCTGCCGACACTCAAGAGTCTGAATGAGCAAGTCCACAATTCACGTTTAGTGCTCCAGAATCGTGTGCGCTCAGCGAAGGGGCTCCTAGGTCCTATTCACTCAGCACGAATCGCTATCAACCAGCAGTTGCGAGTGCTCAACGGTCTCTTGAAGGACGCCGATAGTGCCCTCACCTTCGCCCAGCCCTTCCTCGGCAGCACGGGACCTCGGACCTACTTCGTCGCCGGCCTTAACAACTCGGAAATGCGCGACCAGGGCATGGTGCTGAGCTGGGCCATCTTGAAGGTCAACGGCGGCCATTTCGAAATGAGCGACTCGGCCACTGTCGGAAAACTCGCGCTGCGTTCACCGGCCGTTCCTCTTGCTGATCCAGGGACCAAGCTGGTCTTCGGTCCGCTGGAACCAACCCGTATTTGGCAGTCAGTGAACGCTGTCGGAGACTTCCGCACTTCGTCTAAATGGATGATGGCAATGTACGCGGCCGCACGCAATCAACATGTAGATGGTGTATTGGGAATCGACGTCGTGACGCTACAAAACATCTTGCGTGTCACCGGAGCCGTGCACATCAAGAACACGAATGCAGCAATCAACTCGGCCAACGTGGCCCGCTTAATACTTCACGATCTCTATGTGAAGTATCCCGCCGGATCACAACAGCAGGGCCGTCGTGACGAAGTTTCAGCCATCGCGCAGGCGGCCGTCACCAAGATGAAACAGGGTGGCTTCGACTCAGCCCTCCTTATCAAAGTGCTGGCTCAATCAACGGGCGGCCGACACCTACTCTTCTACGATTCCAACGCCACCAACGAGCGCAACATTATTAAGTTCGGGGCCTCTGGTGCGCTGGTGGCCCCGAACAGCAATATCGTGCACACCTCTATTCAGTCTGGAGTTGCTGCCAAGCTCGACTGGTACATGCGCGAGACGCTGCAGTACGACATTCGTGTCAATAGCGAAGGCACCGCATTTGTTACCACCACCATCAATCTGAATAACACCACCCCACCTCACCCCAAGCCCTCGTACGCCTTTGGACCCGACAACACCAACACACACACCGCCGGTGAGTACATCGCACGTATCTATCAGTGGCTCCCGGCTAATAGCGAATCACCAGCCGCAGTCCAAGAAGAGGGGCTGACGCTGACGAGAACCGTGGTTCGCGTTCCGCCACATCAGCGCAATATCGCCGTCCTACAAGCGGTCATTAAGAATGCCGTCAAGGATGGGGCTCTCTCGTTTACCTTCATCCCCCAGGGGACACTCCGGCCTATCCCGGTCACGCTGACCCTTCATAGCGATGTATCGCTCAACGGGCCTGGAACAGTCTCTTGGACCGGTGCGAAGACAAAGACTGTTACTTGGACGGCCAACCGGTAAGCATCTGGGCCACCTTGTGGCTAAGCGCTTCCAAATCGCTAATCATCACGACGAAGGCCTCGACGTCGCCACCGAGCCCGGGATCGCGGACATCATCTTCACGGTCTGTGCCTAGCAAATCTTCCCGTCGTCGGGTGGCGTGCAGCACGGCAAGCCACTCACTAAAACTTTCGCTATCCCGCTGGGGTGGGTTGAGTTGGGCCCGACGAGCAAACTCGCGCAATGTGAAACTTCGTGGCCACAGCTCGGGGCTTCGAACGACGGCCTCCCGAAGAATTGTTCGTTCCATGAACAAGTAGAGATCGGCTTCAAGGTCACCACGAGACAGCTGTTCCCCACTGGGACTCACCAAGTGGAGACCGTGCTGGGCCAGTGCTTCGGTCATGGCTGCGGGAGTCGTTCCCGGGCCACCCGCTAGACCACGCGAAAAGATATCTACGCCGGTCTCGCCAGCGAGAAACCGGACAAGAAACGCCTCCGCTACTGGGCTACGGCAGGTATTAGCGAAGCAGACCACTGCGATACGCACAACTACCGACCCTCTTGTCCGGCAAACTGCGTCTGATAGAGATCATTATAGAGACCACCCATAGCAATCAATTCTTCGTGGGTGCCCCGCTGCACGACACGTCCTGCGTCGATAACGAGAATCTGATTGGCGTTACGAATTGTTGAAAGCCGGTGAGCAATGACGATCGAAGTCCGTTTTGCCATTGTTTCATCTAGCGCTCGCTGAACGGCCGCTTCACTTTCCGCGTCGAGGTGTGCAGTGGCCTCATCGAGCACCACGACACGCGGAGACTTGAGTAGTAGGCGGGCCAGTGCGACACGTTGCTTCTCACCACCCGAGAGGCGATAACCCCGCTCGCCCACCACGGTATCTAAACCCAAAGGCAGCGAGGACACCATGTCAAAAATCTGCGCCGCCTTCAAAGCTTCGTTCATCTCCCCCACGGTGGCATCGGGTCGAGCGTAGAGCAGGTTGGCTCGCAGGGTGTCGTGAAAGAGGTGCGGATCTTGCGCCACGACTCCAACGGTATGGGAGAGCGATATCTGCGTGGCGTTACGAACATCTACGCCGCCGAGGGTCACTGATCCCCGATCAACGTCATAGAGGCGGGACACCAGCATCGACAGCGTCGTCTTGCCGGCCCCGGAGGGACCGACGAGCGCTGTAACCGTGCCGGCTAAGACCGTAAAGCTGACATCGTGAAGCACTTCAGTACGAGGCGTGTCGTCCAGGACGGCCACAGCCTCGAGTGACGCTAGAGAGACTTCAGCCGCCGCCGGATAGGCAAAGTCCACGTGATCGAAGACGACGTCCACCGGGCCATCAGGCACAGCTACGGCGTCGAGAGCCTCTTTTATCGTGGGTTCAAGATCGAGGACTTCAAAGAGGCGTTCGAACGTCACGAGTGCCGTCATAAAGTCCAAATGCAAGCTCGAAAGCTGGGTCAATGGACCATAGAGTCGCGTGAGGTACAAGGTAAGCGCGACGATGGTGCCTTTGCTAATCGTGCCCCAGGTGACCGCGAGGCCTCCGAAGCCATAGGCGAAAGCCGTTGCCAGCGATGCAGTCAATGAGAGGGTGACGAAGAATATGCGTGAATAAGTAGCTTGTTCGACGCCGATGTCTCGCACCTGGACGGCCCGTTGTTCGAAGTAGGCCACTTCGGCTCCAGGGCTTCCGAAGAGCTTCACAATCATGGCGCCAGCGACATTGAAGCGTTCGGTCATGACGTTATTCATTTGCGCATTGAGTTCCATCGAACGGCGAAAGAGCCCTCCGAGTCGTCGCCCCACCATTCGGGCCGGAACCAGAAAAAGCGGGAGGAGAACGAGAGCGACAATGGTGACTTGCCAACTTAGAAAAAACATCGCCGAGAGAATGAGTACCACCATCACCACATTGCCAATGGCGTTGGAGAACAGTTCAGTGAAAGCCTGTTGCGCTCCGATGACATCGTTGTTGAGACGGGTGATTAATGCACCGGTCTGGGTGCGCGAAAAAAATGCAATGGGCATCGACTGGATATGGCGATAAACACGGACCCGCAGATCGAATATGAGACCTTCCCCGAGCCACGCCGAAATTCGACGTTCGGCTAACGACACGATGGCTTCAAAAATTGCTAGTAGTGCAGTCATTACGGCAAGGAAAATGATTAGTCCGCGATTGTTGTTATCGATTCCGTGATCCAAAATCCCACGCAGGAGAAGTGGAGAGACCGAAGAAATCACAGCGTCGAGTAACACGGCACCTATGAAAATCGTGATGAGACTTCGGTAGGGTCGGGCAAATTCCAGGATTCGAGGGAGCGTTCCCTTCTTCACCTTGTGGGAGAGCACGTCGCGGCTACGCTGCATCGAGCGCATGTTGGCCCAGTGTCCCATACTCACAATCAAACTCCCCTATTGAACTATGAGTGTAGGGATGCGCGCTTGGCAGTCTGTGCCTCGTAGTAATTCTCTACCAGTAGGTCCACAACGCGGTCGGGCCGATACTTCTGTACCGCCTGATGCGCCGTAGCACCCATCTGTGCGCGAATGTCATTGTCGCACAAGCGCTCTATGGCCCCCACTGCCTCATTGAGGTCGCCCGGTGTCACCAGAACACCGGCTCCGCCGATCAACAGATCAATGGGACCAGGAACGGCATTGGCAACCACACTCACGCCGTGACTCATGGCCTCAAGCATCACTACGGGTAGTCCTTCAAACCGAGTCAGGGACAACATCACCCCGTGTGCGTCCAATATTTGGCCAAACTCCGCTGGGGCGTATCGCTCAATAGTCTGAACCCGGCTCGCAACATCATGCGCAACTGGGGCCGTCCCCACGCCTAACCACGTCACCTCCAGATCATGATTAGCCCTGAGAAGAGATTCAACCACGATGGAGTGGTCTGTGGCTCCCTTACGCCACTGCTGTCCACCAACGACTAAGAGGCGGTACGGCAGTGGGAGCTGGGGTGCCGCTTGACTAAACGCGGAACCGGCGACGGGGGCCGTCAGGGCGACGCTATTCGCCCGTACGGCAAGAATCTCAGTTAGATAAGCCTTTTCGGTGAGGTTAAGTACCAATTTGAGATCGGCCACACCAATGCTCCGCTGCACTTCAGTCAATCTCCAGCCACCGTGATACAGGCGATAGCGCCAACGCAAGCGAAGCTCACCAAGTCGCGCGGCGCGGCGCCTCGCAGTTACGGCTAGCGGTTCAAGGCCGTGACTTCGAGTCACAAAAACCGTTGGCGTCGCGCCAACTTCTTTGGTAGTCAACAACCAATAGTCACCCGTCGACGCATCGACGATGTCGTAGGCCTGGTCCTTGATGGCCCGGCGAAGAAATTTGGCTACTTTCCACGGAAAGCGAATCTGGTGCACAGTCGACTCGCCGGAACCGACGAGTTCCATCCCGATGACGTCGACTACATGTCCCCGATGGCGTAAGGCGGCGGCCAGCGCCAGAGTTGATCCGGCTGCGCCGGTTCCCGATTCGAGCTGGTGGTGAACGATCAGGGCAATCTTGAGCGGAGGCTTCATGACTTAAATCAACGGTTCGTTGTCTTCTCGCATGAACCGTCGCTCGAGTCGGTGTAGCCCCCGACGGCGCGACAACTTGATGGCCACCATTCGGGCGAAGAATGGGAGTTGGGAGGCAATGCCCATCGCCGAGGCAAGTCTCTGGAGCAAAGTCAGAGGTTCTACTTTGAATTTTGCGAGCGTGCGCTCAGAGCCGATGTATCGGACATTGGGAGAGAACAAGAAACGTCGCAAAATGGCTCTAGTTGTGCCAACTGCAGAGAATGCGTCGTGAACGTAGAGCTCGGCACCCCGCGTGAGATGAGGCATCCAGCCATCGAAGTCCTTCAGCGTGCTTTCGAGATCATGTGCTCCATCAACCCATAGGAATCCCACCGGTAGACCCACCCAATCTTTGGACGCCTCTTCTGATAGTCCCTTAAAGAGATCCACCTGACCGCTCAGGCCGGCCCTTCGTAAATTCTCCTGAAAGAGCGTGAGCGATTCGGTACCACCTCCCCAACGGGGATCGTCGAAAGGGTCAACTGCCGTCAGGCGAACATCTTGTGGCAGCCCCATGGCTATCAGAACGGCTGACTTGCCTCGATGGCTACCTATCTCCACCGCCGATGCACCATGAGGTACACGTCCAGCCGCTTCGAAGAGTGCCCGACCTTGACGTTCGAGGAGCCATCCGTCGATCCCATTCGCGATTTCCCAAGCATCGTCGAAGGTTGGCTGCATGGAGCCAATCTACTTCTCACACCCATCGTCATCAGAGAATAGGGAGACATCACCTCCATTATCTACCCAGTTTTCGACGATACGCACCCGCGAGGCGCCACGGGCCTCGAGGATGTCGGCGACACCCTCACCGGCGTTACTAAAGGTCTTGATGGATGCCGTCTGCGGGGCGAGGGTCGAGCCCTGCTCCAGGATGTGCAAAATGACGTGAGTCACCATCTTCATCAAAAAGGGCACTTGGGCAATAGACGTAATCGTGAAGTAGAAGTTCGGGCTGAACTCGTCAGGTGCATTCCAACCGGCAGTTACCAGTTGGTCTTCTTGATCGGCCGTTATGGCCTCAATCTCAAGATTTTGATTGGAAATCACTTCACTAATGAGGAGGCCACCCTCGGCCCAGAATTGAACATATCGATAGTCCGGAAAATCAACTACCGCCAGCACTCGATCACCTTCGCGAATCATCGCACCGAGCAGCTCAGGGAGATTAGCGATTAATGACGACAATGAAGTCTCCATGGGGTTGTCTGATCCGGTGAGGTGAAGTGCCATAGTGACAGTGTGCCGATGGCCTGTGACAGAACCTTCTAGATTTACATCGTGGCCCGCACCGAACAAGAGTGGTTTGAACTCTCCAAGCGCATCGCTCGCAGCGTCCAGACCACCGTCGGCTGGATTTTCTGGGACCCCGGTGCGGTGGCCCGTTTCGAAGCCCTCGGACTACCCGGTCCCCTCGGCTACATCGCGTCCAGGTCTGCACCCTTTGCCGGCGCCGGCTACGCCGCCCTCGTGGCGGCGCTGGGTTCGATCAGTCCGATGGGTATTCAGTTCGTCGTTGATTTCATGGCGCCCCAAGAATTCATGAAGTACTGGGATGCACGCAATGAGGCCATACGAGAAGGTCTCGAGGCTCACGCACCGGAGATACTGGAAGTTCTCGCCGAATACGCACCTCAGCTCGAAGCCGTGGTTGACCAACTACCTTTTGCCGGCCGACCTTTCTCGGCCAGCCATCTCGACATACCGCGTTGCGCAGACCCCGTCATGCGAGGATGGCACGCCATCAACATCATCCGCGAGTGGCGGGGCGACACCCACTGGGGCTTAGTCGCCGAACACAATCTCAGTGGGTCCGAGGCCTCCACGCTGCACAACGCTTGGCTCAGATACGACAATGAGTGGTTGTCGCGCTCCCGAGGTATTAGTGATGACGCAATTCAGCAGTCCCTTGTTGATCTCGAGGGCCGCGGACTGGCCACCCATGGCGTCGTTAATGAACGAGGTCTTGCGTTTCGACAACATCTTGAGGACGAGACTGATCGCCGCTGTGTGCTGCCCTGGCGACAGCTCGGCTACGAGGCGACTGAGTCGCTAGCCGACTTACTAGAGCCACCCTGCGAACTGCTGCTCCATCGCGTGGACATCACCGCCGGCGAGCGTTACCAGCCGGCCTCTCGAATTCGTCCGTAACGGGGATCCTTCGAATACTCAGGGCTTCGCGACGTTGCCAGCGAGCGTCCATCCCACCAGTGCGTTGGCATGCCCGTGACCCATATCGTGTTCGGCTTTTAAGAATGAAACGATTACCATGTGCTTGGTCTCGCCAAAAGTGGCGATGATGGCCTGCCACTCGGCGATACTTTTGCCGTACTTCTTTTCAATCGAGGGAAAGTAGGACGCTGGTCCCTGCTTTGACCACGGTGCGCTGTACTCAGTCATCGATGCCCTCACTCGTTTTATAGGAAATATTGACACCAATTTAGCCAAGGCTCTTCTATTTATCACCGATCAATGGCGGCGGCAACGTCGGGGCGGGGATGCTGGCAATTCCGCATCCACTTGGAGGGTTCCGTAGAAGCTGTCTCGTGCTCCACTTCGACCAAGTTGTCGGAGCAGGTTGGTGTCCACCCGTTCAGCGAATTAACCAAGAGAAGGCCGAGCGGCACTGAAACAACCTGCACAACAGAGTGGGCGCTGGGGGACTCGAACCCTCGGCCTCAGCCGTGTGAAGGCTGCGCTCTAACCAGCTGAGCTAAGCGCCCGAACGAGAACAGCCTACCCGCTTCTACACAGCTGCAATCTTGGGCTCGAACCATTTTGTTAACGTCCGCAAGGGCTAGCCTGACATCGTGGCGGACCGCACTGAAAAGATAAAAACTCCCGTAGTAATGACCGAGGGCGCCTCACGTGAGGTCATCTTTGGGCTTGATGCATTGGAACGTCGATGGTCATTCGGCATTGGTGGCATTGGCCTGATGCTGACCGCTATTTTCCTCTTCGTCCAGCAGTACGGCTACACCAAAACTGATCCCAAGAAGGGAATCTGTCCACCCGGATTCGACCTCGTCAAGAAGGTCTGCGAACACAAATACCCCCTGGTCTTTCAGGACTACATAGGTCAATTCTTCATGGTGATGGCCGGTGCTCTCGTCATCATTTTCTTCGCGTGGCGCAAAAAGCGCGTCGGCATCATTGTCGCCGCCTTCATGATGGGTCTAGCCCTCAGTAACGTCGGCTTGCCCTTCCTCTTTCTCGGTGGGTGGTTAGGTATTCGTGCTTTCCGGCTTCAGAAGTACGGTGATCCCACGTTCGTTGGCTCAAATCAGCAATCCCGGCTCCGGGCCCAAGAGCGGGCCGCCAACAGGCGCAAGGGTGTGAGCACCTCGCGCAGCAAAAAGGGTGACGATGCCGCTCTAACTTCTCGCCCCAAGCCCGAAGCCAACAAGCGCTACACCCCCAAGCAGTCCGGTCGGCGTCGATAACGTGACCGAGCTGGGACTTAACTTTCCCACTGCGTGGTCGCGACGATTCCCCGCGACGGCTATCCGAAACCTCGTTCTGACCGCACTCGCCACTCCCCTCACCCGCCGTCTCACCACTATGGAAATTCGAGGCCGCGAGAACCTTCCACCCACGGGTACGACCGCGATTTACACGGCCAACCACACGAGTCATCTCGATACCATCATTGTCCTGTCGGCACTGAACAGCGCTCGTCGGCGTCGCACCGTGGTTGCCGCGGCCTCCGACACATTCTTCACGAAGCTCTCGACCGCTCGCATCACCGTGCTACTGGTGAATGCCATCCCCATTGAACGCCACAAGGTCAACCGACAGAGCGCCGCTCAAGCCACTGAGATCTTGAACCAAGGTTGGGACCTACTCATTTACCCCGAGGGCGGTCGCACACCCACGGGACCAATGCTGGAGTTCAAAGGTGGTGCGGCCTATCTCGCCGAACGGAGCAACGCCGTCGTAGTGCCAACGTTCATGCTTGGCGCCGGCGAGTGGCTTTCGCACTACGCCAAGGCGCCGATGTATCTAGCAATGCCAAAAAAGTGGCGGTCGCACGTAACGGTGGCCTTCGGTACCCCACTTGTCGTTCAAGAGGGAGAAAATATCCGACGTTTTGGTCAACGTATTCAAGATGCCGTGATTGACCTGGCCCGCGAAACGACTGGCGACCCCACCTGGGGCACCCACCTACGCCCCTAGCAACTAGGAAATCTCGCCCTGAATGTCGCCGACAGCACGAAGGCGTGAGCGATGCAGCGCATCGGCGATCGTCTGGAGCGGCTCTAACTCTCGCTCGAGGGCTAGGGAGAGTAACTCATCAGCCAGCCAAGGGTTCTGTGCCAGCACCGGACCGTGTGCGTAGGTACCAAAAATAGAACCACGCCGCACGCCATCAACGGCCTGAGAGTGATCACCGACGCGGCCATTACCGGCACCAACCTCCATGATGCCGAGTGGCACTTCGTGGAGTCCGAGCTCCGTCTCACCGCCGTGGTTCTCAAAGCCCACCATCCATTGGCTACCAACCCGCGTTAAGAGGTCTCCGACTCGGCGCTTGGTGCCTCGAGTAGTGACGGCCTCAATGATGCCCAGGCCATCGACTTGAATACCACCCTCAACTTCATAGGAGCTACCAATCAGCTGAAAACCTGCGCAAACGGCCAGGAGCACGGCGCCGTCGTCGACCCGCTTCGCGAGAGCGTTCTTCTTGGCCAGTCCGTAAGTGGCCTGACGTTGTGGTCCGTCCTCCCCACCGCCGAGCAGAAGAATCTGGGCGTCGGGAATCTCATCCTCGAGCGAGGTTTCAATAATCTCGACATCAAATCCGCGACGCCGAGCTCGTGCCGCGAGCACCAGAGCGTTGCCACCATCGCCGTAGGTTCCAAGTAGTTCGGGGTAGAGCACGGCAATCTTCAACATGGCGAGGTCGATTCCAACCAGGCCGCGAACGCCGTGTAGTTCGCAATGACGTCAACGGGCTCTGCGGAGTGAATCTGTGAGGCCAACTCGTCAACCGTGACGACCTTTGCCGTCACATCGGCGTAGTCCAAGCGGGTCGCCAGGTCGAGCGAGCGCTCACCCGTGCACCAGACGGTGCTGCCACGGAGTTGATCAAAGGGGGCGTCGTAAAGCCATGAGGGATCTATTCCGTCGGCGATCAGGTCATTAATCGAGACAACGACGTTGCGACCGCCCGCGACAAGGCCGATTAACGCCGAGACGCCGGCGGGGTTCTTAGCCAACATCAGACGAAAGGCCTGCCCTTCGCGCTGTCGCATCGTGAATCGCCCGGCCACCTCGCGAACGGTACTCACTCGTTGGGCGGCCGTTTCGAGCGGCGTATCGAGCAGTGATGCAGCTACCACCGCCAGCGCCGCATTCGATCGATTGAAGCCCCCCGGTAGCGCCATGTGCAGATTCACCGCCCCCGCAGCACCATTGAGCGTCTCGCCTAATACAAAGTCCGGAGTCGGCTTGGCAAAACCACACTCGCACTGCCATTGACCATCGGGGTTAAGAGGCTCAGTGCACTGCGGACAAGATCGGGCGTCCATCGTCCAGCTCGAACCAACATCGCACCAGATGACTTTGGAGTTCATCTGCGCGATGGCGGCGTAGACCACGAGCGGGTCGGCGCTGTTGGCCACAATCGTGGCCGAAGAGTTATGCAATGTCGTGCGCCACTTCTCGGCCAACACTCGCACCTCGGCGGCGCGGTCTAACTGATCTCGACTGAGATTAAGCAGGACAATGACCTCAGGCTGAGTTGCCTCAGCCACGGTGGCCAAGAAGGCTTCATCAACCTCCAACACTGTCAGGGATTGGCGGTCGCTCGCCAAGGCGGCAACAATCCCCGCCGACATGTTGCTCCCCGTGGCATTAGTCGTGGCGCCACCGAGCGCTGCAACCACGAGAGCTGTCGTAGTCGTCTTACCGTTCGTGCCACTCACCAAGATGATGCGGCGATTGGCGCTCATGCGACGAACGAGCTGAGGGTCGATCCGTAGGGCCACCCGACCACCGGCCACCGTCCCTTGACCGACACCTAGGACGCGACTAGTCCGGTTAACTAGACGAAGACTGGCGAGGGCCAGCGAACTACGCAGTGGGAGGCGGGAACTCATTGCCATCACGCTAACAAGCCCAGGAATTAGCAAAGGGACCGGTCTGGGGGAGAGACCGGTCCCATTGCTGAGATTTCGGGAGAGGGGGGTTCCCCCGAAGTACTGAGTACAGTCTGCCCAATTCCGGCACTATCAGCAAGCCGTATCGCTTGATAGTTTCCATATAGATTATTGATAATGGACTTTAGACAACTAGAAGCACTCGTGGCAGTGGTGGATGCCGGCTCTTTTTCCAAAGCCGGCAAGGCGCTCGCTACCGCTCAGAGCAATATCTCGACCCGCGTAAAGAATCTCGAGGCCGAGCTCGGCGTCTCCCTTATCGATCGCGAAACCATGGGGCCGACTCCCGAAGGACGTTCCGTACTCGAGCGGGCTCGCCGCATCCTGGTAGAAGAAGAGTCGATTGGCACCGACGTTAAGTCCATGTCCGAGACCGTTCAGGGTGACGTCTCGATTGGCATGATCGGAACAACGGGGCGGTGGCTTATCCCTCATCTTCTTCAGGCGCAGCGGGAGCACTACCCGAATATCTATCTTCGAATCATTGAAGGCACTAACTCGGCTCTCGAACCTCGACTCGCCACTGGTGAACTAAACGTGGCCATTCTTTCGATGCCTTTACTCTCAGACTCGTTTCGTTACGCCGAGCTGTTCGATGAAGACTTGGTCCTCGTGACCCCGACCAAAGGCAAGCGGGCCATCATGGGTGACCAGGTGAGTCTGCGTGACCTCACATCGCTCGACCTCCTCCTCCCTCTCTCAGGCACACCACTTCGTAATGAGATCAATGAGGCCTGTGAACTGGCCCATGTCAGGTTGACCCCCCGTATCGAGATGGACGGCATTCGAACCCTGGCTTCGCTCTGCTTTGACGGTGAGGGCTACGCCGTCTTGCCGGCAACCGCCATCCCCGCGCACCTCAAACTGGGCTTTCGGGGGATTCGAATATCTGACCTACCGCCCCGTCGCGTCGCTCTGACGCTCCCGCCCTACGGCCTACCCTCGACGCCGACTCTCGCGGTGTACCAGCTCATCAAAGAGATTGTGGCCAGGGATACCAGCCTGCCGAGTGGACTCCACCGAATCTAGGTTGCGTCAATGGCTACTCCCGAAGAAATCGCGACCACTCTCTCAAAGTATCGACCGCTCAAGGCCCTCATCAAACAAGTTGGCCCACCACCACGGCTCAAGGTAAATCCAGTGGCCAATCGATACCCCACCCTGGTGAGCGCCATCGTCTACCAACAACTCGCAGGGAAGGCGGCGGCGGCAATTCATGGCCGGCTGGTGGCCGGACTCGACGGTCACGTTGATCCGGAACGGATGCTCACCCTTAGTGATGACGAGTGCGCCACCTTTGGTCTTTCTCGAGCCAAGCGTGACTCCATCCGCGACCTGTCTAGTAAGACGCTCGACGGCCTAATCCAATTCTCCCGACATGGACGCATGAGCGACGAACAAGTCCTGGGCGAATTGGTTCAGGTCCGAGGCATTGGTCCATGGACGGCACAGATGTATCTGATGCACGACTTGGGTCGATACGACATCTGGCCCACGCTCGACTACGGAGTACGTAAAGGTTGGTCACTACTGCACGGCATGGACGCGATGATTACGACAAAAATCATGGCCACCGCCGCTGACCATCTCGCGCCCTACCGATCGAGTGTCGCATGGTACTGCTGGCAGGCTGTCGACCAGTAAGTCAGCCTGCCATCAAGAGGTGACCGGTAGCGTGAAGAAGTGAGCATCTCTCTCCAGCAGTTTGAAACTGAAGTTCTGCCTGTGCTTTCTCACTACGCCACAATTCCCTGTCTTTCTCCTGCTTTCGATGCCGACTGGCAGGAGCACGGCTACCTCGACGCTGCCATGTCTCAGTACGCGCAATGGGCAAAAGATCGCACGTTCCTAACCCATGCCGTGACGGTTCGCCAACTACCGGG
>WLNA01000050.1 GCA_009726065.1 Actinomycetota bacterium
TGAGCCAGAATCAAACTCTCCATCAAGATTTTCAGACCACCGAAGTGATCTTTCGAATCTGAGAGTCGGGAGTGGGACTCTAAACCACTCCCAACAAACCAGCTTCCCCACGGGGTGGTTCCACTGGTGTACTTCTTTTTATACAACCGGACGCCTATTTAGAGACAGGCGCGCCGGCCGTACTGGCTTTTGGCTCTCGTTCTTCCGTTTTCAAGGAGCGACATCACACACGGCCTGAACCGGAGGTGCGACACAACTTGGAGGGGAATCGCTTCCACTCCAATACCCCCAAGCAAGCTTGGTGGCAAGGTGTTCTACCCTAGCAGTTCTTTTCCAGCCAATGCAAATCGCATCGGCCGAGAGAGTTCAACTTCGAAATCTCCGGAGCAGTAGGGATATATACAGTAGCAGGTATTGCTGGCACCCAAGCACTCACCTAGAGCGCGTTGAGTCGTTCCTCCGCTTGCATCACGTCACCAGCGAGTCGATACGCCTGAACCAAATATGCCTTAGGTCCCGACGCACCGGGTGATCGACGGCGATTCAGAGCTTCGCCTTGGGCAAAAAGCCCAGTAAAACTTGACAATTCCTCGTGTTGGGCCACCAACGATTCGAGGGTGACTCCCCCACGAACGGCCTCACCAACGAGTGCACCCACCATTTCGTGAGCCTCACGAAATGGCATGCCCTCAAGCACGAGGGCCTCGGCAATGTCTATCGCTACGAGAAGCTCGTCATCAGCAGCGGCCGCCATCGCGTCCACATGAATCGTGATACTCCGATAGGCCCCGGCGAGCGCCGCTCCCACATTGAGGACCGTTCGGATGGAGTCAAAGAGCGGCTCCTTGTCCTCTTGGAGGTCACGGTTGTAGGCCAGAGGCAGGCCCTTGAGCATGGTGAGCAGCCCCGTTAGGTTGCCCACTAGGCGACCACTCTTGCCTCGAGCCAACTCCGCGACGTCGCTGTTCTTCTTCTGGGGCAGCATGGAGCTGCCCGTCGTGAACTCGTCGCCCAGCGAGGCGAAGCCGAATTCGGCCGTGGTCCAGAGCACGAGCTCCTCTCCCAGCCGTGAAAAGTGCACGCCAGCCAGAGCCAGGTCGAACAGCACCTCGGCGACAAAGTCGCGATCGCTCGTCACGTCCATGCTGTTCGCAAAGGCGTGGCGGAATCCAAGTTGCTGGGTAACAAAGAGTGGATCTAACGGGAGTGACGATCCGGCGATTGCTCCGGCGCCGAGCGGCGAGATGCTCAAGCGATCACGAGCATCAAGAAGGCGGTCGATGTCTCGGAGAATCGCGAAACAGTGTGCTTGAAGATGGTGTGACAACAGCACCGGCTGTGCACGTTGCATGT
The DNA here is from genome assembly GCA_009726065.1 of Actinomycetota bacterium. GTDB lineage: Bacteria > Actinomycetota > Acidimicrobiia > Acidimicrobiales > RAAP-2 > RAAP-2. The sequence continues at coordinate 1,354 of WLNA01000050.1, forward strand.
GGGTGTATCCCGGCAAGTACGCCCCGTGATTGTTATCGCCCACTTCACGTAGGGCCGCGATGAGGTCAAGCAACACGGTGACAACCTGAGTGATGGCATCGCGTGTGAATAGTCTCAACGTGGTGGCCACCTGATCGTTACGACTCCGTCCCGTGTGCAGCTTCGCGCCAACCGAACCGGCCAGCTCGGTCACACGTCGTTCAATCGCCATGTGGATGTCTTCGTCATTGGCGTGCCGCACGAACTCGCCGCGGGCAAACTCTTGCTCCACGGCGTCGAGCGCTTCGACTAAGACGGCACCCTCGGCTTCGGTGAGGATGCCGATACGAACGAGTCCCGTTACGTGAGCCCGCGAGCCAATGATGTCGTGACGATACAACGCCCTATCAAATGAAAAACTCTCAGAGAGATTCCACAGTGCATCGCTCATTGACGATTCGAAACGTCCGCCCCAGAGTGTCATGACTGGGGTGGTGTTGAGTTCTTGGCACCCTGGCGAGCGGCCCACGTCTTCACGCCCAGTCCGTAGATCTTGACGAATCCCTCGGAGTCGGCGTGCTGGAAGGTGTCTGAGGCGTCGTAGGTGGCCAGGCCGTGGTCGTACAGCGCCACGGGGCTTCGACGACCAATGACCGTCATCATGCCGGGCGCCTCAAAACGCATCCGGACGTCACCCGTTATGGCGCGTTGCGTTTCAGTAATGAAGGCGTCGAGAGCCTCCTTAAGCGGTGAGAACCACATGCCGTCGTAGACGAGTTCAGCCCAACGAAGGTCGAGTCGAGCCTTTTCGCGAGCAAGGTCACGCTCGAGACAGAGGTCCTCTAGTGCGGCGTGCGCGGTGATGATCGCGAGCGCGCCGGGGCACTCGTAGACCTCACGAGACTTGATACCGACACGACGGTTTTCCACCATGTCAATTCGTCCCGCCCCTACGGAACCGGCCCGCTCATTCATCAGGGTGATTATGTCCCCTAGCGGAAGAGTTTCGCCGTCTACCGCTACGGGGATGCCGGCTTCGAATGAAATCGTGGCCTCCGTTGGTCCACTCACGCGAACTTTGGTCAGTGTGTAGGGCTCGGTCGGTGGCTCGGCCCACGGGTCCTCAATGTCGCCGCACTCAATCGCGCGACCCCAGAGGTTTTCGTCGATGGAGTAGATCTTCTCCTTGGTGGCCGAGATGGGAATGTTCCACTTGGCGGCATAGTCCACGGAGTCGGCACGAGTTATACCCCAGTTACGGGCCGGAGCGAGTACTTCCAGGTCGGGTGCCAGGGCGTGAGTGCCAACCTCAAATCGAACTTGGTCGTTGCCCTTGCCGGTGCAACCATGCGCCACAGCGTCGGCGCCGAAGGCCCGCGCCTGGGCGACGAGGTGTCGCACAATTACTGGACGACTGAGCGCCGAGACGAGTGGGTACTTTCCCTCGTAGCGGGCGTTCGCCACAATGGCGGCGCCGCAGAACTCTTCGGCCATCTCCTTACGAGCGTCCACGACGACACAGTCAAGCGCGCCAGCGGCCAACGCCCGCTCACGCAGGACTGATGGGTCGGCAATGTCGCTTTGACCAACGTCAACTGCGACACAGATCACTTCAACGTCCCACTGTTCAATCATCCAGCGGACGGCCACCGACGTGTCCAGTCCACCGCTATAGGCCAATACCACTCGCTTTGCCATAACTACTTCTTTCCTTTAACTGAGATTTCAAGACCAGAGAGACGACAAAGATCGTCACGCAAGGTGGTACCCCCATAGTTTTCCTTGGCAATGACCAAAATTGTGTCATCACCGGCCACCGTTCCAAGCACTCCCTGCAGCGAACTGCGATCGAGGGCCGAGGCCACGACGTGCGCGCAGCCGGGTGGAGTGCGAATAACGACCAAGTGACCGGCGTTGTCAATCGCCACGGCCCACTCCCCCATCATGCGACGCAAGTGATCCAGCGGCGCGGAACCCCGACTGGGCTGTTCGGGCAGTTTGAAGCGACGATGTCCATCGTCGTCACGACTCTTCACGGCACCAATCTCTTGAAGGTCGCGCGTTACCGTGGCCTGTGTCGCGGCGATGCCGTCCTTTTTGAGGTGTGTAACAATTTGTGCCGCCGTCGAAACGACCTCGGCCTCAATGATTTCCGAAACTCGGTGCTGGCGTTGACTCTTGGTCACTGGCTCTCCTTCATCCAACGGAGCACGCCAAGCATGGCCGACGTGCGGTGTCGTACTTCTTCCCAAACGAGCGATTGCTCGCTATCTAAAACTTCATCCGTGATCTCTTCGCCGCGGTGGGCGGGTAGGCAGTGCAGAATGGCCGGACTGTCAGCGGTGGCCACCAATTCAGCGTTCACTTGAAAACTGGCCAGGTCACGACGACGCTGCGCCGACTCGGCTTCCAGACCCATTGAAATCCATGAATCGGTATAAATGGCCCGGGCGCCCAGCACGGCCTCGTGAGCCGAGTCCGTTACGCGAATCGTGCCGCCCAACTGACTACGCGACGAAATTAAGGCCACCGCACTCTCACTGAGCTGGTACCCGTCGGGAGCTCCCACGACAACGTGGGCACCCAGTCCAATGAGTGCCGTCGCCAAGGACCTTGTGACGTTGGTGGCATCGCCGACATACGCCACGGTCAACCCGCGAAGACTCGCTAGATCGCCGCCGCCAAAGTGCCCGGCCAGCGTCAAGACGTCAGCGACCGCTTGTGTCGGGTGCGTTTCGTTCGAGAGGAGGTTGATGAAGCTCGTTTCGGGCGTTGCATTAATCATCCGTGCGAAGACGTCGTGGTTCCTCACCCGTGCCGCCACGATCGTCGAGGTCTGCGCCAACGTGCGGGCGACATCTTCGGCCGATTCACGTTCGTCGAGTCCAATCTCGTCCTTGGTAAAGACGGCGACATTGCCGCCCAGGCGCTGTACCGCAGAAATCGAAGAAGCCCGTGTCCGGAGACTGGGCCGTTCGAACACCAGTGAGACCCCGACACCTGCCAATTCGTCACCTTGCACCGGTGCGAGTGCGAGGTCGTAAATCCGGGCGAGATCGACGTGCGATGTTTCATTTATGGATATGAACTGTCGACTCATGCGACTACCTCCGTTTGCGGTGCTGCTCCATCCAAGACGTCCCGCACCGCGTGTGGACGTGACCCATTGGCAATCACGACACGCTGTGCTCCGTGAGATAGTGCAGCGATACAGGATTCGAGCTTCGGGCGCATGCCCTCTTTGGCGTTTCCAGAGTGCAGCAGATCACGAGCTTCCTGTGCTGTCATTGAGGCAATGCCGGAACTTGCGTCGTCAACGTTGCTGCGCACTTGATCAATGTCACTCAGGAGTAGAAGGGAGTCTGCCTGCAGTGCGCCAGCCAGAGCGCCAGCCACCGCGTCGGCATTGCAATTCAAGAGTTGCCCGTGCTGGTCCATGCCGTACGGCGCCACCACGGGCAGGCGGCCGTTCGCCAGCAATTCAGAGAGGTACTGGGGTGTCACAGTGACATCGCTCCCGACAAAACCGAGCTCACCTGATACGGCCACTGCGGAAACGAGTCCGGCGGAGGCTCCACTGCAGCCGACCACTGAGAGTCCACGGGCGCTGAGCGCTGCGCAGAGCGTGGCATTCACCAGCGAGAGACCCATGACGACCGCCCGGAGCGTGGGCCCGTCGGTGACCCTCAGCCCGTTAACAAAGGAACTCTTGACCCCAGTGGCCATGAGCAGTTCGGAGATTTGTGGTCCCCCGCCGTGCACTAACACCACGTGCGTACCCGACTGTTGAGCGTCGCGAATATCGCTCGCCAGTGAATCCAGCAGAGCGGCTGCGTCGCTCGTAGCGTCGAGAGCGTGACCCCCAACCTTGATGACAAGAACACTCACGGGGCAATACCAATCAGGCTCAGTCCGGCAGACTCATCGAAACCGAGTGCGACATTCGCAGCTTGCACCGCTTGACTTGCGGCCCCCTTGCCCAAATTGTCTAGCGAGCTCATGGCAATCAGCCAGCCGGTGCGGGGATCCACCGTGGCACTTACGAAACAGAGATTGCTACCTACGGCATCTTTGAGCGACGGTGGATTGGCAGTCACGACGATAAACGGGTCGTCGGCATAAGACTGCCGAAGGATCTCGAGGGCCACTCCAGCAGTGATGTCCATCTTCATACGGGCGTAGGCCGTCACTAACATCCCTCGGCTCACGGGCACGAGGTGTGGTGTAAAGAGCAGTTCGGCTCCCAGTTCCTGTTGCATTTCGATGGTGTGGCGATGGTTCACAAGACCGTACGCCTCGGCATTGCCGTGCAGTCGTGGAAAGTGCAGTCGATCGCTCGGCGTTCGACCCGCACCAGAAACTCCGCTGAGAGCGTTCACCACAATCCCGGAGGCTTCGATTACGCCACGATCAAGAAATGGGGCTAAAGCCAGCGTCGTTGCGGTCGGGTAGCAGCCAGGTGCGGCTACGAGCTGGGCGTCACGAAGTTCACTGCGGTGCCGCTCGACCAGACCGTAGACCGCGGTCTGGAGAAGTTCCGGCGTGGCGTGAACATGTCCGTACCACGCTTCGTACTCCGTTGCGCTCTTCAATCGAAAGTCGGCACCAAGGTCAATAACGACGCGTCCCTGGTCGAGCAGTCGCGGCACGAGTACCTGGCTCGCCCCGTGAGGTAACGCGAGAAAGACCACTTCGGCGTGACTCGCAAAGACGTCTTCCGTTGATCCGTACAGTTCAGTAGGAAAACGACCGGCCAGCGACGGGACATGGTCAGCCACCGACTTCCCGGCCGTGCTCTCACCAGTCATCAGCACCAGCGACAGGTAAGGGTGGTCGGCAATCAACCGCACCAGTTCAGTTCCGGCGTATCCTGAGGCTCCAACGACAGCAGTTTGCATATTGCTATTTTATGCACAAACATGCTGTTTATTGCAAGTAGGGGAAATGTCGCGTCGAGGGTGGGTCCTGTTCCTAGCAGTGAGCACCCTGTGGGGCCTTCCCTACTTCATGATCAGAATTGCCGTCCGGGAGCTTGATCCGGTGAGCGTCGTTATGGGGCGGACCCTCCCGGCAGCCCTCGTTTTACTGCCAATTGCCTGGCATTCCGGTGCGCTGCGCACACTTCGCGGTCAGATGAAATGGCTGCTGCTCTACACCGTGGTGGAGTTTGGGATTCCCTGGTACCTCATGGCGAGTGCCGAACAGCACGTGACCAGTTCGCTGGCCAGCCTCATAATTTGCGCCACCCCCCTTCTCTCAATCTCCGTTAGCAAGCTTCTCTATCCCAAGCGAACGATTGGCAGACAACGACTTATTGGTCTGGCATTAGGCAGTTTCGGTGTTTTGACGCTCGTGGGTCTCGATATCACTACGGACTCAGCGTGGTGGATTGGGGCAATGTTCCTGGTCGCGGTGGGTTATGCCGGCGGACCGCAGGTGATTTCGACCAAGCTCACCAAAACCTCAGGACTGGCCGTCGTGGCCGTCAGCGTCTCACTAGTGGCTGCGATCTACACCCCTCTGGGGTTAGCTCGCTGGCCCGCGCACGTCTCCGGTGCCACCTGGCTCTCCCTGGGAGCGCTCGCTCTCCTCTGCACTATTGGGGCCTTCTTGCTCTTCTTTGCCCTGATCAAAGAGGTCGGACCGGCGCGCAGCACGGTGGTCACCTACTTAAATACGGCCATCGCTGTTGGATTGGGTGTTGTCTTTCTCCACGAACCACTGACGGCAGGAATGCTGATTGGTTTTCCAATCATCGTGGCCGGCTCAATCTTTGCAACTTCGGCGTCGAAATCAGTTAACGAAGAACTGCGCCCAACTGCGTAGCGGCGTCCAGGAGGGCTGTTCTCGCGGCCAAGATGGCTTCTTCGCTCAGCGTCCCATCTTCACGACTGAGTCGAATGGCGTAGGTCAAGCTGCGGACATTCGTCGCAAGGCCAGCGCCTTGATAGACGTCAAACAGCTCCACTGATTCCACCGTGTCCGATGCCACACGTAGGGCGGATCGGAGCCGTAGGGCTGATACGGAGGTAGGAGTGACGAGAGCGAGATCGAAGTTCGCCGAAGGGAACCGGCTCGGAACTGGTGTCTTCACGTCCCGTCGCAAGATCTTGGTCGGTTCAACGAGCACGCTGAAGTCCAATTCTAAGAGTCCTAGTCGACGGCCCGAGAACTGCTGACTGGCAAGGCTGTCGAGCAGCGCCGGGTCAACCTCGCCCACGCGACCCGCCACGGCACCAGTTGCCACGTCCACGAGATCGGCGTAACGAGTCGGATGCCAACCGAGTGGGGCCACCCCATCGCGAACTTCTACTTCAAGCAGGGCAAGTCGGTCGGCAATAACCGACCAGCTAGCAACGGCACTTTGCGCATCGTCGCCTTCACGACCGAGCACAGCCGTAACGACTTCACGCTCGTGGGGCAATTGCAACGTCGTGGCCCCCGCCTCGCCGCCACGCGCCACGCGAGGAGCGGGTGCGACATCGGGATGCTGGGCGACGACGCCAATCTCGAAGATGGCCTCATTGGCAAAACCACGATCGGCATTACGAAGCCAGGCGCGGACCAATCCAACGAGTGCCGAGGAACGGAA
>WLNA01000051.1 GCA_009726065.1 Actinomycetota bacterium
GCTTGAGGGCACCCGTGGCAATCGTTGGCGCAACCGAGTTAGCGGTGTCGTGGAAGCCGTTTGTAAAGTCGAACGCCAGGGCGGCCCCGACGACCAGAATGAGGACAAAGGTGTTGTGCACGGACTTGTTCTAACAGAGCGTGAAGGTCGCGTGACGACCAATTTCGTCGTTTCGCCACAGATTTCCCGAAGATTTCACTCTTAGATAACCTTCGGCCCTGGGTCGTGAAGTTTTTCCATAAATTTTCTTAATTCCGACTCCGATTTTGAACTAAGTCTGGGGAGATGAAGCGAGCGTTACACCATTCCACAACGGGGCTCTTGATCTCTGCCGTTCTTTCCCTCGCGCTCGTGACCGTGGCGCAGGCTGCGCCGGCGACGAACGATGCAGCGGTCACCTCTGCCGTTGCGAATGCGCTCAAAATCAACAGGGTTCCCGTCAAGACCACCCCGTCGTTGGCTCTAGTGGGCGCTGACTCCTTCATTAAATTCAATCCCAAATGCGCGTCCGGTAAGGGTGGATGCACCTTCGGCAAGGTGAACTCTAAAGAGGTGATGTACATCTTTGGCGACAGCCACGCCGAGCAGTGGCTTCCACCGCTCGTGAGCGCTTTCGGCGCTAAGTACAAAATCATCATCGCCTTTCGATACGAATGCCAGCCGGCCGAAGTCGATGTCCAGTCGACACCCGGTCAGCCGTCCAATGCCGGCTGTGCCACTTGGCGGGCCAACACCATTCAGACGATCGTGAGAGCCAAGCCCAAGGTGATTGTGGTCGCCGAGTCAACGTTCCGGCGCAAGACCACCGATGGTGCCGTTATGAGTACGGCCACATGGAGCACGGGACTTCTGTCGGTCTTGACTCAACTCAAATCGAGCGGCGCGAAAATGGTTCTCATTGGCGACAACCCCGCGTTCCAAGTCGAGCCTTCAGCCTGTCTGGCACAGAACATCAATAACGTCCAGAACTGCACCCGGAACCCCACCACTCAGCCCGCTGAGTACCAAACTTTGAGTGTCGCGGAAGCCAATGCGGCCAGTGTGAGTGGCGTCGGATTCATCGACACCACCAAATGGTTTTGCAAAGTCACGACGTCTCAGACTTCGTGTCCGGCACTAATCAACGAAATGCTTCCGTACTTTGACTGGAGCCACGTCACGTTGACGTACTCGCTGTACTTGACCGCCGTACTCAAGACGGCCGTCACCAACAACCTTAAGCAGCGCCCCCGGCAGGACTTGAACCTGCAACCTAGTTCTTAGGAGGAACTTGCGCTACCAGTTGCGCCACAGGAGCTGATTCTCCATTATCTCATGGAAGCCCCCCGTTGTCCTACCCCTTCGGACGATCCCCTGCCAGAGCCTCGCGGAGTAGGCCAACGGCATCCCAGAGCAACGGAATATCGTGATCGATAGTGGCCTGGAGGATGGCATGAGAAGTATCGAAATAGTGATGCGTAGGTCGATCTCGCATACCTGCAATCTCTTGCCACGGAATCTCCGGAGCGACGTTCAGTAATGCGCCATCAATACCCTTGACGGCTTCACCTATTTCAATGAACCTGATGCGAATCGCATCAAACACGAGTCCGTCATCGAGACCGCCACGCGCTAAGTGGGATCCGATTGCAATCAGCGCAACTTCTACATCATCGATGCGCTCTCGATCACGTCGCTTCATATCTGAACGCCCTCCGCTTCAACCAATGCGAACACTTGGGGTCGCAGCCCGACCAGCGGCACGAGATCTACCCGGCAATTGAGGATTGCAGCGATTTCTCGCTCGAGTGAACCTAACTCGATGAGACCAACGGTGGGTGGGAATTCGGCCACGATGTCGACGTCGCTCTGCGAGGAGTCTTCTCCGCGTGCGACGCTGCCAAAGACACGGAGATTCGTCACTTGGTGTTTCTCAGCCGCTGCCAATATCGCACGGCGGTGTTGACGTATTCGTTGACCCATCTCAGTATTTGGTAGCCCGCGAGGTACCCCGGGAATCGGCGTAATAGTGAGGTCCAGACGGGAGCCCGAGGCGGCGATCAATTTCTTCAACATGTCCCACGACGGACTCCGTCGATCTGCTTCGTAGGCACTCACGACACTCTGGGCGACCCGTGCGCGACGAGCTAATTCGGATTGCGAGAGGTTGGCTGCCTTTCGGGCGTTGCGAATAATTTCGCCGGCTGAGAGAACTTCGGAATCCATAGAACAAGCCTATAGCGTTTTGTCTATGGGCAACTAGGTGCTTGCATTACCTAGGAATTGGAGTCGAGTTACGTGAGTGAACGAGCACAGATAGAGGTCATTCGCCTCACCGGGAGCCCCGAACAGTACTGACTGGAGCGGCGACTCGGTCGCCACTCGGCTAACGATTTCACCCGTACTGGTGCGTACCAAGACAATTTGGTCGGCCCCCAGCAATGGATCGAAGTCATTCAGCATGACGAGATCGGACTCCGGGAACACCAGGGGATGACAGGCGTGATTGAGTTTGATCTGCCAAAGGAGCGTGCCACCCGTAGCTGCGTATCGATACGCCCGTACGACCCCGGCCGCGGAGTCGTAGCCGACCACAATCTTCTGGTTGGTGTCGACGGCCGGCGGATTGGCCACGATGCCACCGGAGGCATTATTGACTTCATACTTCTCAACCTCGTAGGAGTCGAGGTGGACCCGCACAATCTGCTGGGGAGCGGTCGCAATCCCCTTCTCGAGCAGTGAACCGTCAAAGGTTTCACTACCCGCGCCGTTGTTTAAGAACCAAGCCGAACCGTCGGCAATCACGGCATCCCAGCCGTAGCCCTCGCCCGCTGTTCGATACGGTGCTTGCTTGACCGAAGTAGACACAAAGGCACCGTCGACGAAATCAATCCCCATGAATGATTCAACTCCGACTACGTAGGTGGTCTGATCGTGAGCACTTAACCGCGCCACGGATCCTTGTCCGACTTCGTAGCGATCCAAGATGCGTAGATCGTCAGGGTGGAGGGCCACCAACTCACACGATGCAGCCTCAAAGTACGTATCCATTCCGGGTCGTGCCCCACCGAAGTTCTTGGTGACCAACGTGCCATCACGTAAGACCACAAAGGAGTTATAGGGAGCGCGTTGTGGAAGCTCTTGATGAGCTTCAATCTCTAGAGTCGGAGAGAGGCGATGGGCGTGCTGACCGAACACGACATAGATAGACCCATTGGCGTGAACGGCCAAGCCGCCGGGCCACGTCAAGCCGCCAGGCATGTCGACGGAACGACGAATAGTTGCGAGGGTGAGCGAATCGAGTTGCTCCACCCAACTAATGCCGTCGTCACCGCCGGTGTGGCAGAGCAGATAGAGCTCGCCGGGATTTCGGAACACCACCATCGTCGAGGCAATGGCCAACTTTGAAGTGAGCGTTGCTTCGCCCGGAAGGATTGATCCAGCAATTTGTTGGCGCTCCGCGCCTCCGTCTTCGGCGGGCCAGTGGCTCGCCCAATAATTCGTCTGCATGCCCGAAGGCTACAGTCGCGAATTAGTCGTCGTAACCACCGGAGTGCTCATGCTCGCTCTCGTGCTCGCCCTCGTCGCTTCCACCGTCGTCACTGGGCTCATGTACAACCGTGGTCGGTGTCTCGACGGGCCGCGGCGACGTAGGGGTCGAGATTGGCACCGTGCCCCCGGTCTCACCATCAGTGGAGCGCATGTCGCTGGTCGCAGGGCCCGACGTCGATGGTGGCGTTGGGGCCGAGTGCGAGGCAGTCGTAGTACTGGGAGCGGTCGAACTAGGTGTGGCAACTGATGTAGTGGTGTGGCCGCTGGCCAGTACGGCGGCGCCGACCGCGAGGACTGATCCGGCCGCAATGCTCAGCGTCCAAGTGGTGAATGCCTTGATTTTGTCTGCCCACATTGTGTGCTCGCTTTCCTTAGTAACTCAATGGTACGGAGGGGAAATGGGAATTAGAAGAGCGTTTACGGACTTCTTAGATTGCCCGTCAGTCAATCAAGGCAAAGCTGGCGACGAGCACCATCAGGCTGCCGGCTGAACTCAGAGTCGTATTGATGCTGATCCGCAAGCCTCGGTATTCTTCGTCTTTACAGCGAACAGGAACGTCGAGGACAGCTTCGGGATTCTTCTCCAACGCGGCGACGAAGCCGTCGGCCCATGCCCGTTCGAATCCTGTGTAGTGCATCTCTCTGAGGTCGGGGTGGATAAGGGCATCCATGTTTCCACCAACGATTTCTTCAGAAATGTGCCCAGTGAGCGCCGCCATCTCGTCACGCCAATACAGGATGATGTTGTCTCTACCGACCACGAGAAATGCCGAATTGTGCTCCACTTCGAGACCCTCGATTTCCCTGGCACCAGCTTCGGTTTGAGATTTTTACATAGCAAAGTGCACTACGACGTCATCCTCGCCAGCCTGCGCGCAAGTCTTAGGGCAGAAACTTATTGGTGAAGTACGCCGAAGGCTTCTCCGCCTTCACAATCTGCTTCACGTCGACCAGGGCTTGGGCCAACGTCGACCACTGGGCCTTAGTTTGAACAAAGAAATCACCCGACTTGTTCTTCAACAGCGGGACCGTGAGCTTCCAGGCCTGCACGTTGTAGGCGTGGGTGTAGCCGCTGTTGGGGAAGGCCTTGTCGAAGTAACGCACGGCCTTGCCCTGGTTGTCAATGGACCACTGAGTGGCATCCTTCATGGCGGCCATGAAGGCTGAGACCGTCTTGCCGTGCTTCTTGGCGTACGACGAACCAGTGGCGTAGACCCACACGGGCACCGCGGGCACGCCAGCGGCCTTGCCCACGATCTGCACTGGCTTGCCGCCAATGTTCGGGATGGCGTAGTTCGTGGTGTTCGTGACAAAGTCCACCTTGCCGCTCTTCAGCAGAGGGGTGTCAGCCTCACCGTTAACAACGGTGATGTCCTTGGCCGTCAGGCCGGCCTTCTTGAGAACAAAGGGCAGCATCGCCGTAGTCCAGGTGTCACCCCATGAGAAGACTTTCTTGCCCTTCAGTGTGGCGAGCGAGAGCTTCGAACCCGGCATGGCAAAGAGACCCCAGTTGTTCTTCATGGAGTAGTTCGCGATTGAAACAACGGGGACCTTGGCCTTCACCGCCACCACGACGTCAGACGTTGACAGCAGGGCCACGTCGGTGTCCTTCGTGGCCAGCATCTGCACGGTCGTCGAAGTTGTTGGCGGGAAGACGATCGAGACCTTGAGGCCGTGGGCCTTGAAGAAGCCTTCCTTTTGGGCCACGATCACGGGAATCAATTCCATGTCGGGCCATGGGAAGTCGTAAGCAAAACGCACCTTGGTAAGCGAAGACGATGCCGAGGCACTGGGCGAGATTGCAGTAACCGTGGCTACGAGAGCCAATCCACCAGCGGTAACAAAACGAACGAGACGGTGCTTCACGCAACTCCTATCAAAAGCTTGTGCGCTCAGCCTAAATACGGCGACCGGCGCGGCGAGCAACGGAACGGCGTTTCCAGGGGGTTGTGAAAAATTCCACAAGTGCCACGACGCCAAACCAACTCATACCGACAGCCGTCATGATCAGAGTCGTGCCGTAGACGCCGGCGGCATCAAGTTGCGCCGACTGCGAATGCTGGAACATGGCCAACGACGAACCACTCGATGCGGCCAGCTCGCCAATGATGGCGCCCGTGACCGCGTAGGTCGCGCCAATCTTGAGTCCACTGAAGAGACTGGTACTCGCTGACGGCACCTCGATGACCAGAAAGGTTCGCCAGGGCGACGCACCGTAGGCGCGCGCCAGCGTCAACAGATCACGATCGACATTGGCGAGACCATCGAGGACGCTCACGGTCACCGGGAAGAAAACAATCCAGGCCACAATCACGACCTTGGGAGTGAGGCCGAAGCCGAGCACGAGCACGAGCGGTGGGGCGAGGGCGATGATTGGAATCGCCTGAGAGAGAATCAGAATCGGATAGATGACTCGCTGTACGAAACGTCGCTTGGATAAGAGAATGCCCAGACCCATACCCAGGGTCGCGCCCGCAACAAATCCGAAGAGGGTTTCTTTGACGGTGGCCAGGGTCAGCGGCCACAGGTGCGACCAGTTCGTCACGATCGAACGCCAGGCATCAAGAGGCGTCGGGGCCACGTAGGGAGCCACGTGACCAAAGCTGATGATGGCCTGCCACACACCAATAACGACCACGAAGGAGAGGAAGGAGCCGAGTAAGTTGCGACGAAAGCGCATCACTACTCCCCCGACTCGTGGTGCAGGAGAGAGAGGATCTCTCGCTTGGCCCCCATAAAGGCGGTATCTGTCAACATTGCGGTGCGGCGAGGGCGAGGGAGATCAATGGTCAGGTCCAGCACAACGCGGCCCGGGCGTTCCGACATGACCAGGATGCGGTCAGAGAGAAATATCGCTTCGTCTACATCGTGCGTCACAAAGAGGACAGTCCGCTGAGTGGACTGCCACACGTCGAGGAGCCACCGCTGCATTTCAAAACGGGTCTGGGCGTCAAGGGCGCCGAAGGGTTCGTCCAAGAGCAGGAGTTCGTGATCGGTCATCAACGTGCGCATCAGGGCCACGCGTTGGCGCATGCCACCGGAAAGCGCATTGGGATAGTGGGCGAGAAATTCGCCCAGGCCGTATTGGCGGGCGAGCGAGGAACCACGCTCTTCGTCCTCGCGCGTGACCCCCCTCGTGAGATGGGCCCCCATGGTGATGTTGCCGAGCACGGTTCGCCAGGGGGCCAGGAGATCTTTTTGGAGCATGTAGCCCACGTGACCGGTCCGTCCCGAGATATCGGCCCCGTGCAGCTGGACCGTGCCGGCGCTCGGGGCTTCGAGTCCGGCGATCATGTTGAAGAGCGTCGATTTGCCACAGCCCGAAGGTCCAACGATGGAGACGAAGGATCCCTGATTAATGGTGAATGAGGTCGGGGCGACGGCAGGCAACGCACCGAAGGTTTTCTCGGTGTTTGAGAGGGTGAGCACGGGGCCTAAGTCCACCCTCTCAATGTAGAGGGAAAGACTGACTAGCCTCATTCCGCTATGGGACTATCAATCGGCATCGTCGGATTACCAAATGTGGGCAAGTCAACGCTCTTTAAC
>WLNA01000052.1 GCA_009726065.1 Actinomycetota bacterium
GGTATCGCGCAGCTCCCCTTTGGTGCGCGCTCCGAGGCTGAGCTTTGGGCCTACGCCCCCGAGGCCTAGTCCTCGATGGTGCGAGAGTTGTTCGCGCCGAACTTGTAGCCGACGCTCCGAACAGTCTGAATCAGATAGGCGTGCTCTTCGCCGAGCTTGGCGCGGAGTCGTCGCACGTGGACGTCCACCGTGCGGGCCCCTCCGTAGTACTCGTAGCCCCAGACGCGGTTCAGCAACGTTTCGCGAGAGAAGACTCGCTGCGGGTTGGTGGCGAGGAACTTTAAGAGCTCGTACTCCATGTAGGTCAAGTCCATGATGCGCCCAGTAATGGTGGCCTGGTAGGTCTCGAGGTTGAGCATCAGCCCACCCTGCTCGACGAGTGAAGTGGCCCCTTCGTGGCCGGCCCGACGGAGTCGGTGGTGCAGGCGAGCGGCCAGTTCGGATGCGTCTACTGGCGCGACGACAAAGTCATCGAAGAGATCTTCGCGGAACGTCAGTTCGTCGAGTTGGTATCGATCCAGTACCAAGATGATCGGGCTAATCGTTCTCTCCCGCTGGCGCAGTTGGCGGCAGAGTCCCATGGCGTCGTTAAAGGCCAGCGACGTGGCATCAACCAGTGCGCCGTCAAAGCCTTCTTCAGGCTCCACGCGAGCAATGTCGTTGAGATGGGTCGAGCCGACGACTTGGGTCGTCACGCCGGCTGTTTCGAAGGCCTTACGAATCGGCCCCTCACACATAGGGATGACGAGAACGACGTCTTGCATTAGAGCAGTGGCAGGTAACGGGCCCATTCGAAGGGCGTGACTTCGGCACGGTACGAGGCCCACTCGGCCCGCTTGTTGCGGAGGAACCATTCGACGAGGTGGTCACCCAAGGTGTCGTGCAGCAGTTCAGACTTCTCCATCAGTTCCACGGCTTCGGCCAGCGAACGAGGCAACGTACGGGTCGACTCGCCTTCGGCGGGCAGGGAGTAGTTGCCCTCCACACCCTTCAGGCCCGCGGCCAAAATGACGGCGAAGGCCAGGTAGGGGTTAGCGGCCGGATCTGGTGCGCGATATTCGAGACGGGTGGATTCCGATCGACCGGTCTTCACGGTCGGCACGCGCACCAGCGTCGAGGGAATGAATCGGGCCCACGCGGCGTTGACTGGTGCTTCGTGGCCGGGAACGAGTCGTTTGTAGGAATTGACCCACTGGTTCGTCACGGCCGTTATTTCCGGCGCGTGCTCCACGAGGCCGGCCATGAAGCTCTCGGCCACGGGGGAGAGTCCGTACTGGTTGTCGCCGATGAAAGCGTTCTGCCCGTCCTTCCAGAGAGACAAGTGAGTGTGCATGCCCGAGCCCTGCTCGAGCGACAGCGGCTTGGGCATGAAACTCGCAATGAGGTCAGCTTGTCGGGCTAACTCCTTCACCACGTGTCGAACAGTCATGACCGTGTCCGCCATGGTTAGTGCGTCGGTGTAGCGAAGGTCGATCTCGTGCTGACCGGGAGCGTCTTCGTGTTGGGCGTGCTCGACACCGATACCCATCTCTTCGAGAGTTAAGACGGTGCGACGGCGTAGCTGACTCGGGGCGTCGTCGGGGAGGAGGTCGAAGTATGAACCGCTGTCGGCCGGTACCGGTCCCTGACCAGTCCCGAGGTCCTTGAAGTAGAAGTACTCAATCTCGGGCGCGGCGTAGAAGGTGTAGCCCGAACCGCGGGCGTCGTTGAGGACGCGTCGGAGCTGTTGACGGGGGCAGCCCTCAAAAACTGATCCGTCGATATTGAAAATGTCGCAGAACACACGCGCCACACCTTCGCCCTCGGCGTGCCAGGGGAGCAGTTGAAACGTCGTGAGGTCGGGGCGAGCCAGGACGTCGGACTCTTGCGTTCGTGAGAAGCCGTCGATGGCGCTGCCGTCAAAGGTCATGCCGTCGTCGAGCGCGTCTTCGAGCTCGGCCGGCGTGACATGGAATGCCTTGTGGCGCCCGAGGACGTCAGTGAACCAGAGCTGGACGAAGCGAACGCCGCGCTCTTCAACAGTTCGCAGGACGTACTGAACCTGATTTTGCATAGTCATAGTCTCGCAGATTCTTTCGAGTGGCTTCTTTCGCCACTGGGTAGGGAAAGCACAAAGCCCCCGTCACTCTGGGTGACGGGGGCTTTGTTGAAAAGCAACTACTTACGGGCAGCCTTCTTGGCCGGGGCCTTCTTCTTGGCAACGGCCTTCTTAGCCGGAGCCTTCTTCGCTACAGCCTTCTTGGCGGGAGCCTTGGCTCCACCAGCGGCGGCACCGCAGACGGTCTCAACCATGACGGCGCAGACGGCGTAGGGGTCCATGTTGGCGTTCGGACGACGGTCTTCCAACCAGCCCTTGCCATCACGTGCGGTCTGCAACGGAATACGGATTGAAGCGCCGCGGTCCGAGGTGCCGTAGGAGAACTTGTTCCATGGGGCGGTCTCGTGCTTACCAGTGAGGCGCTCTTCGATGCCGTGACCATAGACAGCGATGTGCTCCATGATCTTCTTACCGATGGCGTCACACGCGGCGTGGATGACCTTGAGGCCACCGTTTTCGCGCATGCCCTTGGTTGAGAAGTTCGTGTGCGCACCGGCACCGTTCCAGTCACCCTTGATGGGCTTGGCGTCCCAGTTCACGTCAACGTCGTAGTCCTCGGCGATGCGCTCGAGCAACCAACGGGCCACCCAGAGCTGGTCACTGACGGCGACGGGCGAGAGAACACCAATCTGGAACTCCCATTGCGCCATCATCACTTCCGCGTTGGTGCCTTCGATAGAAAGACCGGCGCGCAAGCAGGCGAGGGTGTGGGCTTCGACAATGTCACGTCCGGGCATCTTGGCGCCACCGACGCCGCAGTAGTAGGGACCCTGCGGAGCGGGGAAGCCAACTTCGGGCCAACCGTAAGGACGGCCGTCCTGGAAGAAGGTGTACTCCTGCTCGATACCAAACCAGGGCTCAAACTTGCCATACTTCTTTTCCGCGGCCACAGTCGCGGCGCGCGTGTTGGTGGAGTGAGGGGTGTTGTCGGGGTTCAATACTTCGCACATCACCAAGATGTCGTTAGGACCGCGCAGTGGGTCCGGACAGGTGAAGACGGGATTGAGGACACAGTCCGACGACGAGCCGTCGGCCTGGTTGGTGCTCGATCCGTCGAAACCCCATACTGAAGGCTTCTTGCCGTCGGCAATGATGCGGGTCTTGCTTCGTAGATTGGCCGTCGGCTTGGTTCCGTCGAGCCAGATGTATTCGGCCTGAAAGGGCACACTCACTCCTTAGTTCGGTTTACACAACTCGGATGAGTTGCACTTAGACAGTTTGCTTGATGGAGGCGGCTCGTGCCCACTCCTATTGTTAACCGCGTGTGAAGTTCGATTCGGCGCCCCGGGGGAGCACCGGTAGGCTCGGTTCGTGGCCGGATTGCGCGTGGCGCTCCTACAGATAAACCCCACCGTGGGTGACCTCGAGGGGAATGTGGCGTTACTACGCGATTCTTACCTCGCAGCGCTGGCCGACTTTCCCGATTTGGTCGTGGCCCCCGAAATGGCACTTTCGGGCTACCCCCCGGAGGACCTCGTCCTCAAAGACGGCTTTGTCACTGATGTGGCAAAGCAGTTGGCCGCCCTCGCGGCCTCCGTGGGCCCGATTCCTTTGATTGTTGGCGCACCCCTCGCCGAGGGTCCGCTCGTCCACTTAGCCCCGCCGGCCGACAGCCGTCGCTCGGCCCAGCCTTCCGCGCAGACACGCACCCACGCCCTCGGCAACGCCCTGGCCGTTCTTCGAGACGGCGTGATGACTGATGTAGCGACCAAGCGTTTGCTACCCAACTACGACGTCTTTGACGAACAGCGTTACTTCCAACCCGGTACCGGTGCCCCGACCGTTATCGAGGTCAACGGGGTTCTGATTGGTCTGGTCGTCTGCGAAGACGCGTGGCTGGCCGACGGTCCCATTCGGGAGTTGCCCGAGATTGACGTCATCGTTGCGGCCAACGCTTCCCCCTTTGCCAAGGGCCGCCCGGCCAAGCGTGAGGCGATGGCCGCACAACGGGCTAGTGAGAAGAATGCCAGCTTCGTCTACGTCAACCTCGTGGGTGGCCAGGACGAGTTGGTCTTTGACGGTCAAAGTTTTGTTACCAATGCCACCGGTCAAATCATTGGCCGAGCCGGCGCCTTTCACCAAGAGACGCTCGTCGTTGATCTCGATCAGACCACCGTCTCGGGACGTGGTGCTGAACCACTGGAGCCGTTGGCCGAGATCTACGAAGCACTCGTCGTTGGGACTAGGGACTACATACAGAAG
Source organism: Actinomycetota bacterium (assembly GCA_009726065.1). Taxonomy (GTDB): domain Bacteria; phylum Actinomycetota; class Acidimicrobiia; order Acidimicrobiales; family RAAP-2; genus RAAP-2. The sequence continues at coordinate 4,301 of WLNA01000052.1, forward strand.
AACGGTTTTCGTTCCGTCATCGTGGCCCTCTCAGGCGGCGTGGATTCGGCCATCGTGGCCACGATTGCTGTTGACGCTCTCGGGTCCGGAGCGCTGCGAGGCTTTGCGCTCCCGAGTCGTTACTCCAGCAGCCACTCCAAGAGTGACGCCGTCGACCTCGCTGATCGTCTCGGCATCACCTTAGAAGAGATCGCCATCGAACCAGCGCACGTTGCCCTCGCCGATTCGCTCGAGATCGTGTTGGGCGGAGAGCCGACCGGTCTCACTGATGAAAATCTCCAATCCCGAATTCGTGGTGTCCTCATGATGGGTATTAGCAACGCCACCGGGGCCGTGGTCCTCACGACGGGGAACAAGTCGGAGATGGCGGTTGGCTACTCCACGCTCTACGGTGATTCGGCTGGTGGCTTCGCCGTTATTAAGGACGTGGCTAAGACACTCGTCTACGACCTGTGCGCGTGGCGCAATACCCAGGCGCGCCTTCGGGGTGAAATGGAGCCGATACCCTCCAATATTTTGACGAAAGCACCCTCGGCCGAGTTGCGGCCAGACCAGCGTGATGATCAGTCGCTGCCCCCCTACGAAGAACTCGATCCAATTTTGGAGCTCTACGTGGAGCAAGACGCCACGGCCGCCCAGATTGTCACCGCCGGGTACGACCCGGCACTTGTCGCTCGAATCACGAGACTCGTCGACAACGCCGAGTACAAGCGTCGTCAGTCGCCCCCCGGTGTGCGCATTTCCGACAAGGCCTTCGGTAAGGATCGCCGTATGCCTATTACCAATCGTTACCGCGGAATGGACCAACTATGAGCACGATCGAGCAGACCGAGGCCGTGGCGCATCGCCTCGAATCACTCTGCAATGAGATCTACGCCACCTTGGGTGAGCGCCACATCTCAGTTACCAACAACCAAGCAACCATCGCGCTGCACGTCATGGCCCGTGAGTTTGGAGAGTTGACCGAGTCCTTTCGTGACCTCGGTCCCCACCGCGCCAATGCCGAGAATGCACCTTCGTCGGCCGGGGTCATAGTGAAGGTCCTAAATGATGCGTTTGATACCGACGAGTCCGGGGCAATCGTTCTCTACGCCATGTGCGTCGAGATTATTCCGCGCTTCATGATTTCTCTGCGCGACGTCCCCGAACTGGTTAATGCCCAGAGCGGAGCACGTGTTATCGACCGGGCCCGCCGTGCGTCGGCCGTAGCGATGTCGCAGCTCCACGTGGCCTCCGAGCTGCTACGAACCCTTGGAAATCAAGAGATTCTCACGGATCCGGCGGCCCGCTACGACCAGTGGCTCCGAGACGCCGGCGCCGACGAAAGATTTTGATTTACAGTAGTAATTTCTGCACCACTTCGTACATATCCCTGTACCATGTCTCTCCCTCCCATCGTAAGAAGGGAGAGTTTTCCCGAGTGGATAACTGGCAATCGGGGTCACAAAACACCCTGGGGGCGGCGGCAAATCCCGTCTCTAAAGTTTTGTCATAGGGGCTCGCTACCTTGAAGTTGTGAGAATTTCACGCTTCTGGAAAGTAGCCACGCGCAGCATTCGTTTTTAGATACAAGATCTCGAGCCGCAGTTATATCGACACCGTCAAATGGTTTTCTCGACTCTGTCGGCTCAGGCGCAATGGGGGATTTACGCATTCACTCTTCGGAGTGTTCTTTGTCGTCGCCAATTGCCAATCAGACGTACCGGCTTTTCTCCCGGTCCGCAGTGAATAAGTGAAGTACCGACAAGTGAAAGAGGCAGTTTTGACGAACCGTTCCAACCAGCACACTCCTTTTGGTGACCTCAGTCACTACCCCACACTGACGCGAGCGCAAGAGATTACTTTGGCCGATCGCTCACGGGCGGGTCGCCATGCCGAGGCGCAGTTGGCGAGTGCCGTGGCGTCGGGAGAGGTCATCTCGGCCCGTGATCGGATGGCGCTCAAGCGCATTATCGCCGACGGCAAGGTAGCCCGTGATGAGTTCGTGACGTGCAATCTCAAACTGGTCATCAGCATGGTCGGCAAGAAGAACGTTCGTCCGGAACTGAAACAAGACTTGATGCAAGAGGCCGCCATGGGCGTCCAGACCGCGGTGGAGAAGTTCGACCCGACTAAGGGTTTCAA
>WLNA01000053.1 GCA_009726065.1 Actinomycetota bacterium
CATATCTGAAACAGTCCGCTACGGACGATTGGACTCGTAACACGCGGGCCTTGGGCCCGCGTTTTGCTTTGCCGGTCGTCGGTCGCGTGCAACAGAAAGGAGTAGAAAATGGTTGACCTCACTACGCCCATTTCTGCTCTCTTGTTGCCATTGGGCCTAGATCTCTACGACCTTGAATTAACCAAGGGCAGCCTGAACGTCACCGTGAATAAGGATGGCGGGGTCGATGTGGACTCACTAGCCAAGGCCAATCGCACAATTTCAGAGTGGCTCGACGAGAACGACCCATTTCCAGGTCGCTACACCCTCGATGTCTCGAGTCCCGGCCTCGAACGTCGGTTGCGTACTTCCACACACTTCACTACTGCCATTGGCACCCTGGTGACGTTGCGCGAAATGCGCAAGGGCGAAGCCACTCGCCGTCTCGAGGGCGAACTTGTCAGCGTGACGGGCAACTCCATTGTCCTGCGCGACAACAACCTCGGTGAAATTTCTATTGAGATCGACAACGTGGAGCGCGCGCGCACCGTCTTTGTCTGGGGGGCTACGGCTAAGCCCACCCCCTCAAAAGGTCGTCCCCAAACCAGTTCTAAAGGAAGGAAGTAGTCATGAGTTTTCGTGATGCACTCGGCGCGATGGCGCAAGAGGAAAATATTGAAGTAATGGAGCTGCTTAACGCGCTCGCCAACTCGATGCTGAAGGCCTACAAGAAGCGTCCCGACGCGGCCGAAGATGCTGAAGTCGAAATCAATCCCGAGACCGGTGCGATCAAAATCATCGGGCTCGTTCTCGACGCGGAAGGCAACATCACCGACGAGTGGGATGCTACGCCAGCCGACTTTGGTCGCATCGTGGCTCGCAATGCCCGTCAGAACTTGCTCGACGCTATTGCTGAAATTCGTCGTCGCCATATGTACGAAGAGTTCGTGAACCGCGAGGGTGACATCGTTTCGGGCACCGTGCTGCCGGTCAACGAGAAGTTCCTCGACCGGTACACGAAGTTGAACATCGGTAAGGGCGAAGCCATGATGCCTCGCGCCGAGCAGATCAACATTGAGCACTTGACCGAAGGTCAGCGCGTCAAGGTGTACATCGTTGAAGTTCGTAACACCAACCAGGGTCCATCAATCGTTGTGTCACGGACCCACCCCGCCCTAGTGTCCAAGCTGTTTGAAATCGAAGTACCAGAAATCGCCAGTGGCCTTGTGGAAATTAAGGCCCTCGCTCGCGAACCCGGGCACCGTTCCAAGGTGGCCGTGGCTAGCAACGACCCTGACGTGGATCCCGTCGGTGCCTGTGTTGGTGCTCGCGGATCACGCGTCCGCAACATTACGAATGAACTCCGTAACGAGCGTGTCGACATCGTGCCCTACAGCGATGATCCAGTGGAGTTCATTACGGCCGCACTGCAGCCGGCCCGCATCCGTGAGGTCATCTTGGACGAAGAGACTGGTACCGCTACGGTCATCGTGCACGACCAGCAACTTTCACTCGCCATTGGCAAGGAGGGCCAGAACGCCCGTCTCGCCGCTCGGTTGACTGGTTGGCGCATCGACATCCGATCCGATGTCGAGGAGTCTGAAGCGGCCGTGGAGGCCGAAGAGGCCCTCGTCGAAGAGGCTGAGTACGGCGACGTCGCAATTGAGACGGCCGAAGAGATTTCTGAAGAAGTGGTTGCTGAGACCACCGATGAGGAAGAGGTCGCGGAATAACCCCGTTGCGGACCTGCGTCGTCTGCCGTGCGAGCAAGCCTTCGGGGGAGCTAGTACGAGTGGGGTACGACGCGGGGCGGTCGTGGTACCTCGGTACCGGTAACGGCCGCGGCGCGTGGTGGTGTCAAACTGGTGAATGCCGGCGAGATGTCCCTACGGGCCGTCTAGTTCGGGCGCTTCGGCGTCCGATCTCCTTGGCCGATGGTGAGGCAATCGCTTCACTCCTGCAGGGAGAGCAACTAGACAGCAGTGGAGTTGTGCGAGACTAGCAACCGTGTTTAACGACTGCGTTAGACACCGATTTGAGGAAGTGTTTTGGCTGCAAAGAAAATTCGAGTACACGAGCTAGCCAAGGAGCTCGGTCTCACGAACAAGGAGCTCCAGGATCTCGCCTCCCGCATGGGAGTCGACGCCAAGAGCGCCTCGTCGTCAATTGAAGATGCTCAGGCCGACCGCATGCGGCGCCGTGCCGATGACGAAGGTATTCGTCGTGACGAACAGCCCGAGGACCCGAAGGCCAAGAAGGCTCCCGTGACCACGAAGGCCCCGGCGAAGCCCGCTGTCGAGCCGGTCGTTGAGGTCCGCGAAACTCCCCCTACTCCCGTCGCTGAGCAGCCCACCCCCGAAGCGCCCACCCAAGAGCGCGCCACCGATTCTCCCGAGGTACCGACCGAGGATGTGCCTCAGGTCATTCGTACTCGTACCGCCGCACCCAAGCCCGTAGCAAAGACCGTTTCGCCTGAAGGTCCAACGACGGTCGCGCCGACTCGCCGCCCTAACGCGGGCCAGCCACCAACTTCGGCAACCGGACGTCCCATCCCACCACCACCCGGTGGCGGTCGTCCCCCCATGTCCTCAACGGGCCGCCCGATTCCGCCACCTCCTGGTGGTCGCCCCGGCGGCCGTCCGGACGGTCCTGGTGGGCGCCCCGCTTTCTCCCCACGCCCCGGCGGTGCTCGCCCCGGTGCCAGCGTCGGTGGTCGTCCAGTCGGCGGCGGATCTCGCCCCGGTGGTGGACCCGGTGGTCCCGGCGGTGCCGGCGGTGGATTTGGTGGAGCCCGTCCTGGTGCTCCAGCCGGTGCTCCTGGTCGTGGTGGCCCCGGTGGCCGTGGACCCGGTGGACCTCGTGGTTCGCAGCGCAAGTCCAAGGCCCGCCGCAGTTCCAAGGTGGAGGACTTCGAGCCCACCCAAATCACTTCGTATGTACCCAGCACTGCGCCAGTGCCACCTGGCGAAATAATCGTCGAGCGTCGTTCCACGGCCAAGGACTTCGGTCCGAAGGTCAACCGTACGGCGACCGACATCATTCGCTTCCTCTTCCTGCAGGGGGAAATGGTCACAGCATCACAGGGTCTGACCGACGACATGATCGAGCTGTACGCCGCCGAAATCGGGGCCGAAGTACGCCTCGTTGACCCGGGTGAAGAACAAGAAGCGGCCCTGCTCGCCAAGTTCTTCGACGACGACGAAGACGACGAGAAGTACGACGCCGTGCCTCGTTCACCCGTCGTTACCGTCATGGGTCACGTCGACCACGGCAAAACTTCGCTCTTGGACAGAATTCGTAACACCAACGTGATTGCCGGCGAAGCCGGTGGTATCACGCAGCACATCGGTGCCTACCAAGTGGAGTGGAAGGGCAAGTCCATCGCCTTCCTCGACACCCCAGGTCACGAAGCCTTCACCTCAATGCGTGCTCGAGGCGCCAAGGTCACCGACATTGTGATCCTGGTTGTCGCCGCGGACGACGGTGTTATGCCGCAGACCATTGAGGCCATTAATCACGCCAAGGCCGCCGAAGTGCCAATCATTGTGGCCGTCAACAAAATTGACCGCCCCGATGCCAATCCCGACCGTGTCTTGCAGCAAATTGCCGAACACGGCTTGGTACCCGAAAAGTGGGGCGGCGACACCATCTGTGTCGAGGTTTCCGCGCTGCAGGGCCTGGGCGTTGACGACTTGCTCGAGCAGGTACTACTTATCGCGGAAGTGGGCGAGCTCACTGCTCGTACCGAAGGTCCGGCCGTTGGTTCAGTTCTCGAAGCCAACCTCGAAGTTGGTCGTGGACCCGTGGCCACCGTCATGGTGCAAAAGGGTCAGTTGAAGCTGGGCGACGCCATCGTTGCTGGAGCCGCATGGGGCAAGGTCAAGGCCATGATCGACGACAAGGGTCGTCAGATCAAGATTGCCGGCCCGTCGACTCCCGTTCAGGTACTCGGCTTCTCAGAACCCCCGCACGCCGGTGACGAGATGCGCGTAGCGCAAGACCAAGCGCACGCCCGCACCTTGGGTGAAGCTCGCGCACAGCGGATCCGTATTACTGGACACATCCCACTCGCGAGCACTGGTGCCCGCCTGGAGGACCTCTTCGAAGCCATCCAGCGTGGTGAAACAGCCACGTTGAATGTGGTTCTGAAGTCTGACGTGCAGGGTTCCTTGGAGGCGTGTACCGAGTCACTCCGTAAGTTGGAGCGCGAAGACGTCAAGCTCGTCATCGTGCACCGTGGTGTCGGTGGAATTACCGAGAACGACGTCCAGCTGGCGAGCGCTTCGAGTGCCACCATCATTGGATTCAATGTCCGTCCGGACCGCCGCAGTCGTGAGATGGCTGAGCGCGAAGGCGTTCAGATTCGGACCTACGAAATCATCTACAAGCTCATCGAAGAAATCCAAGCGGCCATGCTCGGTCTCTTGGCTCCGGAGTTCGAAGAAGTCGTTACCGGCGAAGCCGAAGTACGCGAAATCTTCCGAGTTCCCAAGCTCGGTGCAATCGCTGGTTGCTACGTGCGCGAAGGCGTCATCACGCGAGGCAGCAAGGTTCGCTTCCTCCGCGAAGGTGCCATTATCTGGAAGGGTTCGATCACCTCACTGCGTCGCTTTAAGGACGACGCCCGTGAAGTGCAGTCGGGCTTCGAGTGCGGTATTGGTCTCTCCGACTACCAGGACTTGAAGGATGGCGACATCATCGAAACCTTCGAGGAGCGCGAGATTCCGCGGACGGCCTAAGTCGTGTCAAGCAAATCTGCAGATAAGCACCCCTACCCACGGAGTGCTCGAGTAAATGAAATTCTCCGTGAGGTTATTTCTGACGTCATCGTGCGTCTCGAGGACCTTGACGATCGCTTGGGCCTCTTAACAGTTACTGGTGTTGAGACGACTCCTGATCTGCGACACGCCACGGTCTTCTTCGACTCGCTCACGCCTGAGGCCAAGGCTGGCCTTGAAGACCGTCGCGTGCAGATTCAGGGTCAAGTGAACGCCCAGACCAAGATGAAGCGCACCCCGAAGTTGGACTTTCGAATCGACCCCGCCGTTCGTTCCGGTGAATCAGTCGAAGAAATCATTCGTCGACTGCACGCAGAGGATGAGCAGAACTAGCGGCGTCGTACTCGTCGACAAACCGGCGGGTTGGACGAGCCACGACGTTGTTGCCAAGATGCGCGGCATCCTTCGCCAGCGCCGCATTGGTCACGCCGGCACGCTCGATCCCATGGCCACGGGACTGCTGGTGATTGCCGTGGGGCCAGCCACACGGCTCCTGCGTTTTGCTACTGATACTCAAAAGACGTACATCGGAACCGTGAAGTTGGGCGAGGCCACTGACTCTCTCGACGCTGACGGTGTCGTAATCGCTACTGCACCAATTCCTGAATTGAGTCCGTTGGAAGCACAAGCCATCGCCGCAACTTTTCTCGGACCCCAACAACAGATTCCGCCGATGGTCTCGGCTATCAAGGTCGATGGCAAGAAGCTGTACGAACTGGCCCGTGAGGGAAAAGAGATTGAGCGCAAGCCTCGCGACATCGTGGTCTCGAAGTTTGAGATAGCCGAATCCGAGGTCCCCGGCTCGTGGGCCTTCGAGGTGACCGTAACTCCCGGGACCTACGTTCGCGTACTGCTCGCCGATTGGGCCGTTCAGGCTGGCACCTTGGGCCACTTAACGGCACTTCGCCGAACGGCGAGTGGTGCCTCCTTGGTTGATGCCGCACACACCATCGAATCGCTCCAGGAGGCCGTCGCTCAGGGTGAGTCCGTTCTGGCGGCACCCCTTGAGATGACGAAACAGTTTCCGGTCGTTGTCGTCGATGACGCCACGGTTCTCGCCATCCGACAAGGCAAGACGGTGGCGTTTGATACCCCCCTAGACGGCGACTATCTCAATGCCGTTGACGGCACTGGGGAACTCGTGGCGATTCTGCGCCCCAAGGATGACCGGTGGCAGCCCGACGTGGTCTTGGCGATCGAGTCGACCGTGAAGGACTCGTAAGGTTTTTGTATGCGGGTACACCATGCGGACGAGGCGCGTTCGACACAACGTGGTTCCGTCGTGGCTATCGGCGTCTTCGATGGCGTGCATCGTGGTCAC
>WLNA01000054.1 GCA_009726065.1 Actinomycetota bacterium
ATGACATTGCACGAAATCATCAGCGACGGCATGACCGTTGCCAATCCCGAACACGAGAGCCATACGCTCTCCGAGCGGGCTCGCCGGCATCTCTGGATGCACTTTTCTCGGCTGGGTTCGTATTCGGAAAACTCGGACATCCCCGTCATTGTGCGAGGAGAAGGTGCGTACGTCTACGACGCACGAGGAAACCGTTACCTGGACGGAATCTCAGGTCTCTTTACTTCTTCACTCGGACACGGCCGACGCGATATCGCCGCCGTAGCCGCTCAGCAGATGAGCGAACTCGAGTACTTCCCGATTTGGACCTACGCCCACCCACGGGCCATCGAACTGGCCGAGAAGTTGGCTTCGTTGGCCCCTGGTGATCTCAATCGCGTCTTTTTCACCAGTGGTGGTGGCGAAGGTGTCGAGTCGGCGTGGAAACTGGCCCGCCAGTACCACCGTCTTCGTGGCGAGTCTGACCGCTACAAGGTCATCAGTCGTGACATTGCGTACCACGGTACGACGATGGGTGCCCTTACGATCACCAGTGTGCAGTCCTACCGCACACCCTTTGAACCACTCGTTCCTGGTGCCATCAAGATCCCGAACACCAACGCCTACCGTTCGGCGATGTACGAGACGAATCCGGCTGGCTTTGGCGAGTGGAGCGCTTCTCAGATTGAAGAGGCCATCTTGCGTGAGGGCCCCGACACCGTGGCCGCCGTATTCCTCGAACCAGTTCAAAATGCCGGAGGCTGCCTCACGCCTCCCCCGGGTTACTTCCAGAAGGTTCGAGAGATCTGCGACCGCTACGGCGTACTACTCGTCTCCGACGAAGTAATCTGCGCCTACGGTCGCCTCGGCACCTGGTTCGGTGGACAGAAGTACGACTTCGTTCCCGACATCATGGTCACCGCCAAGGGCTTGACGGCCGGTTACGCGCCACTCGGCGCCATGATTGTCTCGGACCGTATCGCCGAGCCCTTCTTGCACGGAGACGAGTCATTCCTTCACGGCTTCACGTGGGCTGGACACCCCACCTCCGCCGCTGTGGCGCTCAAGGTCATCGACATCATCGAGACGGAACACGTCCTCGAAAACGTCTCTGGCAATCAGGACTACTTCCGTAGTGCCCTCGAGACATTGCGGGATATCCCCATCGTCGGTGACATTCGTGGCACCGGTTATTTCTACGGTGTAGAGCTCGTCAAGGATCAGGGCACCAAGGAGACCTTCGAGGGTGACGAGGCTGAGCACTTGCTGCGGGGTCACCTCTCTCCCGAGCTCTTCCGTCGTGGACTGATTTGTCGCTCCGATGACCGGGGTGACCCCGTCGTCCAGTTCGCCCCGCCACTCATCGTGGGTCGCTCCGAGATCGACTGGATGGTCGGCACACTTCGCGAAGTTCTCGAAGACTCCCTCCATCTCCTGTAATTGTGCTCTCCCCACCGCGTTCACTGTGGTGGGAAACGCTCGACGAACCGGTCTCACCACGACCGCCGCTGAAAGAGCACCTCGACGTTGATGTCGTAATCGTCGGCGGTGGCTTCACCGGTCTATGGACAGCCCGAGAGTTACTTGAGCGCGACCCCGCTCTTCGTATCGCGGTTGTTGAGCAGTCCGTTTGTGGCTTTGGCGCATCGGGCCGTAATGGTGGTTGGGCCTCGGCTCTCTTTCCCGTGAGCGACTGGACGGTCGCGAAGCGATTCGGTGGCGATGCAGTTGTCCCGCTCCACCGCGTGCTCAATCGAGCGGTATCTACCTTGGGCGAGGCATTGGCTCACGAACAAATTGATGGCCACTACCGCCAAGGTGGCACGTTGACATTCGCCCGGAGCGAGATTCAGTCGACACGACTCCAGCATCACGTATCTGAGAACCGTGATCGGGGCTTCGGCGACGAACTGGTCTGGCTCAATGGGGACGAAATTCGCGACCGCGCAGCTCTTCCCAGTCTGTTTGGAGCCACGTTCGCCCCCCATTGCGCCCGCATTAACCCGGCCCGAGTGGTCCGAGGACTAGCCGATCGACTTGGCGAGCGGGGTGTGGCCATTTACGAAAACACCACTGTGACGGCGATCGAGGGGGCGACACCAACTCGACGTGCGCGCATCGTTTCTCGTGGTGGCACTATTACGGCAAACTACGTCGTGCGAGCGACTGAGGCCTTCAGCGTGGATCTGCCGGGGCTGCGACGTGCTGTAGCTCCTATCTACTCGCTCATGATTGCGACCGAGCCACTACCAGCGTCATTTTGGGAGTCGACGGGTTTTCGAAACTACGAAACCTTCGCCGATGACCGCCACATGATCATCTACGGTCAACGAACCGAGGACAATCGCATTGCGTTTGGCGGCAGAGGTGCGCCGTATCACTTCGGTTCTTCAATCAAGCCGAAATTCGACTATGACGACAAGGTCTTTGAGTTACTCGAAGGAACATTGCGGGACTTGTTCCCCAATTTGCCTGGGGGGATATCGCACCGGTGGGGCGGACCACTTGCGATGCCACGCGACATGATGCCCTCGGTCAATGTCGATCACGCCACCGGCTTGGCGTCCGCTGGGGGCTACACCGGTGACGGGGTGGTTTTGGCCTACGTGGCGGGCCAGACCTTGGCCGACCTCATCGTGCAGCCTGACTCCATTACGGAACTGACGTCGCTACCCTTCGTCCACCACCAGTCAAAGAGGTGGCCCATCGAGCCGGCTCGATGGCTCGGAATCAACACTGGGCTGGCATTAGCCAAACGTTCCGATCATGTCGAAGAGCATCAAGGCAAAACGAGTCGAGCTTCTTCGCTCTTGGAACAACTCTTGGAGTCATTCCCGCCGTGATTCTGAGCTAGAGCGTCAATTGGTTTTGAGCTAGCGACGACAAGCTGCCGCCGGACATGAGTCCGTTCAGCAACTGCTGCAAGGTGTCATTCCCACCGACAATTTGTTGCAGCGAATCCGATGTTAACGGCTTAACTGACGACGGCTTCGGTACCGCAATAGCGACGGGGCCGTTGTAGGAATCAACGTTGAGCGAAATCTTCATGTCCTGGTTCGCAGCCTTAATCGTCACCGTCAGGCCAATCACTTGACCCTCACTAGCGGTACGGAAGACGAGCGTGGCGTCGCCTGACGTAGGGAGGCCAAGAGCTGTCGAATTCAGGTGGTACGTGCGTACGGTGACATCACCTTCGGTGGTGATTTCGACAGCACCTAGCTCCTTGGGCATCAGATCGAATTCGGGCTTAGCCATGGAGAGAGCCAAGCCGGTGAGGTCGAGGTTCGTGTTTAGTGGTGCGGCTAGCCAATCGGCATCGGCCATTGACTGAAATGCGCCGGCGCCAAGGTAGAGCTTGTCGTTGACTTCTCGAATGTGAATTCGCGCCATGACCAAGATGAAGGGAATATCGATTTCGCCGTCGACACGATTACGCACCATATCGACGTCCATGTGGCCGGTGATGGCTGCGCCGTCAGAGTTGGCAATTGAAAACGACATAGCGGCTGTTTCGGGCACTTTGCCATTCAATGCGTACGGACTAGACCCAGCATTGGTGTCGGTGGCGGCAATCACAATGCCACCCGTCGTGCCAATAAGGGCAATAGCTGCGACGAGGGCGGCGAGGAGACGGATGCGTGACATGGCCCCACTTTACGGTGCTTTGTGGTCGGGGGTAGAGAAAATGAGTTTTTAGCGAAAGTCTCTCGATGGGGGCGTCGTTACCGCCACGTCAAACACCTCAACAGACTCAGCCTGCAGGGCAATAGCCCCTTGCCCCCGTTGCAGTACGCCTCGTATTAGCAGTACGGGAGCGGTTCGGGCGACTGACTCCCATCGAACCCAAGCGCCCTTCGAGAAGATCACATTCACATGACCGCTCTCATCCTCCAGGTTTAGAAATACGGCCCCGTTGGCCGTTTCGGGGTGCTGGCGGTGCGTTACGACTCCGCACACCACCACTCGGTGGGCTTCGACACTGGCCAGTAATCCCGCCATCGTGACGTCGAGTCGGTTCAACGATTCTCGACATAACGCCAGTGCCGTGGCATCTGGCGTCAGACCGAGCGACCACATATCATCGGCCACCCGTTCAAATTCACTCGTTGCTCGCAAAACCGGTGCCGTCGTGCCGGTGACCATGCCGGGTAGTCGGCCCTTGGTGTTCTGAGAGGCCGCGCCAGCTTCCCAGAGGAGTCCTCGGCGCGAACGACCGAGAGAATCGAGTGCACCAGCCGCGGCCAGCGACTCCAAGTGAGCCTGTCTCAGTTCGGCCCGTCGAGCGAGATCTTCCATCGTGATCCAAGGTGCGCCATCGACAATGCGCTGGGCGGCCGCCTCTCGCACACCCCGCACCGTAGTGAGACCGAGACGAACAGCTGTGCCGGCTTCACAATGCTCCAAAGTCGAAGTCGCCTGCGAGCACTGCACATCAGGGCGCAGGACCGTCACCCCGTGGCGCTGCGCATCGGAGACCAAACTCTGGGGCGACCAGAATCCCAGCGGCTGGGCATTTAGTAACGCGGCGAGAAAGGCGGCCGGGTAGTGAACCTTGAGCCAGGCCGAGCAGTAGACGAGATGTGCGAAGGAGACCGAGTGAGACTCAGGGAAACCGAAATTCGCAAAGGCCGATAGCGCGTCCCAGAGATGGTCGGCGTCGGGACCGACGATGTCGTAGTTAGCCATCCCCGCGTAGAAGCGTCCCTTCAGTCTCGCCATGCGCACCTCTGATCGTTTCGCCGCCATCGCTTGACGCAACTCGTCAGCCTCGGCCGGCGAGAAGCCCGCCACCGCCACGGCCATCTCCATCAGCTGCTCTTGAAAGAGCGGCACCCCGAGTGTCCGCTCTAAAATGGGTTCTAAGCGGGGGTGGAGATAGGTCACCGGCTCTTCACCACGGCGACGGCGGATATAGGGATTGACGGCCTGACCCTGGATGGGACCGGGGCGAATCAGCGCCACTTCAATCACGAGGTCATAAAAGCAGCGCGGTTGGACGCGAGGCAAGGTGCCCATCTGCGCTCGGGACTCCACCTGAAAAAGACCGACCGTATCGGCCCGACAGAGCAGGTCGTAGACAATCTCTTCTTGAGGTAGTTCACCAAGATCGAGTCGTACGCCCTCGTGTTCCTCAATGAGGTCAACGGCTCGGTGCAGCGCCTCGAGCATGCCCAGGCCGAGCAGGTCAAACTTCACGAGTCCGGTGGCGGCGCAGTCGTCCTTATCCCACTGCAGTACCGATCGACCCGGAGTCCTACCCCACTCCACGGGACAGACCTCGCTGACGGGTCGATCACAGATCACCATGCCGGCCGAGTGGATACCGAGATGGCGTGGCCTATTGAGTAGCTCTGTCGCTATCTCCTCGATATGCGCCCCATCACGCGCGCTCTCTTCGGGTGTCATCTCGTCGACAGCGGCGTAGCCAAAGGCCCGGGCCACATCACGCTGGGCCGAGCGTGGTCGATAGGTAATGACATTGGCCACCTGCGCGGCGTGGTGACGGCCGTAGCGGCGATAGACGTACTGAATCACTTCCTCTCGTCGACCCGACTCAATATCAACGTCAATATCTGGCGGCCCGTCTCGGGAGGTCGAGAGGAAGCGTTCGAAAAAGAGGTTGAGTCGCACCGCATCGGCGTTGGTAATGCCGAGGGCGAAACAGGCAGCCGAGTTAGCGGCCGAGCCACGACCCTGGCAGTAGATATTCTCCCGGCGACAGAACTCCGTGATATCCCACACAATCAAGAAGTAGCCGGCAAAGCCCAACTGCTTGATAACGGAGAGTTCGTGATCAATCTGACGCCAGGCCCCGACGACCCGCTCGGCCGTTCGGGGACCGTACCGCCTCGTCGCCCCTTCACTGACGAGCTGTTCGAGGTAACTCTGCTCATCGTGGCCGGGGGGCGTTGGAAAGTTTGGCAGTTGCGGTGTAACCAGTCGAAGATCAAAGGCCAACTCTTCGGCA
>WLNA01000055.1 GCA_009726065.1 Actinomycetota bacterium
ACCTTGCCGGCCGTCATGTGCGGGGCAACTTCGGCTTCGTAGATGGCCTTTTGCGCCGTGTCGGGCAAGAGCATCATGATGACCTCGGCCTGCTTGGCCGCTTCTTCGATGCTGGTGACCGTCAGACCGGCCTTGATGGCCTTGTCGATGGATGACGAGTCGGGTCGGAGTCCGACGATGACGTCAAAGCCCGAGTCGTGGAGGTTCAACGCGTGAGCGTGACCCTGTGAGCCGTATCCAAGAATCGCGATCTTGCGATTCTTCAAAATTTCGGGCTTGGCGTCCTTTTCGTAATACAGGGTGGTCATATTTCTCCTTTTAGGGGTGCTTAGTTTCTAGTCGGTTCTGAGGACAGTCGTGGCAGGGCCACTCGGCCGGTGCGGTGTAGCTCGATTTGAGCGAAGGCTTCGAGCTGGCGCTCGAGGGCGTCACACGCGGCAGGAGTACCAGCCAGCATGAGGGTCACCGAGGTGTCGTTAACGTCCACAATGGCCGCATTGGCCTGCGCTACGGCGTCCAGGACAGCCTGACGGGTCTCATCGTCCACTTCCACGGTGGCGAGCAGGAGCTCGCGTTCCAGGGCCTCACGGGGGGCGAGATCCTTGATTTCCACCACGTTGATGAGCTTGTTCAACTGCCCACGAATCTGATCCAGAGGTGCTGATTCGGCGTCCACGACAATGGTGATTCTCGAGAACCGCTGCGAGTCATCGGCCGGGGCCACCGCGAGGGAGTAGATGTTGAAGCCACGCCGAGCGAAGAGACCGGCGATGCGGGCCAAGACGCCGGCCTTGTTCTCTACCAGCACACTCAAGATGTGGTGACGGACGGGACTGGAAGACGTGACTCCGGTAAAGGGCTCAGGCACGGCCACGATTACGCTCCTCGCTGGGATGGGTGAACAAGGATGTCGTCATTCGTGGCACCGGATGGAACCATGGGGAAGACTTTTTCACTGGCGTCGGTACGGAAGTCGATGACTACCGGTACGTCGTTAATCGTGTTGGCGAGATCGATGGCCGCGATGGCCTCTTCCATGGTGCGAGCGCGAAGACCGACGCAACCCATCGACTCGGCCCACTTGACGTAGTCGGGCAAGTCGGGTGACAGGTAGACCTCGCTGTAGCGCTCCTCATAGAACATCTCCTGCCATTGGCGCACCATGCCCAGGTAGGCGTTGTTCAAAATAGCTACTTTGATTGGGATGCCTTCAGCGCGAGCGGTCACGAGTTCTTGAGCCGTCATCTGGAAGCAACCGTCACCGTCGATACACCACACGGTGCGGTCTGGATGTCCGACCTTGGCGCCAATGGCGGCGGGAACACCGAAACCCATGGTTCCAGCTCCACCGGAGTTGATCCACGTGCCCGGAATTTCGTACTGCCAGTGCTGGGCCGCCCACATCTGGTGCTGACCCACGCCACTAGTCACAATCGTGCCGGGCTTTGAACGCGCGGCGATGGCCTCAATGATGGCCTGAGGGCGGAGTTGTGCTGCAGGATCCTGCGGATCGTAGGCCAACGGGAATTCGTCACGCCACGCATCGATGGTCTGCCACCACGGCGCAATGTCACCAATGTGCTTGGTGGCGGCGTCGAGGGCAATCAGCGTGTCTTTGATCTGTCCACGAATGGCAACGTCGGCCTGACGAATCTTGTTGAACTCGGCGGCATCGATATCGGCGTGGATGATTTTGGCGTGCGGGGCGAAACCGTCGAGCCGGCCAGTGACGCGGTCGTCGAAACGGGCACCCAGGGTAATCAACAGGTCGCTCTGCTGCATAGCCGTTACGGCGGCGTACATGCCGTGCATACCGGGCATACCGAGGTGGAGACGATGAGAATCAGGGAACGCACCACGAGCCATCAAGGTCGTCACGACAGGAATGTTCGTGCGCTCGGCGAAGGCCAAGAGCTCAGCACTAGCGCGTGACTTCAAGACGCCACCACCGACGTAGAGCAACGGGCGCTCAGCGGCCGCGATCAACGATGCCGCCGCTTCGATGAGCGAGGCGTCAACTTCACTTTCGGGGTGGTATCCGGGGAGATCAAGATCTTCAATGGTCTCGGGCCACCACCATTCCATCATTGCTTGCGTCACATCCTTGGGGACGTCAATGAGTACTGGTCCAGGTCGACCAGTCGTCGCGATGTAGAAGGCTGCGGCAACAACCCGAGGAATTTCTTGGGCGGACGTGACGAGAAAGTTGTGCTTGGTGATTCCCATCGTGATGCCAGTGATGTCACACTCCTGAAAGGCGTCGGTGCCAATGTTGGCCGTCGGTACTTGACCAGTGATGACGACGAGCGGCGTGGAGTCCATGTGGGCGTTAGCGATAGGGGTGACGATGTTGGTCGCTCCCGGTCCGCTGGTCACCATGGCGACTCCAGGTCGCCCCGTGGCCATGGCGTAACCCTCAGCCATGTGACCGGCCCCCTGTTCGTGACGAACGAGGATGTGACGGATTGAGGAATCAATGAGCGGGTCGTAGACCGGAAGAATTGCTCCGCCGGGCAGGCCGAAGATGGTGTCGACACCCATCTGCTCAAGGCTCTTGATAAGCGCCTGGGCTCCTGTTAGCTGCACAACAACTCCTTGTTTGGAAAAGAAAAAGGCCTCCCATTTTGGGAGGCCTCGGGAAGCGTACGACGTGACGCTACCGTTGGCCAACACCTACTACTACAAGTACGAGTTCACGGTTTGTCACGGACTCAGTTTGTCACAGTCGGTTGAAAATTTCAAGTTCTAGGCCGAGGTAACCGCGCCCTTCTCAGCACCCTGCACTAGACGGGCAAACTTCTCCAGAACCCCCGTGGTGTAGCGAGGCACGAAGGGGACCACTTCCGTAGCCCGGCGGGCCAGTTCGGCGGCATCCACGATCAGATCAATGGAGTCCTTGTTGACGTCGATAACGATCCGGTCCCCGTCGCGAACGAGTCCAATGGGTCCGCCATCAAGAGCTTCGGGCGCCACGTGACCAACACAGAATCCGTGTGTTCCGCCAGAGAAGCGACCGTCAGTCACGAGGGCACAGTCACCGCCGCGTCCAGCACCCTTCATGGCACCGGTCACTGCGAGCATTTCACGCATTCCCGGTCCGGCCTTGGGGCCCTCGTAGCGAATCACTACGACCGTGTTGGGCTGAATCTCGTCGGCCAAAATTGCCGTCATCGCTGCGTCTTCGCCGTCAAAGACTCGGGCCGTGCCGTCGAAGGTCAGGTTGTCAATGCCGGCCACCTTGACGACGGAACCCTTTGGTGCAAGCGAGCCAGTGAGAACGGCGATACCGCCGCGATCGTGGATGGGGTTTGAAAGAGGGTGCACCACGAGACCGTCGGGCTTCGGAGCGTTGTACTCCTTCAAGTTCTCTTCCATAGTGCGACCAGAAACTGTCATGACGTCACCGTGCAGAAGACCGGCTTCGAGCAGGTGGGCCAGGACTACGGGCACGCCACCAATTTTGTCGAGGTCCGTCATGTGGTACTTACCGTGAGGCTTGGTATCAGCCAAGTGTGGGACACGGCGGGCGATGCGGTTGAAGTCACCCAGCTCGAGTTCGACACGGGCTTCGTGAGCAATGGCCAAGATGTGCAGGACGGCGTTTGTCGAGCCGCCCAAAGCCATGACTACCGAGATGGCATTTTCAAAGGCCTTCTTTGTCATGATCTGGCGGGCCGTGATGCCGCGATCCAAAAGATTCAGTACCGCGACGCCCGAGGCGTAGGCGTAGTCATCACGACGGGAGTCAATCGATGGGGCCGAGGCCGAGCCAAGAATCGACATACCGAGCGCTTCACCCACGCTGGCCATCGTGTTGGCCGTGAACATTCCGGCACAGGAACCCTCACCGGGGCAGGCCTTCAGTTCGATCATCGAGAGTTCTTCGTCGCTCAGATTGCCAACGGCGTTCGCGCCGACGGCTTCGAAGACGGAAACGATGTCGAGAGCCTCTCCCCCGTGGTGGCCGGGCAGGATGGAACCACCGTAGAGAAACACACTGGGGACATCCAGGCGAGCGGCGGCCATGAGCATGCCGGGTAGCGACTTATCGCATCCCGCAAATGTCACCATGGCGTCGAATCGTTCCGCGTGCATCACCGTTTCAACGGAGTCTGCAATGACCTCACGTGAAACCAAGGAGGCGTGCATGCCTTCGTGGCCCATGGAGATTCCGTCAGAAACGGCAATCGTGACGAATTCGAACGGGATCCCCCCGTTTTCGCGAACGGCCACCTTGGCTCGCTTAGCCAAGCGATCGAGAGGCAGGTTGCAGGGGGTCACTTCGTTCCACGACGAAGCCACGCCGATTTGCGGCAGGGACATGTCTTCGTCGCGTAGACCCATAGCCCGGAGCATCGCGCGAGCCGGGGCTCGGTTCTTCCCTTGGGTTACGACTGAACTTCGAGGGGTGGGGTGGGTCGTCATAGAGACAGTTTAGGAATCCCGACGCATTTACTACGAACAGGCTTAGCGGCGAGACTGCAGTTCGGCAATGACGGCCTTGCCGTTGGCCTGACCCTTCGTTGCCTTCATGACGAGACCAATGAAGAACTGGGCCAACTTGTCGTCCCCATCCTTGAATCGCTGCCATTCATCGGGGTTCGCCGTGATCAGTTCACCGACCGTGGCCGAGAGGGAGTCCGTGGAAAGTTGTTCGAAGCCCTTGGCCTTGGCCACGCTGACTGGATCGCCACCCTTTTCGAGCAGTTCGCTCAACACGGTCTTGGCCTGTGTGGCTGACAGCTGGCCCGACTGCTCCATGGCCACGGTGATGACGAAGTTCTCTATAGACAGGTTCGCGAGCTTTTCATTCGCGGCCGCCAATTCGTTGGCGGCACGAGCTACGGCCAGCGCCACGTCACCGTGGGCCTGGGCCACGCCTTCGACATAGACGTCGAGGTCGAGATCGACAACCGTGGTCACCCCATCTCGCTGGGCGTCAGTGGGGTTGGTCAACAGTGCTTCGAGATCCTGACGGCGTCGGGCCGGCAGCTTCGGAAGACCAGCCAGCACCCGGTCCTTCCAAGCCTGATCGGGAACGAGGTCTACGAGATCGGGTTCACGGAAGTAGCGATAGTCCTCAGCTTCCTCCTTCACGCGAAGCGTAGAAGTCTCGCCGCGGTCTTCATCCCAGTGGCGCGTCTCTTGGCGAATCGAACCGCCATCTTCGAGAACGTCAATCTGTCGCAGGGCTTCGTACTCGATCGCCCGAGTCAAACTCCGAAGCGAGTTGAGGTTCTTGATCTCACACCGCGTACCAAAGGGCGTATCGGGCTTGTGGACCGAGACGTTAGCGTCAACGCGTAGCGAGCCTTCTTCCATGCGACCGTCGGAGGCGCCAATGGCTACGAGAATCGAACGAAGTTCGGCAACGTAGTCACGAGCCTGCTGGGGGTTACGAATATCGGGTCCGGAAACAATCTCGACGAGTGGCACGCCGGATCGGTTGTAGTCCACGAGCGAGCGATCGGCTCCGTGAATTCGGCCGGACGTCCCGAGGTGGGTCGTCTTGCCGGTGTCTTCTTCCATGTGGGCCCGCTCAATAGAAACGCGCGAACCGTCGGGGAGGTCAAGATAGCCCCGAGTGTTAATCGGGAGGTCGTACTGACTGACTTGATAGTCCTTAGGCATGTCCGGGTAGAAGTAGTTCTTCCGGTGGAATGTGGAGTCCTGAATGGTGCAATTCAGAGCAAAGCCAATGGCCATGGCCAGCTCCACCGCGCGCTCATTGAGCACCGGCATCGATCCAGGCAGTCCGAGACATATGGGACAGACCTGCGAGTTCGGAGCGGATCCGAATTCATTGGCACAGCCACAAAAGAGCTTGGTCTTGGTCTTGAGTTCAGTGTGGACTTCGAGACCCACCACCATTTCCCATCCATTTGGCAACATCAT
>WLNA01000056.1 GCA_009726065.1 Actinomycetota bacterium
CTGCCGGTAACCAGCACCAGAACCGCTAAGGACTAACCCGTGCTCGCCCGTCTTGCGAACATCTTCCGCGTCCCGGATCTCCGGAACAAGGTCCTCTTTACGTTGGCCGTTGTTACGTTGTACCAACTCGGCTCGTACCTTCCGGTACCAGGCGTCAGTTGGAGTCAGGTGCAGTTGCTCCAAGAAAAGGCCGGCGCATCGGGCGCGCTTGGATTCTTGAACCTCTTCTCGGGTGGTGCGTTGACGCGCCTCGCGATTTTCGGTCTCGGCGTTATGCCTTACATCACGAGTTCCATCGTGGTGCAGCTGTTGACGACAGTGATTCCCAAGTTGACGCAGTGGCGCGACGAAGGTGCTTCCGGCCAGAAGAAGATCACGCAGGCCACTCGGTACTTGACGATTGCTCTCGCGTTGCTTCAGTCAACTGGTTTGATCTATGCCTTCCACGGCCACACTGCTGGTCTGCTCGGTTTTGACATCGATTTGATTCCCAAGTTCACCTTCTGGTTAGGCCTCTTTATGGTGCTGGCCCTGACGGCCGGTACGGCCTTCGTAATGTGGTTGGCTGAGCTCGTAACACAGCGAGGCATCGGTCAAGGAATGTCGATCTTGATTTTCTCGTCGGTCGTTTCGGGACTCCCCAGTGGCGGTCACTCGGTCTACGCCCAGGGCGGACCCATTAAGTTCGCCGTCATCGTAAGCATCTCGGTCGCGCTGCTCGTGGTGATTATCTTCATCGATCAGGGGCAGCGTCGCATCCCGGTGACCTTCGCCAAGCGCGTGGTTGGTCGCAAGATGATGGGTGGTAACTCGACGTATATTCCGTTGAAGGTCAACCAGTCCGGTGTGATCCCAATCATTTTTGCCAGCTCGGTGCTCTACTTGCCGCTGCTACTGAGCAACATCATCCCGAACGTGGCCTTCCAGAGCTTTGTTAGCAAGTCCTTCACCCCGACGTCATTTCTCTACATCGTGACGTACTTCTTCTTGATTTTGGGCTTCACCTTCTTCTACGTGAACATCGCCTTTGAGCCTCACCAGCAGGCCGACCAACTTCGCCAGCAGGGTGGTTTCGTGCCCGGTATTCGTCCCGGTCTGCCGACCGAACGGTTTTTCGCCAAAATGTTGAACCGAGTCACTGTGGTCGGTGCCCTCTTCCTCGCGGCCGTGGCTGTTGTGCCGAGCCTCTTGATGGCCGTGTGGCACATCAACAAGTTCCCCTTCTATGGAACGACCCTTTTGATCGCGGTAGGTGTCGCCCTCGAAACGATGCGCCAAATCGACAGCCAGTTGATGATGCGCAACTACGAAGGCTTCCTTAAGTAGGAGGGTGACAGTGGCCCCTCGTCTCATCGTGGTGCTGCTCGGAAAGCAGGGTGCCGGTAAGGGCACTCAGTGTGCTTCCCTGAGTGAGCAATACAACATTCCGCACGTTTCGACGGGCGACATTCTTCGCGCCGCTGTCCGTGAGGGTACGCCCCTGGGTCTGCAGGTCAAGTCCGTCCTCGACGCCGGTGACCTGGTCTCTGATGACCTCGTCGTGGCGCTCGTGAAGGAGCGTTTCGCTCAGCCCGACGCCCAACGTGGCGCACTACTCGACGGTTTCCCACGCACCATTGGTCAGGCCACTGCACTGGACGCCATGTTGGCCGATGAACCCGTCTCGATCTGTATCAACTTGGATGTGCCGACGACCCTGGTCGTCGAGCGACTGAGCCGTCGCCGCGTCTGCCAAGAGTGTGGCGCCATCTACCGTGCCGACGAACCAGCCGGTGCCAGTGGCACCTGTGAAAAGTGCGGCGGCGATGTTATTCAGCGGGCCGACGATCAGCCCGAGGCGATTCAACAGCGCCTCGACGCCTACGAACGCGACACCGCTCCACTGCTCGACTACTACGCCGCCAAGAATCTCGTGGTTACCGTTGATGGCAGTCAATCTGTCGAAGCGGTCGGCGCCGAGGTCTCGAAGGCCCTGGCTGGACGAGGGCTGGTGTGAGGCGTTCATCGGCCGAGCTGGACAAGATGCGCAGGGCCGGCAAAGTTGTTGCCGAGATGCACGAGAAGACTCGAGCCGCGATTCGTCCCGGTGTGACGACGGCCTTTCTGAACGAAGTAGCGGCCGCCGTTATTGAAAAGCGCGGCGCTCGTTCAAACTTTCTTGGGTACCACGGTTTCCCCGCGGTGATCTGCACGAGCCCGAACGACATGATCGTGCACGGTATCCCCGGTGAGTATGTGCTGCAAGAGGGCGACATCATCTCGATTGACTGTGGCGCCATCGTTGAGGGCTATCACGGTGACGCGGCCTACACGGCCGGTGTCGGTGAGATCAGCAAAGAGGCTCAGCGACTCTTGGACGTCACCGAGCGCTCGCTCTGGGCCGGCATTGAGCAGATGGTCATTGGCAATCGTCTGAATGAAATTGGCCGGGCCGTGGAGAAGGTGGCCCTCGCCGCGAATTTCGGCATCGTGCGTGAGTACGTCGGTCACGCCATTGGCACCGCGATGCACGAGAGTCCCCAGGTGCCGAACTACTGGCCCGGTGTTGGCGGTCCCACCTTGAAGCAGGGCATGGTCTTTGCGGTGGAGCCGATGATCAACATTGGTGGCGAAGAGACCTACACCCTCGATGACGGGTGGAGTGTGTTGACGACTGACGGATCACTCTCGGCACATTTCGAACACACCATCGCAATAACTGAAAACGGTCCCGAAGTCTTCACGCTGGCCTAGGCGCCACTGCGCGATTGCTACTTCGTAGTGTCGCGATACTGATGCTCCTGCTGGAGATTCTTCTGGCCGTAGAGGGCGGCCTCGGTACGTCGTTGAAAACCCAACTTGGCTAAGAGATTCGAAACGTAATTCTTCACGGTCTTCTCGGCCAAGAACATCACTGCGGCAATCTCACGATTAGTGAGCCCCTCCGTGAGCAACTCGAGAATGCGCAGCTCCTGAGCGCTGAGTCGCTCAATGAGCTCCAGCTCCTTGGTGCGTCGAAGCATTCGACCACGGGCCCGCTCCACAGTCTCGGGATCAAAGAGTGAGTCACCAGTGGCGACTTTACGAATGGCCGCCACAAGGTCGTTACTTCGAACGTCTTTCAGGACGTAGCCCTTCGCTCCGGCTGTGAGGGCTGCATCAAAGGCCTCGTCGTCCGCAAAAGAGGTGAGCATGAGACAGTGCAGCTCGGGCTTGATGTCACGCAATTCCCGGCACAGTTCAACGCCGCTGCCGTCCGGTAGTCGGACGTCCAGTACGGCGACGTCAACGTGATCCGCCATAGCGGCAAAGAGTGCGAGGGCCGAACCGAAGTCGCCGGCGTCACCCACCACAGAGAGATTTTCGGAGGTGTCGAGGAGCGCGGCGAGGCCTCGACGAACTATTTCGTGATCGTCAACGAGAAAGACGCGAATCATATAGCGAGGTTCCTTGCTCGCCATGTGGCAACGGTGCCACCTTTGCTGCCAAGCGTTACAGCAAAATCACCACCGAGCGATTCGGCCCGCGTCGAGAGATTGGTTAGTCCGTTGCCCGAGGTTGTCGCCGTGGTCATACCACTGCCGTTGTCTTCGACGCGCATTTCCAACCTGCCGTCAGTAAGAGCCAGGTGGACAATGGCGCGATCGGCTTGCGCATGGCGCACCACGTTGCTTAACAGTTCGCGGAGTGACGTAATGATCTGTTCGCAACTCTGCGATCCCACGGCACTGTCGAGTGGTCCATCAAACATCACGTCGATGTGGAGCCCCGCGGCCGAGGGCAGTTCGTCGATTGTCCGAAGTACTTGACTGCGCAGTGAGGGGCGATCAGCAGTAGGCCCTTGAGTGATTTCAAAGATCGTGGTGCGGATACGACGGACCGTGTCGTCAAGGTCATCGAGGGCTTCGTTGATCTGAACCGAGACGTCGTCGGGGAGTGACTTGGTCAAGGCCGCATGGAGCGAGAGCCCGACGGCAAAGAGCCGCTGAATCACCGTGTCGTGCAGATCGCGGGCCATTCGTTCGCGCTCTTCAACGAGGGTCAAACCCCGGATGCGAGTTCGCTGGTTGGCCTGGTCGATAACCAGCCCGGCCGCTCGCCCCAGGGTCTCGATGAGCCCTTCGTCTTCCTCCGTGAATTGTCCCTCCAACTTGTTGGTGAGGTAGAGATTGCCAAAGACGAAGCCGTCGGCAGTGCGCACAGGGCTGCCAAGAAAATTGTGCATGGGGGGGTGATTCGGCGGGAGGGCGGAGAGCGTCTCGGTCGGCATGACATCGACGCGGATACTGGTGCCGGCGTGAATCACTTCACCGAGGAGGCCCCGGCCCACGGGGAGATCTCCGATGGCTTGACGCTGAGCGTCGTCGACCCCGAAGGTAATGAACTCCGCAATCCGTTGGCCAGAAGCATCGAGCACACCCAGTGCTCCGTATCGAGCCCCCACCAGATCACAGGCACTTCGGACGAGGTGCTTGAGCAAGATGTCCAGTTCGGCATCCGACTCGATCAGCATCATCGCGGAGATCAAGGATTGGAGCCGCTCGGGATCTTGGACGTTGTGGTACGGCACGCGTTCATACTCTCACCTGAGGCCTACCGCGGTGCGCGGGGGAAGGACCAGACGGTCTGATCACCGACCACCAATGTGAGGGGGAGGGCAATCAGTCGGGCACCGTTGTCGAGATAGGGCAACAGGGGATGGTCGAAGGGGAGTGCCGCACTGGGTTCTGTAGGGTTAACGACCCAGCCCACGCCCGTGGTGGTAACGGTCCAAGTTGCTCCGGATGGTTCCACCCCATCAATATTGAGAGTTAGGACCTCGTGGCGCTCGGCCGCCTCCCAAACGACCTCTTCGTCGGTCGCTACCAACAGGGTTTCTCCATCTACTACGAGGGGAACTGGTCGGGAGGCTGGTAGGCAGCGGACTGAAATCAAGAGGCGGGCCCACCGCGCCTGGCGCAGGCGATCGCGACACTCTTCGTCGGAGAGGGCTTCTCGTTGGATGATGCCGTTGAATCGAATGGCCACAGGGCTACTATGCCTGCTTTTTGACGTCCACCTCTAGGGCCAATTGTCGCAAATTTCCTATTTTCGCGAAAATCCCGTAAACTGACCGTTCCCCACACGACGGAGCCCTCGGGCGATGTTGAGAGGTCCGACTCGGCACCATCTATGCCATTTCGGGAGGCCCCCACGCCCTCCGGATCGACCTCAGAATTAGTCGAAATTTGGCGGTGTTCGAAAGTTGGGTAAGATGTCAAGCCGACCTTTAATGGGCAACCATAAAGGTCACCCTCCGTGCGTTCCAAACGAGCGGAGGTAGTAATGCCGCAACAAGGAGAAGGAACCTGACGAAGCAAAAGGAAGATGCGTTCACCGTTGAGGGAACTGTGGTGGAAGCCCGGCCCAACGCGATGTTCGAAGTCAAGCTGGAGAATGGATTTACCGTGCTCGCGATGAGTTCGGGACGGATGCGACAAAACCGCATTCGAATTCTCCCCGGCGACAAGGTCCAAGTCGAGATCACGCCGTACGACATGACTCGTGGCCGCATCACCTACCGCTACAAATAATTCAGGTTCGAGAGTCGAGAAAGAAACAGCATGAAGGTTCGCGCAAGCGTAAAGACA
>WLNA01000057.1 GCA_009726065.1 Actinomycetota bacterium
TCCCATAGTGGCTACTGTCCGTTGTAGGCCTAACAAGGAGGGTCAGTATGAATACCGAATGGATGGCAGAGGGCAAGTGTCGCAACTTCCCAGCCGAGATGTTCTTCCCCGGTGACGGTACGGGTGTGATTAAGGCGCAGAAGATTTGTGCCACATGCCCTGTAGCCGATCAGTGTCTGAACTACGCCCTTGAGAACCACGTAGATCACGGCATTTGGGGTGGCAAGAGTGAACGGGAGCGCCGCCGACTACAGCGAGTCCGTCGCCGTGGGCTCCCCCTGACCCGTAGCTAACGATTGATGGCGCACCACGACGTCTTTGAGTGCGTCATCAACGTTTCCGAGGGGCAAGATGAACCAATCCTTCGCCAGTTTGAGCGGTCGGCCGGTTCATCGTTTCGCCACCGGCACAGCGACCCCTGGCACAACCGATCTGTCTTTACGCTCATCAACTCGGCCGACGAGTTGTTGCTCGATGTTCAGTGGATGTTGCGCAATGCCGTCGACGCCCTCGACCTAGAGTTCCACGACGGCGTACACCCCCGATTTGGGGTCGTGGATGTCGTGCCCTTTGTGGCCCTCGATCCCACCCAACGCTCCCTAGCCCTGGCGCTGCGCAATCAAACGGCCGAATGGCTCGGCGACCTGGGCGTCGCCACGTTCCTCTACGGCGAGGTCAACGGTGTCGAGCGCACTCTGCCTGAAGTTCGTAAGGGTGCCTTTGTCACACTGACCCCTGATTTCGGACCAGCCGTACCCGACGAGGAAGTGGGGGCTACTGCGGTGGGCGAACGGCCCATTCTTCTGGCCTGGAATATGTTTGTGGAGGGCGTTGACCTCACAGCTGCCAAGCGGCTCGCGGGCCAACTCCGCCGCCCCGGCATCCGGACCTTAGGGCTCGCCGTTGGCTCCAGATTGCAGGTGAGTTGCAACCTGGTCGACCCCTTCGCCACCGGTCCGGCCGCTGCCTACGACGCCCTCATTGAACTCTTGCCGGCGGAGGCTTCAATCAGCGAGTGCGAACTCGTCGGGCTCGCACCCCGCGCCGTGCTCGATGCAATCAACCCCAACCGGTGGTCACAGCTCGGATTGAGCGAAGAATTGACCATCGAGTCGCATCTTGAAAACGTGGCTACTACCCGTTCGTAGAGAAAAGAAAACGCCCCCGGAATTCCCGGGGGCGTTTCTAAGTACTTCGACTTAACTCGCGGCGCTCCGGCGCTCAACGGCACGTGCACGGCGCAGACGGCGGCGCTCACGCTCACTCATGCCGCCCCAGATACCGAACTTCTCGCCGTTGTCGAGGGCGTACTCCAAGCAGTCATCACGTACGACGCAGCCGCGACAGACTTCTTTGGCCTCGCGCGTTGATGCACCGCGCTCGGGGAAAAAGAGATCGGGGTCAACGCCCATGCAGTTCGCACGAGACTGCCAACCGCGGTTCTCCAACCCACTCAACAAACTTGTGATGTCATCCATCGGTTCCTCCCAGGAAACGCCATTGTTCTCACCGTTGTAATTACAACGATGTGATTGTTACCCGAATTCGTGGAAAATGCAAATGGAAATGGAAATTCCCTGATTGGAACGGGTCGGGGCCAATTGAACCCTAATTTTTCGATGGAAAGCACCGGTCGAACCGGTCGTGCTTAGTTGTTGGAGGCGTAAGCCGTGAAGTGCTGGTGTCCGACGGTCTCACCGGTCTCTTCACTAATGAGACACATTTGGTACACGCCGGGAGCAAGGTTCAGCCCGAACCACTTCGCCGACCAGACAAAGTCCAATTCGGCGTCGTACGTAACATCATTTGAGGGCGTCGTGATCGTGTCGGAAAAACCGTATTCAAACGTATTCCCGCCAGCGTCGGTGCCCAATGCGGGGCTGCCATCTTCTTGAAAGATACGAATCGAGACCTGCAGTTCACGACCGAGCTCTGAGTGCTCCAAGTTGAAGAGGCCCGCGACGGACATGGGCGTTGGGAAATTCGCCCAAATCCAAGTCAGGCCGCCGCCCATGAGGTAGAGGCGTCCGTTATGGACTTCGGCGCTGTCGGAAAGCAACAGGGTGGCTTGCATAATGATCTCCTTAAAGAGCCATGCGTGTAAACCACGCAATTAAAAGTTAAGGATAACCCCTCAATGCATCTTTAAAAAGGGAAACAATTAAAGAATTTAGGAAGATTTTCTACGAGATTTAACGAAATCATCCAAAACGTAGCGACCCAGATTATCAATATCGGTATAGAAAGTCCGCCCACCGTTGACCTTGGCAATCTGCTCTACGAAGGGGAACTGGCTGCGCTCAATATCCAGCGCGAAGGTGTTAATGGTGATACCAGCCTTGGTACAGCGCAGGACTTCAGCCATCGTCAGGTAGAGGGTCTCGCGAACGGGGGGCCAGGAGAAAAAGGGCTCCCCGTTGGGCTGCAGGTGGGCCGTGGGCTCACCATCAGTCACGACAATGATTTGCTTCGTGCCCTTCTCCCCTCGCATGAGGTGACGGGAGAGAGCCAGGGCGTGCTGCAGGTTGGTGCCGTACTGGTAGTCAACGGTTAAGAAGGGCACGTCTTCAAACTTGATCTCGTGAGCCGTCTCGCCGAAGCCGACGATGGTGACGAAGTCCCGCGGGTAGGCCGTCTGAATCAAATGCGAGAGGGCTAGCACCATCTTCTTGGCCGGGCCCAGATTGCCACGCATCTCCATGGAGAGGGAGAGGTCGACGGCAATAACGGTGGCCGAGCGAACGGTCGCCTCGTGCTCTTCCACCTCAAAGTCCTCGGGCAGGAGCCGCACGGGCGTGCCCGGTCCTTGGCGAAAAACGGCGTTGCGAAGCGTGCGGCCGAGGTGGAGATTAACGGCCTCACCGGGCTCCCACGGTTTCGAGGTCTCTTCACGGTCGTGGCCGCGAGAGGTGCTCGCGTGACGGTGCGCTCCAAAGGCTCCCCCGCGAAGCTGCGAGAAGAGTTCTCGCAGTGCCGAGCCAGCCACTTTGCGCATACCACGAGCCGTGAGCTTGGTCTGGCCTTGCGAGCGATCGATCAGCCCCTTTTCCGTGAGTCCGCGCATGGCCTTTTGGAGTCGTTCGACGTTCTTGGCGGCGTCGGGACCCAAGTTGCGGCGAACGGCCTCGACGTCGATTTCCGGGAGACGGTTCGCACCCCCGGGGCCCTCGAGGAATTGTTCTAAATTGCGGAGCTCTGCAATTTCTTGCGAACGGTCGGTCGCCTCCGAAAACTTGCCGGGTTGGCCGCCGCGGTATCGATTGGCCCGTTGCCAGTCAATGTCGGGGGTGGCTTGGCGCAAGTTGCCCACCAAACGGTTGAGCGCCGAGTTGAGGTCAAGATCTTCGAGCATCTGGCCAAAGAGGCCCCGCAGTTCGGCCTGCTGCTCAGCGGAGAGGGAGTTGAACATCGCTTCGGCCGCGGCGGCACGTTCGGCCATCATCCGCACGACGTCCTCGAGGGTCTCAGCGCCAGGAAAGAAGTCGCCGAACTCCTGCATGAACTCCTCGAAAGTGGGATCGAGTGGTTCGCCCCGGCGATCTTGCTCTATGAGATTCGAAAGCGCGTTCATCATGTCCCGCAGGCGGCCCATCTCGGCCTCGTCGGGATTGGCGAAGAACTCCTTGTTGGCCTCGAAGTAGGTGTTAAGAACGTCTTCACGAATCTCTTGCATCATCGCTTCGAACGCTTCGCGCGCTTCGGACGATACAAAGTCGTAGTTCTGATACGAACTCAGGCGCTCCCCGAACTGATCGGGCATCAGTTCGCGCTCCATCCGCTTTTCATTAACGAGGTCGTTCGTCACTTCCTGTCGACGCTCGTCGCCGGACGATTCCGCTTCGGCTTGGAGTTCGTCGAGGGCCTGGCCCTCGAGTTCTTCGATGCGCTCGAGGCGCTCCATCAGTTCGGCTAGCTGGCCCTCGGGGTCGGCGGAAGCCTCCAGCTGACGGCGACGCTCGCGGGCCTGTTCTAAGAGGTCTCTCAGACCCTCAATACGGTCACCATCGGGCGTTTCAAGTCCCTCGTAGGCCAGTCGGTCCAGCACGGAGTCCAGGTCGCCGTACTCCAAAAGCTCATCCAGGACGTATTCCAGCAAGTCCTCGGCTTCGAGGTCTTCAAAGTCGTCCCCATCACCGGGGCGCCGGAATCCGTACCGAACGGCCATTTAGCGATTCCGAGACCGGTAGAGCGCACGCGCACCCGAGGCATCTTTGGCGAGCCGCTTGGTGAGGTGCAGCCCCTCCAGAATGAATTCGAGGGCGGCCGCCATCTCGGCCGGACCGGCGTCGGGGCCGGCAATACGGCGAACCGGTGGCTCCAACACGGGGATGTGGGCCAAGACGCTGAGGTAGTCCTGGGCCGGCAGATCGTCACCGACGTGCACAATCACTTCTTCGGTAAAGGCTTCAACGATGGCGCCCGCTTCAGCCAGGGCCACGTTCTCCGTGAAGCACTGACGGGTGGCGAGCGTGACGAGTCCGGCAATCAACAAGCTGGGGTCGGTGTCGTCCATCGAGTCAATCTCGATCTTGCCCTGCGTCGACTGCACCATGGCCGAGAGGTCACTGACGCGCGGCACCACGGTCTCTTCGTGGGTGCGCAACGAACGGCGCAAGGCGTTGGCAACGACCGTCTCGTAGTTGGCGATGGAGAGACGCACCGAAACACCCGAGTGCTGGTTGACGACGTGGCTACGACGTGCGACGTGGCTCACTCGGGCCACGATGTCATCGATGAACCACGGCACCACGATCTGCTTGGTCGTTGTCGGGAGGTGAGCTTCTTGACGGACAATCGCAATTTCGGTGGCAATGTCGAGGGGGTAGTGAGTACGGATCTGTGAACCGAACCGGTCCTTCAGCGGGGTAATCAGGCGACCACGGTTGGTGTAGTCCTCGGGGTTAGCGGTGGCCACGACCACCATGTCGAGGTCGAGCCGCACCAGGTGACCACGAATCTGAACGTCGCGCTCTTCCAGCACGTTCAACAGACCGACCTGAATGCGCTCCGAAAGGTCGGGGAGCTCATTAATGGCAAAGATGCCTCGGTTGGACTTGGGCACGAGGCCGAAGGACAGGGCACGCTCGTCATCGAGGTAGAGACCGGAGGCCACCTTGATGGGGTCGATCTCACCAATGAGGTCGGCCATGGAGGTATCGGGCGACGCGAGCTTCTCGGCGAAACGACGCGAGCGATGCACCCACGCCACGGGCGTCTCGTCACCACGCTCGGCCACGAGTTCACGGGCGAAGATGGAGATTGGATTGAAGGGGTCGTCACGGACGTCCGAACCGGCCACGATGGGCAGCCATTCGTCGAGCAGTTCGGTGAGAGAGCGAACAATTCGCGTCTTGGCCTGACCACGCTCACCGAGCAGGATGATGTCGTGTCCGGCCAAGATGGCCGTCTCCACCTGAGGCAGGACCGTGTCCTCGTAGCCCTGGACTCCCAACGAGAGGGGCCGACCGTCGGCGATAAAGGATTCGAGATTGGCGCGCATCTCTTCGTGGATGCTGCGAGACACCCATCCGGAGGCCTTGAGGGCGCCCAAAGTGGTGGCCAGATTGCTAGGGGTAACGAGAGAACTCATAGGGAAACTCTAGGGA
>WLNA01000058.1 GCA_009726065.1 Actinomycetota bacterium
CCAAAGCCCAGCGAATCTTCTCTGACCTACGAAGCAGTTGGAACCGCCTTGACCCCATGGCACGACAGCAGTTTCTCCGCATCCTGATACCAGATGGCATCCACTACGAAAATGGGGTAGTTGGAACCGCCGAAAGGCTAGATGCGATAAGGGGAATCCTCGCCTACGAGGAGGAGAAATTGCAATTGGTACTCCCAACGGGATTCGAACCCGTGCTGCCGCCGTGAAAGGGCGGTGTCCTAGGCCGCTAGACGATGGGAGCCAGAACTTTTCTCAGCCGAAGCCAAGACTTACACCTTAGTTCGTTGTCGGGCTGAGAGGATTTGAACCTCCGACCTCTGCGTCCCGAACGCAGCGCGCTAACCAAACTGCGCTACAGCCCGCTGGCGGGTTCCCCCAGCGCGGCTCAATATTACTCGGACTTTTTCTGAGACCTTTGGGCCGCTTCGACCATCTCTGGCGGGACCCCGTCGGGATACTCTTCGCCAATTATTTCAAGAATTCTCCGCTTTTCGACTTGGTAAACGCGGAGAACCCAGTTCTCGTGGACCACCATCACGCCCTCTTGAGGGAAGAAGCCCAGCTGATCGATGATGTAACCACCGATGGTGACGTACTCACCTTCGGGGATGGGGCAGCCGGCGACTTCGGCGACCTTGTCAATGTGCGCCTGGCCCTGGATTAACCAGCGCAGTTCGGTGATCTTGGCGACATCTTCTTCTTCGTCCTCGTCGAACTCGTCACCGAGGTCTCCCACGAGGGGCTCTAAGAGGTCTCGAGTGGAAACGACACCGGCGACGCCTCCGTGCTCGTCCATGACGATTGCGAAGGTTCGGTGCTGCTGACGCATTTCTTCTAGCGCCTCAAAGACGGCCAGCGACTCAGTTAGTCGCAGTGGTTCGCGAATCTTTCGTTCAATCTCTCGCTCGTCGGGGAGCGAGACGCCAATGGCGCGTCGGCGACTGGAGCTTCGAAAGAGGTCGTTGACAAAGAGAACGCCGTCGACATCGTCGAGGTCTTCGGTAACCACGGGAAAGCAACTGTGTCCGGAGTCACGTACGGCTTCGGCCACCTGCTCGGGGGTGACGGGGTGGGTAAGAAAGACCACGTCAACGCGGGGGGTCATGACGTCGCGAAGTTCCAATTCGGCCAAGTCGTGCACCCGACGGATGATGTCCTTTTCGAATTCACTAACGACACGGTCTTCGTGGCGAGGGCGAAATCGGGCTAAGAGTCCGGAAGCTTTGGAGCCGGGATGGTGAATGTCGTTCATTGAGGCGTCGGAGCGGCGACGCGGACGGTGGCGGGGCGCCACGCGTCATCCTCGTACCCTTCGCCGCGAAGCAACGCGCGGACGGCGCGACGAACGCGCAGCGGGTCAAGGGGCTTTACGACGAATCCTTCGGCACCGCTACGGCGGGCCAAGAAAACGTCGGGACGACGGTCAAGGAGCATCAGGACGGGCACGTGTGGTGCGGCGCCGTACGACTCCTCGTGTCGTAGATCAAGACAGATGGCCATGGCCCCCATGGCGCCAATTTGGAGGTCCAAGATAGCGAGGTCAATTTGCTGGGCGGCCACGGCGGCACGCACCGCAGGACCGGTCGCTACTTCGAGAATGTCGAGATCAGGACCTTCGAGCATGCTGCGAAGTTCCTGGCGCAGTGAAACGAGATCACTCGCAATAAGGACGGTTGCCACGGGGTAATCGTAGCGTGAAACCTCACTTTGGTGCTCCTGAGATTGCCCGCGCCTAGATGGCGAAATCTTTCACATGATTGGATTTGCCACGGGTTATCAGACCTCGTTAGCCTCCCTTCTCTTAACTGAACTGGGGGGTTCGAAGTGGCAATGCCCAATGCTGAGTGGATGGAACTTGGGGCCTGTCGATCAGTCAACGCCCGCCTCTTTTTTGCACCGGAGGAAAAAGAGCCTCGCGAGTTGCGTTTTGAGCGGGAGCGTCAGGCCAAGGCCGTCTGCGCCGACTGCGTTGTCAAGGACGAATGTTTGGCCTACGCCCTGCGAAACCGTGAGCGCATTGGCGTATGGGGTGGCCTCACGGAAGTTGAGCGAGGCGCTCGCTTCTAATTGGAGCGTCGAAGTAGTTCGCTGCTCCACGTCCTGGATATGACGAGCAAGAGGGCGAACGTGACCACGTGTACGCCGGTGCACCACAGACAGATGTGATCAATAATCAAGAGTTCGGCGGCAATGAGCCACAGGACAAAACCCATGCCTCCCACTAGACAGATGACCCGGGTGCGGTCGAGGAGTAGTGAGTTTCGACGCCAGACCCACGGACTATTAATTACGACCATCGCGAGGAAGAAGGTCAGGCCGAGATTGGAAACGGGCAAACCGAGAAACTTCGACTGGGCCGACGTCGTTACGGTGGCGCAGTTGACAATTCCCGTATCAGCACAGGCCAAGATTTCGGCACCCTTGTAATGGGCAATCGTCAGGTACGTCGAAATAGCGACGCCCACGATGCTCAAGACGAAACTGGCCCAGACAATGCCTTTAGGAGTGCTGGGTGTTTCGTTATCCACTAGAGGTGGAGCGCCCTCTTCGCTGCCTGCACGCCCTTGGAGTTACAGACGGTGCTCGGTTGCTGGTTGGTCTGCGAGCAAATTCCGGCTGAGATGTAATTGGAGGCAGCAATGATGCTCTGTGAAATTGGGTTCGTCGTGTCGGTCAAGTTCTTCGCAATGTCGTCACGGACCTGGCCCTGGAACGAACTGGGCGAGATTGAAGATCCGGCCCACATGATTCGATTGCCAATCGTTAAGAAGGGGATTGAACCGGCGTACTGCGGGCTCATAGTGGGGAAGTATTCCGAGCGGTCGTACTTGGTGATGAGTGCAAGCTGTGCGGCCGTGGGCTTTTGCAAGATGGTGTAGTCGGTTCCGAGAGCGTTGATCTGGTTGGATTTTTCTTCAACGGTCTGTAACACGAGGTAGGGCGACGAGTAGGTCGACTTCTGGAACGTGAAGGTTGGCGTAGCGGGCCAGATGTCTCTGCCGGACGACGACGTGTTCCCCAGTGTGGACCACGTACCAAAACGACTCAAGGCGACAATTGTCGGCCAACGCTGCGCCGCGCAGAAGGGGCAGTACTCCGAACCGAAGTAGAAAACGCCAGGCAGGGTTTTGCCAGTCGTGGGGTCTTTGAACATCAGTTGAGGCTCGCCGAGGTGGACTTCGGGTGGTGTTAAATGCATGACGGGTGAATCGATGCCGACGGTGTCAAAGACGGAACTAGGAACCGTCGTTAGATTCGTGACTGTCGAAGACGACGTGGCCTCCCAGCCACCCGTGACCGAACTGGAGCTACCCGTAGCGATCTTGACGACCACGAGGGCCGCGACAATGACGACTACAACGCCGACGGCGACCCAAGTCACCAGACCGGCGGGACGTCCGGACTGGTTCACCTCTTTACGGTTAGCGGGAGCATTATTAGCGTTCTTGGGGGTGGGCTTAGCCACGGGGACCTCCGGAGGGTTTACGTGGTCTTTAGCGTACCGTGTGGCCCTTGCGCTAGGTAGTGCGGCGTAGGTAAGAGTCCTCTAAGAGTGCAGTACGATTCGCCCAATGTCGAATGTTATGGAGCCCCGTCCCGCCGCCACCGTCATGCTGGTTCGAGACGGGGATACAGGCTTCGAAGTCTTAATGCTGAAACGAAATTTGAACTCGGACTTCGTGGGCGGCGCCTACGTCTTCCCCGGCGGTGGCGTAGATGCACTTGACGCTTCGCCTGGCGCAGAGGTCCTCGTGGAGGGCCTCATCGATGCCGAGGCCTCTATGCGCCTTTCTATTACGTCAGGCGGCCTCGCGTACTACGTGGCCTGCCTCCGCGAACTCTTTGAAGAGGCCGGGCTACTGCTCGCTCGCGGTACCAACGGTGAGTACGTGCGCTTTGACGATCCCGAAGTTCACGAGCGGTTTACGACCCATCGTCGCGCCGTTAATGGGAGTGAGCGTCGCTTTCTCGACATCGTGGCCGAAGAAGGGCTTCGTCTCGATCTCACGGCTCTGGAGTACTACGCCCACTGGGTCACCCCGGTCGGACCCCCTCGGCGATACGACACGCGGTTCTTTGTGGCACTCGCACCGCAGTATCAAGTGGCCGCTCACGACGCCGGCGAGACGATTGCTGACGAGTGGGTACGTCCGAGTGATGCGCTGGAGCGTCATCACGCCGGCGAACTAGAGATGATCTTTCCGACCATCCGAAATCTCGAAGCCATCGCGCATTTGCCGCACGCTGCCGCCGTCTTGGAACACGCCCGACAAAAGCAAGACATTCTCCGTATAGAGCCGAAGTTTCTAACCGTGGATGGCGAAGTCACCATCGTGATGCCCGGTGATCCGGGCTGGACTAACTAACTCCGCTCTACGGCAGCGTCGAGATCCTTCAGCATGCGCGCCGTACAGCCAGTCATGCCGGCCGGGGGTGCAATCTTTGAGGTAAGCAGTTCGGCTAGATCCTGAAAAATCTCTGAGGCCATCGTGTCGCTAGAGACGGCCGGCGTCCCGGCGTCGCCACCGGCGGCGATATGGGCCCGTAGCGGAATGCTCGCGAGCAGCGGGGTTGAGAGTTCTTCGGCGAGTGCGATGCCGCCTCCACGACCGAAGACGTCGTGCTCATGGCCACACTCACAGCTAAAGGGAGCCATGTTCTCAACGACGCCGAGGACGCGAACGTTGGACCTACGAGCAAAGTCGGCCATGCGGGCGGCCACGCGCTGAGCGGCCATGGCCGGCGTCGTCACGATGATGTGTCCCATGTGGGGAAGTAGGCGGGCGAGGGTCATCGAGATGTCACCAGTTCCGGGCGGCGTGTCGATGATGAAGTAGTCGACACCGCTCCAGTTGGCATCTTCGACGAACTGCTGAACGGCCTTTTGCACGATGAGGCCACGCCAGAGCAGGGCCTTCTCTTCTTCCGCGAGAAAGCCCATGGAGAGGAGCCGGAGCGATCCCGTGCCGAACGTCTTTTCGAGGGGCTGCATCTTTCCGTCGCGCGCCGTGACGTCTCCGGCCATGCCGAGGAGCCGGGGGAGCGAGAAGCCCCAGATGTCGGCGTCGAGGACGCCGACTGTGAAACCACGTTCGGCGAGGGCAACGGCGAGGTTCGCCGTGACGGAGGACTTACCGACACCGCCCTTGCCGGAAGAGATGGCGATAACGGGAGTTGTACGCGGAATAGTGGTGGTCGGAGCACTCTCCTGGGCCAAACGCCGGGCGGTATCCATGAGAACGGCCTTGGCCGAGGGGGACATGGTGCCGAGGACGATGGAGACCGAGGAGATGCCTTCGACCACCAGGGCGGCCTCCTTGACGTCTCGCTCAATCTGGGCCCGCAGGGGGCAGGCTGCGGTCGTTAGGGCGACCTCCACGGTGGCGTGGGTGCCGTCGACCGTGATGGCGCCAACCATGCCCAACGTGACGATCGAGGCGCCGAGTTCGGGGTCCAGGACGTACTGGAGCCGTTCTCGCAGGGCTTCGGCGGGCGTGGTCACGTACTGACGCTACCCGTAGGGGTGGAATTCTGCGGTCGC
>WLNA01000059.1 GCA_009726065.1 Actinomycetota bacterium
CGAGACTGGTGGCCTCTTCGACCTGCACGACCGTTGATTCACGAGCAACCGCCACGAGCTCACCCACGAAAGCTTCGTGTGCTCCCTCACGGGGATCTTCGTCCGTCCCCTCGACAAAGAGAATGACGAACCGCGCGTCTCGTCCATCGGCCTTTCGGCGCATGATGCGTCCCATGCGTTGAATCATCTGACGTCGTTGCTTCGAACTCGCCACGATGATTGCTAAGTCAGCCTCAGGTACATCGACACCCTCTTCCAGGGTCTGAACGGTAGCTAAAACTGAGATTGCGCCGCTCTCGAAGTCACTCATGATCGAATCGCGCTCCGAAGAAGAGACCTGGCTGTGGTGAACCGCAATCTCCACACCAGACTTTCGAAGCTCTTCGGCAATCGTGTTGGCGGAAAGGATTGACTGAGTAAAAATCAAGGTCCGCTCGGCGTCACGAATAGCCGGCACCAGCGAGTTGACGGCGTGCAACTTGGCTGGGGTTTCAGCTAAAAGATCCTTCTTGTCGCCCCAGGCCTTCATCCACCTTTGGGCGGCAATTCCGTCGTTGCGCTTGCCCTTACTCATAAGACGAATGACGTCCTCGAGGAAGGCCGCAAACGGTCTCTCTCGGCATCCGTGCTCAATAATTAACTTGCGACGCATCTTGCTGAGCGTCCGAGCCAAGATCACGTACTTCCCCTGCTCCTCTTCGCTAAAGCGAACGCCGAGGAATGCGACCCGCACCGACGAGATCACCCCGTCGTCAATTGCCCGCTGGTAACCAAGCGTAAAAACAACCCGCTCGAAGTAGGGCAGGAGAATCGTCTCATGGGCCTCATCCATGCGCTCATGTGTGGCCGAGAGGCCAAGGCGCCGGGGAAAGTGCTTCGCAAGTGTGACTTGACTCTTCTCGGCGGCGGCTCGATGACACTCGTCGGCGACCAGAAGTCCTTGAGTATCGCTCAACGGGTAGTGGCGATTACGGGCTGAAGCCAAAACGGCAATCACGATGGTGGAGTTCAAAAAAGTGTCGTCGTGCCCATCACCGACCCGACCAATGCGACTCTTTGGGAAGTAGTCATTCAAGATCTCGTACCACTGGTGCAGCAGGACAATTGTCGGAACGAGGACGAGAACCTCTCCCCCTCGCTCCAGCTCGGTCGCTATGGCGGCCACGGCGAGGCGCGTCTTACCGGCACCGGTTACCGCATCGATAATCCCTCGGCCGAGGTTCTTATCCCAAGCGGCGAGTGCTTCTTTCTGCCACTCGTATAGGCCAAAGGGATTCTCCGCGTCCGTTGTCGGAGTCGCCGGTACGGGTCGTGGGGTTTCGAGCTTTTTTATGAACTTGGCGAGGACCTCGTGGTCGTACTCCTTCTCGTCAAAGATATGAGTGAACTCGTCGATGATCTCTCGAGAGGCCACACTGGGCACCCCATCGGACTCTTCTGTCGGTTCAGATTTCGGCTTCCTGGTCGACTCTTTGGCGCCAGCCGGAGCGCTGCTCGCCAGGTACCAGCGAGGTGCAGCCTGCGTCTCGATCTTCATCTCTTGGAATCTCGGGTCGTGATAGAGCACGCGGTTGAGAGACTTCTTGTGGACCCCAACGAGTCGAGCCAGCTGGGCCGCCGTCTGACCGCCATCTCGAGTCAGGATGCTGAAAACAGCCGAGGCGGCCTTGGACGCTTCATCGGGTGCGAGTGAGTATTCAGATGACATACGCGTGAGAGTACAGAGCAGTTATGACAGCACCCTAGGGGTCGACTCGTCTACGTAGCCGCAGTCCAATAATGAAACGAGCCCGCACCAAACTGGTACGGGCTCGTTTGCAAATACATGGCGGTGGCCTAACGAGGGATGTCCTTCCAGGACACGGCCTTGTCATTGCGTGGCTCACCAGGCAGACCCAGGACTCGCTCACCAATTATGTTGCGCATCACTTCAGATGTTCCACCTTCGATGGAGTTGGCCCGCACGCGCAAGAAGCGCTTGCGAACGTCACCGGAGTTGATTCCTGTTTCGTTGGGACGAACCTTCGGGTAGTCATCGACCATCAACATGCCTTCGGTGCCCATAAGTGTGACGGCCAATTCGTAGGTGCGCTTGTTCTCTTCGGCGTACGCCAACTTGGCTGTCGAGCCCTCGGGTCCTGGAGTGCCGGACTTACGGCCGTCACTGGCGCGCTTGTTGGTGAGGCGAGCAACTTCGTTGCGGATCCAGCTACGCATGACTTCGTCACGCATGGCGTAGGCGTGGCCGTCTTTACGGTCGGCCCAACGCTCCTTCCAAATCTTTAACACTTCGCCGATGGGCCCCGAGTTACGGCCAGGAACGGTGCCACCGATGGAGACTCGCTCGTTCATCAACGTGGTGATGGCAACGGGCCACCCCTCACCCACGCCACCGAGGCGCATCGAGTCAGGAACACGAACGTCGGTAAAGAAGCACTCGTTGAACTCAGCTTCGCCAGTGATCTGGTAGAGCGGACGCACTTCGGAACCTTCAGCGTGCATGTCGACGAGAAACGCTGTCATGCCGGCGTGCTTCGGTGCGTCAGGATCGGTGCGGGCAATGATTAGTCCGAACTTCGAGAGATGGGCCATCGTGGTCCATACCTTCTGGCCATTCAAGATCCACTCGTCGCCGTCCTTGATCGCGCGACTAGAGAGTGTGGCCACGTCCGAGCCAGCACCGGGCTCACTAAAGAGCTGACACCAAACCTCTTCACCGGTGAAGAGTGGGCGTAGGTAACGCTGCTTTTGCTCTTCGGTGCCGTGGACGACAATTGTTGGAGCGACCATGCCGTAGCCAATGACGTTACGCATGGCAGCGTTGGGGGCACCGGCCTGTCCGAGACGACGGACAGTCTGAGTGAAGCGGGCCGGCGAGGCATTCAAGCCGCCGCAACCTTCGGGAAAGTGGGGCCACGCCAAACCACGGTCGAACTGGGCCTGCAGAAAGGTCACCGGGTCGGTAGTGGCCGGTGGAAACTCTTCGAGCAACTGGTCGATAAGAACATCGAACTGCTTTTGATCGAGTGCTTCGTCTTCACGAGAAATGGTCATTGGGGCTCCCCTCAAGCGGTATCTGAATCATAGACACAAACGCCCTGCCCTCCTAGGGTGGTGAAGTGCGATTGGTAACTCGACTTCTTCTCCTAGCAGCCCTCCCCCTGGCGGCCCTCGCCTACGGGGTTAGCCACCAGATCAAGCAGGCCGGTGCCGCCGTAACGACCACCACAAAACCCAAAGCCACCACTACAACTACCTCCACCACAGTTCCACTGGTGCAGAACATGGTGAAACCACCATTGCACGACCCCGCTCTTGATCGCCGGATGGCCAGCTTCTTTGCTGGGCTACGGGATTACAACAACGCCGAGGCCGATAAGGCCTTTTTGCCCATGCCCTA
Organism: Actinomycetota bacterium; assembly: GCA_009726065.1. Taxonomy (GTDB): domain Bacteria; phylum Actinomycetota; class Acidimicrobiia; order Acidimicrobiales; family RAAP-2; genus RAAP-2. The sequence goes on from WLNA01000059.1 coordinate 3,401, forward strand.
CTACGTCGTTTTAAAGCAGGGTGGCGGCAACGAGGCCGATTGGAACAACCGCCTCATTACCCACTACCACCAGCAACTCGCTGAGCTGCGGGCACGCTTTCGAAGTGTTTTGCCGGGGGCCATCTACAACGGTTACAGCGTGAAGTCCGCCACAGCCCATACGGTGCGCGTGGGTACCGAGCAGAACAAGGCGCCCTACTGGCAGGTCTACATGACCACCATGGCCTTCAAAGACAAAAACGGCCACCCTCACAATTTCGTAATCAACACGATGATCTCGTTCAGGGGCGCTTGGTATGTCGTCCACGTAATTGGATACGGATGACCACGGAATCAACGAGTTCAACGCCAGATTGAGGTGAGCCTCGACCCATCTGCTGGAAATCGTTCCGCCAAGTTTTTTTTGATTCGCGAGGCTGACCAGGCGACGATTGACGCGTCGAGAATGTCAGAGGGGTCAGCACCGCCCAATTCGGGCAAGACTTGAGGCAGATCGATTCCTCTTTCCGCCAGAATGGACCGTCGAATCATCTGGCCGTTCCATGAACTCTTGGACCACAGCAGCTCTTCGCCGCACGCCTCTCTGAATGAGACTTCAGGGTGAACTTCGTAGATGCGTTCGTCTCGCTCCGCAAAAGGCTGCACTGCGAGAATCTGCTTTTTAAGAGCAAACGTCTGCGCAGAAATACCGGGAATATTGAGCCTGCGAGCTAATTGATTGGCCTCCACGGCCGTGGCGCAATCCAGCAGTTCGGCTGAAGGGGTGAAGAAGACAGAATTGCGTCGACTTCCAACGAACGCTCGCGCCTCCGTGTCGCTCGCTCGACGATCTGCGCCCGTTGGCAGTCCGATGGGGATGTCCACACCAATAATCGAGACCTCATCGAGATTTTCAACAACTTCAGCAAAGGTTGCGGCGACGAAGCCTCTCGAGAAATGGCCATCATTCAATATGACGACGACCCATTTGCCTTTCCATACATCTGCCCCAGCAACTATCACGAGGACAGTCTCCTCCATGCTGGAAAGAACGGAGCCGATTCGAGTGCGAGCTCCCAAGAATTAAGAGGAAGGTCATACTTCTGAATTTTTGGTGGGCGGTACAGGACTTGAACCTGTGACCCCTTGCGTGTCATGCAAGTGCGCTACCAGACTGCGCCAACCGCCCTTAGGACTATCCAATCTACCACTTGGCACGTGAGCTCTAGCGCCCCGCAGCCGACGGTCCCGACTGATCGAGATTGGCCGGCATTCGTAGTGCCGCCACCTTGGACTCCAGCGAGTTGGCCTGATTATGGGCAACCTGCTTTATAAAGACTTCCACGGCCGCTTTGGCGTCACCGATCGCCGTGTGGTTTCCCGGGGTTACTTGGTAGTGACCAGAGAGGGCCGTAAGGTTCCGACGCCGCGTGCGATCACTGTCTATAGCGCGATCGTGCTTGCAGACATCAATCAGATTCACGGTGGCGAGGTCAAAACCCAGGACTTCGAGGTCGCCCATTGAGTGACGACGGAGCAACGAGGTCGTCATTCGAAAGTCGTATTCGGGGTAGGCCCCGATGAAGTGGGCTCCTTGGGCGTGAAACTCCCGGAGTCGCTGTGCTGCTCGGGCCACCCCAGCCACGGCCGAGTGTGCATCTCCAGCGACGTGGAGCTCTTCGAGCTTGGATCTTGACCAGCCGTGGACCTTTTCGGCGGCCGGATGGATCGCCACGCTGGGCAGGGCGAAGAACTCCTCCTCCGACACCAATTCCCCGTTTTCATAGGCGGCAAAGCCGTAGGAGATGGGTTCATCGACCTCGATATCGAGCCCGGTGGACTCGATATCAAAGCCCACCATCAATGCGGGGAGCTCGTACCAGAGGTTCATGGTCTTCAGCATTGCACGATTATGTGACGTTTTGCCATTGGGGCCTGCCTCGCGTTCTGAGCAAATTTATGACATGGCGGTGATTTTGCGAGAAAGGAATCTATCCTTACTTCATGCTCTTAACCTCGCACCGATTCACAAAGACCTTCGGTGTCGCGGTTTCGGCCACCATGCTGGCGACGGGACTGCTGGTCCCCGCGGCTTTTGCGGGACCGGCCCCAACGTCGTCCACCTCAACCACTTCAACAACTGTC
>WLNA01000006.1 GCA_009726065.1 Actinomycetota bacterium
CGATCGTAAAGAAAGAAGAACAGGTGTCAGCCCCAACCAACAACCAACGACTCATCCAATGGGTTGAAGAAGTCGCAGCACTCACTACCCCCGATCGTATCCACTGGTGCGATGGTTCGGCGGAAGAGTACGACGAACTCTGTCAACTCCTTGTTGATAACGGAACTTTTACCAAGCTCTCCGACGCCAAGCGTCCGAACAGCTACTACGCCGCCAGTGACCCCGGCGACGTCGCGCGCGTCGAAGACCGCACCTACATCTGCTCGCAGAACGAAGCGGATGCCGGCCCGACTAATAACTGGACCGAGCCCGCGGCCATGCGCGAGACCCTCAAGGGCTACTTCGCTGGTTCCATGAAGGGCCGCACCATGTACGTGGTCCCCTTCTCGATGGGACCACTCGGTTCCAACATTTCGCACATCGGCGTGGAGATCACCGACTCGGCCTACGTGGCCGTTTCGATGCGCATCATGACCCGCATGGGTAAGGGTGCTCTTGAGGTGCTGGGTGACAAGGGTGAGTTCGTACCCTGCCTGCACTCGGTCGGCATGCCCCTCGCCGAAGGCCAGGCCGACGTGCCGTGGCCCTGCGACGCAGAGAACAAGTACATCGTCCACTTCCCCGAGACCAAGGAGATCATCTCCTACGGTTCGGGCTACGGCGGTAACGCGTTGCTCGGTAAGAAGTGCTTCGCCCTGCGTATCGCCTCCACTATGGCTCGTGATGCCAACTGGCTGGCCGAGCACATGTTGATCTTGAAGCTCACCAGCCCTGCGGGCGAGACCCGGTACGTCACCGGTGCCTTCCCGAGTGCCTGTGGCAAGACCAACCTCGCAATGTTGATTCCCACCCTGCCCGGCTGGAAGGTCGAGACGGTCGGTGACGACATCTGCTGGATGAAGCCCGGCCCCGATGGCCGCCTCTACGCCATCAACCCCGAAGCGGGATTCTTCGGCGTGGCTCCCGGTACCAATATGGACACCAATCCCAACGCGATGTACACGATTGAGGCCAACTCCATCTTCACTAACACGGCCCTCACCGCGGACGGCGACGTCTGGTGGGAAGGAATGGGCGACGCGCCAGAAGGCATGACCGACTGGAAGGGTCAGCCCTGGAGCAAAGAGTCCGGTACGCCCGCCGCGCACCCCAACGCCCGGTTCACTACACCGGCAGCTCAGGACCCCGCGATTGCCGCCGAGTGGGAAGACCCCGCCGGTGTACCAATCGATGCCGTCTTGTTCGGTGGTCGTCGTGCCAGTGTGATCCCCCTCGTCTTTGAGTCATTCGACTGGGACCACGGTGTGTTTCTCGGTTCGATCATGGCCTCCGAGACCACGGCCGCTGCCGCCGGTGCCGTTGGCAACTTGCGTCGCGACCCCTTCGCCATGCTGCCCTTCTGTGGCTACAACATGGCCGACTACTTCGGCCACTGGCTGAAGATGGGTGCCGTGGCGGACGCCAGCAAGCTTCCGAAGATCTTCTACGTGAACTGGTTCCGTAAGGGTGACGATGGTCGTTGGCTCTGGCCCGGATACGGCGAAAACAGTCGAGTCTTGGAGTGGGTCTTTGAGCGTTGCGCCGGTCGTGGCGAAGCTGAAGAGACACCAATTGGTTTCGTGCCGAAGAAGTCGGGTATTAACGTCGAAGGTCTAAACATCTCCGACGCCGACCTCAACGAACTGCTGACGGTCAATCTCGACGAGTGGCGCACCGAAGTCGGTAGCATTCGCGAGCACTACGCCACCTTTGGTGACCACTTGCCCGCCACGTTGCACGCCCAGGTCGATGCCCTCGAAGCACGCCTGAAGTAACTAGCGCGCGAAGCGTCGACCGAGCCCGTACACCAGGCCGGTCGTCATACAGATAACTGCGATAACCCCGTCGCCGATAGTGAACTCCATCGCTATCGCGACGGGGATTATTGCGCCCACGACCCAAAGCAGTTGCTGGCGCACGGCGAACTTCGCAAAGGTCCGGCCTTGGTGTCCCGGAGCAACGTGCTGCTGAGTGATCGAGTCAAAACTCGGCTGGGCCACGGCCCCAACGAGGCCAATGACCCCCGAGAGCAACACTTGGCCGATTAGCGACGGGTTCCACGAGAGGTAGCCGGCCACGATGGCGAGCACGATGTGGGACCAGGCCAGCAGGGTGGCGTCGTCGCGAGTCCCGTGAAAACGAGTCACAATCGCCAGTCCCACCAAGGATCCTAGACCCGTCATCCCGAGGGCCCACGCGTACCACGTGAGTGAGGCCTGCTGGTTACGGAGTCCAAAAACCAACAAGAAACCGAGGAAGCCAATTGCAAAGCGCAGCAGCGCCATGGCCGTTAACCCCCACGTCACTTCCACGTGGTTCACGCCATCGTGAGTTAACTCCCACGCCGTGGCCGTGGTCCGTTGACGCAAGGGCGAGGCCTTATGGAGACGGAAGCTCGCCACGCCGGCCAGCAAAAAGACGAGTGCCGCGAACTGGAGCACGCTCGAGGCACTCAGTGCCTTCAATATCGCACCACCCAGCACGCCGGCCATCAAGCCCGCGCCGGTGCCGAGCAGGGTCAGCTGCGCGTTGAAGCCCGCGAACCCCTTGTTGGTCGTTGCCGCGCGATTCGTTATTGGCCAGCCCGACTCATCCAGTGTGTCAGTTCGTTGGGCCAGCTGATCAGTGCGGGCCATCTCGGGCACGAGTGTGCCTCGGGTCACTACGTAGAGCTTGGAGGCCACGAGGACGGCGAAGGCCTCCGGAAACAAGAGCCAGGAGTTCAAGTGACGACTCATCATCCAACAGAGCAGGACGCGACTGAGACCGGAAACGGCCACGATGATGCGGCGACCATTGACGGATCGGTCGATCAGGGGTCCCAGGATGGGCGAGACCACCGCGAAGGGGGCGAAGGTCAAGAGCAGGTAGGCCAGCACCTTGCTCTTGGCCTCAGTGGGACTGACAGAGAAGAAGAGTGAGCCGGCGAGCGAGACGGTAACCAGAGTGTCGCCGGCCATCATCCCTACGTGCACCGCCGCCAGACGACCAAAGCTCGTGTTTTGATCGAAGAGGTCACGCAAGGCAACCCAGGCCAGAGAGAAAAAACCGCGACGCTTCATTACCCCGTCAGGCTACGACCTGGTGCTTGAAAAAATCCGCCTACTGCTAAAACAACGTCATGCACCTATCGTGGTTTTTCACCAATCTCCCCTTCGCCTTCCTCACGGCGCTGGCCTGGGCCCTCCTAGCCTTCGCCACTTCATTTATTGTCAAGCGCCACGCCATTATCGATGTCTTTTGGGGCTCGGGCTTCCTCGTGCTCCTCCTCGAAAGCCTGTTCGTGAGTCACCTCAAGAGTGCCCCGGAGCACGGATCGATGCATCTGTCTAATCACGCCGTCGATCACTGGCTGCACTTAGGACTACTCATTGCGGTGGCCCTCTGGTCACTTCGCCTCTCGATCTACCTCGCATTGCGTCAGCGGGGCACGGCCGAAGACACCCGCTACGTCGCCATCTTGGCCAACACCAAGGGATCGAACGACAACGTGAAGGCCCTCAAGATCATCTACTTCACCCAAGGCACCTTGCTTTTCTTGGTTTCTATCCCCTTGCAATTCGTGGCCTTTGCTAACCACGTCACCATTCCCGCTCTGGCACTCGTCGGCCTGGCCTTGGCGCTCGTCGGATTTGGTTTTGAAGCCATTGGGGACGACCAGCTCCGACGATTCATTGCCAACCCGGACAATCACGGCACGACGATGAACCGGGGACTGTGGAAGTACACCCGTCACCCCAACTACTTCGGCGAGGCCGTTTTGTGGACCGGGTACTACCTCGTCGCCTGCTCGGTGCCCTGGGGATGGGCCACCATCGGTTCGGCCCTGTTGATGATTTATCTCGTCGCCAACCTCTCGGGCAAGCCCATGTTGGAGCGTAAGTTGAAGAAAACTCGGGCCGGCTACGAGGAGTACATTGCCACCACGAGTTCGTTCTTTCCCCGGCCCCCTAAGCGAAACAAGTAAGGAGCATCATGTTCGACATCATTCCTAAGGCCCTTCACGTCGGACAGAACGACCTGCCCTTCGTGGACATTGGTGACGGCTCCTCCATGCAGGTGCTTCACATCGACCTCGCCCGTGACCTCTGGGTCGTTCGCACCCGCTTCCAGCCCGGCTACCAGGTCATGACGCACCGACACACTGGTGACGTCTACGCCTTCACGCTGAGCGGCTCCTGGCACTACCTCGAGTTCCCCGAGGTCAATCAGGCCGGTAGCTATCTCTTTGAACCGGCCGGATCAACGCACACGCTGAACGTGCCAGCGAGTAACACCGAGGTAACCGACGTCTTCTTTGCCATCTTTGGCAAGAACGAAAACCTCGACGCCGACGGCAACGTCGTATCCGTCTGGGATGCCGAGTTCATCAACAACGTCTACCGACTCCTCTGCGAAGCCCAGGGATTCCCCGCGCCCAGCATCATTGGTGTCGAGATCGTCTAGTTAGAGAAACATCCCTGCCGGTAGATGGTCTCTGGCAAAAGCCCTTCCACGCAGGTCACAGCACGGTCGGTGGGCCACCAGTTGTTGAGGTCGGGGCGCCATTTCAGCACCATGGTCACCCCAATAGTTTCGGTACCGACGTTCACATCGGCCCATAGGGAACTCCACAATCCTCCGCAGGCAAACCCCGTCACGTCAACGACCCGGGCGGAACCTGCAGCGTTGACGCCATCGGCCAATAGTTGGGCAGTACACGACTCGGGAGCCGCAAACGAACTCTGCGTCGCCGAACTTCGCGCGGCCCCAAGGACTAACACGGACATGGCGCAGAGTGCGGCCAGAGCGAGGCGGAATTGCTGCATGCCACAGTTGACCACGCCAGACATAGAGTGGACGTGCACCCCCAAAACGAGGAGTCAACATGTTGATTGTCACAACGAACGACGCGCCGGGCTACAAGATCACCAAGCTGATTGGTGAAGTCTCGGGGCTTACTGTTCGCACCCGCCACATCGGTTCACAGATTGGCGCATCGCTAAAGTCCATCGTGGGTGGCGAGCTGGCCGGTATGACCAAGCAGTTGGCCGAGGCCCGCGAAGAAGCCATGGAACGGCTCTCGGAAAACGCTCGTGAAGCCGGCGCCAATGCCATCATCGCCATGCGCTTTGACTCGAACGAGTTGGGCGGGATTTATCAGGAGATTCTCGCCTACGGCACCGCCGTCGTTGTCGAACCCCTGAACTAATCAGTCGTCGTCTCTTCGGCGACTAACTCATCGATACGAGCGCGCCAGGAGATGCTCTCGGTCGAAACACCCGCATCGTGCATCGAGTCGCGTTCACTCCGAAGTCGACGGGCCACCCCGGCGAGATTCTTGGGCAATGCGGCGCGCACTAAATCTCGCACGTATTGAGCCAAGGCCGGGGCCGAACCTTCCGTTGAGACCGAGACGATGACGGGACCGTCACGGTGGACGGCTGTGAAGTAGAAATCACAACGAGAGGGGTCGTCGACCACGTTGAGCCAAATCCCCCGGGCCTGGGCTTCAGCAACCACCTGATCATTCACCGAGCCCACACCGGTCGCGGAGATAACGAGTTGAAAACCCTCAAGGTCACCGGGTTGATAGGGCCGCAGCAACAGCGTGGCCGAGTCGGGTACTGGCTCCAAGACTTCGGTGGTGATTACCGTAATTTCGGCCCCGGCGGCTTCCAGTAGGGCGATCTTGCTACCGGCCACTCGACCGGCCCCGAGAACAAGGACCCGCTTGCCGGTGAGATTAAAAGCGAGCGGCAGCACTACCAGGCCGCCGTGGCCAACTCTGTGGTGATGTCGTTTAACGACATGGCCGCGACGGCACCAATCACGATGATGGCGGGATTGGCAATCTCGGTGACGCCGAGACGCTGCAGGCTGGTTCGAACCGTGCGCTGTGAGGAGGTGTAGGCCCGCTCGATCACGGCCACTGGTGTATCGGGAGTCAGGCCCCCGAGTATGAGTTGACGGGCGATCTCGGCGCGGTGTGCGACGCCCATAAGGACCACGAGCGTCAACTCGGGATTAGCTAAGTGGACAAAGGAGTTGCACTCCCCGTCGATGAGGTGGCCCGTGACGATCGTGACGCCCCGAGAGATGCCACGGTGGGTGACGGGAATACCGGCGGCCAGCGGACCGCTGAGTGAGGAGGAGAGTCCCGGGATTATTTCGAACGCTACGCCAGCGCTGGTGAGGGCTAACGCCTCTTCCCCACCTCGACCAAAGACGAAGGGGTCGCCACCCTTGAGGCGGACCACGCGACGACCGGAGCGACCGAGCTCAATCAAGAGTTCATTCGTCGACTCTTGACTAGAGGACTGGCCCGGCGTCTTGCCGACGTCGTAGCGATCGGCCAAGGGCGAGATGAGCTCGAGGACGGAGCGATCAACGAGGCGATCGAAGACAACGACCTCGGCGGCGGCGATGGCACGCGCCGCACGGACCGTCAAAAGATCGGCCTCACCGGGACCGGCGCCTACGAGTTGGACCGTCACTTGGAACTCCAACGATTCGCAAAGTCACCGAAGGACTCATCGACGCCACCGTCGCTCTGCCACGCGTCAAAGAGTGGGGCGACGGCGTCAGCCAAGTCGGCCAACTTGACCTTCTCTTGAAACAGGGTGGCCAGTCGATCACCTTGTCGAGAACCGCCGACGTAGATGTCGTAGGTCGACTTAGTCCGGCCCACGATTCCAATTTCAGCGACGGCCGGCCGGGCGCAACCGTTGGGACAGCCCGTCATGCGCAGCGCTACCGGACGACGCTCCAAGCCCCGACTCGAGAGGGCCGATTCGAACTGGGTAACGACAGAACCCAGTACGCGTTCGGACTCAGTAAGAGCCTGACCACACGTTGGCAGAGCGGGACAGGCCAGAGCAGTGCGCTCAATCGAACCCAGTGCTTCCGCCTCACGTACCGATGCATCGCGCAGTAGTTGATCAATGAACGGACGCTCGTCAGCGCTGACACCATCGATGATGATGTCCTGCTGGGGGGTGAGGAAGAACTTGACCGGAAGCGCTTGAGCGATTTTGCGTAACGCCGATCGAGTCTGACTCGTCTCGTCGTCGCGGATACGACCAGCCGCTACGCGAACGCCAACACGCCAGGTGCCATCATCATGTCCGTGCCATCCGAGGTGGTCGCTGCGGTCGAAGTTTGCGGGCAGTGGCAGTGCTTCAGCCAGTTCGTAGCCGAGGCGTGTGTGAATCTCGCCTCGGAAGGCTTCGAGACCGGCATCGGCAAGTACGTACTTCAGACGGGCCCGTTTGCGGTCGGTACGATCGCCCAGATCCTTGTAGGCATCGACAACGGCCGCAATTACTTCTTCGACATTGGCGCGCGGCACAAAGCCCAGCACTTCGCCGAGACGGGCAAAGGTGTGCTCGTGGGCATAGTTACGGCCGAGACCGCCACCAACGACGAAAGTAAAGCCCTCGCCGAGCGTGGGATGCGTTCCGGGAATCATTCCGAGGTCTTGGGCGAAGACGTCGACACAGTTCTCGTTCGGGTGCGCGATGGCAATCTTGAACTTACGGGGCAGGTAGGTGTCGCCGTAGAAGGAGTGTTCATTGACCACTTCGCGACTTGCGGCCCGCTGGCCATCCACGAAGATCTCCCAGTGGGCCGTGGTCGTAGGGCGAAACCTCTCGGCAATCGCGTTGGCCACTTCGGCGATGTAAGGGTCGGCTTCGGGAATTTGAAGATCGGGGCACATCACCACGTTGCGGACTACGTCACCGCAGCCACCAAATGAGGTCATCAGCACTTCATCTAGTTGACGGGCCAATGATTGCAGGCCACCTTTAATCGTTCCGTGGTACTGAATAGCTTGACGCGTGGTGAGGCGAATTGTACCGTCGGCCACGGTGTCAGAAGCCGCGTCGAGAGCCAACCACTGCGCACTCGTCAAGAAACCACCGGGCACGACGACCCGTGTCATGAAGATATGTTCGAGTTCTTCGCCAGCCAAACTGCGCTCGCGCCGAACGTCGCGATTGTCCTGGGCGTAGACGCCGTGGAACTTCAGTAGTTGTTCGGAGTCGCCATCAAATTTCGGGCTGGCGTTGTCGAGTTCCTCGAGCAGTGTGCCGCGCAGGTAGTCACTGGCGCGCTTAGCTACCTCTACCGATGTCTCTTGGCGAGTACTTTCAAGCACCGTGGAGCCTCCTTATTTGCAACATACCTTACTGATTTAGTCAGGTATTCCAACATAACGGCTTTTATCAGGGTTTTTAGACGTATCGAGAGCACCCATCTCTGTTGCGATTCTGTGACAAACAACAGTTTTGAGGTCCCCCACTTTTCATTCCCTACTACGTTGATAGAGATTATTTAGGAGGCTTCATGGCACCGGCAACGTGGAATGTGGGCCCGATCACCGGGGCCTTTGGTGCTGAACTCTCCGGTCAGCTCTTACGCGACGTCACCGACGCCAGTGAGATTCACTCGCTCCTGGCCGAGCACCTTGTGTTGGTATTCCGCGATCAGCACCTCACACACGCCGAACACTCACGACTCGCCCATCTCATGGGTGAGCCCACGCCCGCCCACCCGGTCGTTCCCGGACATCCGGACTACCCCGAGATGCTCATCCTTGACGCCGCACAAGGTGGAAAGAATGCACTGTGGCACACCGACGTCACTTTCATCGAGAACCCGCCCCAACTGTCGATTCTCGTTGCCGACGCCGTGCCTCCTTTCGGTGGTGACACCTTGTGGTCCGACACCCGTACGGCTTACGCGAAATTAAATCCCGTGCTTCGCGACGCCGTCCGTGACCTCGAAGCAGTGCACCGCATTGCCCCACTGGCCTACTGGGGCGAACCGTTCGACTCGGCCCTCACCCGTGACGACGCCGACTATCTGTACGAGTTGTCTAAAAAACAGCCGCCCGTCATTCACCCGGTCGTTCGTATTCACCCCACGACCGGTCTTCCTAATCTCTTCGTGAACCCCGGCTTCACCTCGCATCTCGTGGGCTGCTCGCGGATTGAGAGTGAACACTTACTGCGACTCCTCTACTCCCACCAGGTGCAGCCGGAGTTCACGTTGCGCCACCACTGGCAGCTCGGCGACGTGTTGATGTGGGACAACCAGGCGACCATGCATTACGCAACGGACGACTACGAAAATGTTGATCGACGCATGCGTCGCATCACGTTGCGCGGCACACGACCCGTAGGACCCTCGGGTGTCGCGAGTCGAGTGGCCAGCGATCCCTTAATTGCGGTTCGCTAGGCCTCTTGACTCTTGGCGAGTGCCACCCCGGCATAGAGCGCAATACCGGCCGCCATACCCGACTCATTAATAGTCATGCGGTTGGAGTGGTTAGGCGCTGCTTCGAAGAAGTTCACCCCATCCGGGCAAACACCTAAGAAGAGCATGGCCCCTGGCACTTGCTCTAGAACGTAACTGAAGTCCTCTGCCCCCATGACGGGCGTGGGCATTTCGATAGCGAAGCCACTCCCGAGCAGTCCCGTAGCGACATCACGGGACCATTGAGCCACGGCGGCGTCGTTCACGGTAACGGGGTAGCCCAGGCGTACATTGAACTCCGCCGTGGTGCCGTGCGCCGCAGCGATACCGTGCGTCAACCGCTCTAGCTCGTTGCGAACCAGTTCACGGGTGAAGGCCGAGACGGTGCGAATAGTGCCGTGGATCTGCGCTCGCTCGGGAATGACGTTGCTGGTGGTGCCGGCCGTCACGTGGGCAATGGTGACTACGGCTGGGTCGAAAGCATTTATCTTTCGTGTCACCATCGACTGGATGGCCATCACTAATTCACAGGCGACTGGAATTGGATCTAGGGCGACGTGTGGCTGTGACGCGTGTCCGCCACGGCCCACAATGTCAATAGTGATTTCGTCGGAGGAGGCCATGATGGTACCCCCGCGGGTGCCAATCATCTTGTTGGGTAGTGAAGGCGTGACATGAATTGCCACTGCGAGATCTGGCTTGCCCGCGACCTCCAAGATGCCTTCATTAATCATGATTTCCGCACCGCCGTGGCCCTCTTCACCGGGTTGGAACATAAAAACGACTCGACCCTTGAGGTCATCTTTCCGAGCCACGAGGAGCTTGGCTGCGTGGGCCAGCATGGCAGTGTGGGAGTCGTGACCGCAGGCGTGCATCGCCCCATCAACGACACTCTTAAACGATTCGGTGGTGTCCTCGGGCATCGGGAGGGCATCCATATCACCACGGAGTAAGACGGTCGGTCCGGGTCGACCGGTCTCGAGCACGGCGATCACACTACTGAGGGCCTGGCCAGTACTCACCGTGAGACCAAGTCCCTCGAGCGCTTCCAGGACCTTGGCCTGAGTGCGAGGAAGGTCGTTGCCAAGTTCGGGGTGTTGGTGCAAGTCGCGACGCATTGCGATGGCGTCTGGGAGAAGTTGCTCGGCATCGGCCAATAGTCCAGTGAAGATATCCATAGCCCAAGTGTACGAACCATCGAAGCTATCCGCAGGAACAAGAACGACCTAACTCGGTTGGGGTCAGTGAACTCAGCGGTTCCCTCGAAGGAAGATGTCGTTGGAATTGGTAGGGCTGGTGGGGATCGAACCCACGACCAAGGGATTATGAGTCCCGCGCTCTAACCACTGAGCTACAGCCCCTAGAAGACGTCACCCCCTAGGCGAGGCAAGGTTGCGTCATTACTGCATCGGTAGTTCGATCCGGACTACCGAGTACTTCATCCTACCGACCCGTGACGCAATTCCGTGGGTGACGGTACTGGAGGTCGCCACCGTCGTCGATGATTCCAGCCGGCCCGCCCGACTCAGGTACCGGCACCTTGCGAATAGCCCACTGACGAGAGGCACATTTCATCACTTGATCCGTCACCCCAGGTAATAAATCGTGCCGGAAGCTTCTTGGTCTGGGGATTGAGTTTGCGCAACTTGGGATCGTAGGTACAGGTGACCTTCACGTAGTCACCGGGGTTAATGACGGTTGGTGGGACGTTATAGGCGCGTTGATCGTCAAAGTTGTAGCTCCGCACGAAGAGGCCGACGACTTTGCTCGGATCAGTGCACGTCTTGTCGGAATGACATAGCTCAACCGAGAGTGTTTTGCCCAACAGGTGCATGTGGGCACCAATGGTGTGCACGGTTATCGGCTGAGAGTTAGCAGGGCGGCGCCAAATACATGAGGTCGACGTCGGACTCTGCCAATGGGTATCACCGGCCGTGCTCGCCGCCGCCTTGCAGACGTACTCAATCAGGTTCACGAAATTGACCGCGCTGCTTCCGAACCGCTTCGACAGATCGTTAAGCGAATTGGTGCGGTTACAGAGCGTTCCACTGCTACCGGAAGGACAAGGCAAATCGGGAGGGGCAACGAGTGACCATCCCAGCAGCGGGGTGAGTCCGCTCTCGGCGGTCGGCGTCATATCGATAGACCACGATGAGTTGTCCTTGGCTTTGGAGGCCAGCAGGTTGTAGTGCAGTTGGAGAATGAAGCCCGAGCCGGCCGGAACATTGACGCCGTAACCGGCGGGGCGTGTAGCGGATGCTGAGCCGGGGGCCCACCCCGCGACGGACCGAAAATTGCTCAATTCGGCAAACGTATCGGCCGGGGTCGGCCCACTGAAACAGGGCCAGGATGTACCAAGGGCTTTTACTGCGGCCACTTGATTCGAAGGCACTTGAAACAAGATGGCGTGATGAATCTCGATGACGGGCTTCTTGGCGGTTCCGTGGTTTTGGGGATGAAAAGTACTGCCGATCACCATCTGGTCGGCGGTCAAGTGAGGGTCAAAAAACGTGCAGCGATACAGATCGGTTGCGCCCGCCGGGGCTACGGGCGTTATGCCCCCCTTCGCCGCTTCGGGAATCTTGACGAGCGTGCTCGTACAAGTCTTCAGCGCGCAGAACGATGATGTCGTGGTCGTGGTCGTTGATCCGGTGGCGTGGCTCCTGAGTGCCGCACTGGCTTGATTGGGGCTCGCTACACCGGCGAGGAGAAGGAGGACGCCCACTAATGCGGGGCCCACCTGGAACCTGGCGCTAACTAATCGCATACTGACTTCCCCCACTGCCTACGAATCAAACGAACTCTATCGCTGTTGGTCGTCAAATTACATCCGCGACCTCAGCCGCATTCGATGGCTCGAGCACGAGTGCTTCAAACGTACGCAGTAATTATCAACCGTGGGAAACCCACTCTCCCCGGAGCCAGTGGCTCCCAGAGCAGGACTCGAACCTGCAACCTAGCGGTTAACAGCCGCTTGCTCTGCCAATTGAGCTATCTGGGAATAAGCATTGGTAAGTGTAGCAGTGGCGTGTGGCGACACTTTTTGGTTAGGCCAGTGGCTCTTCTAGTGAGGCCAGCCAGAGTCGTAGATCTTCTTCAATCTCAATCTGCTGTGGACCACCGAGCAGGTCAAGTCGGTGGCGCACGTCCCTAATTACCGAGAGGCCCGATTCAGCCGTGATGGAGCCATCGCGGATTTGGCGATTGATGTCATTGAGTCCCTCTTGACCGGCGTTGCGCAGCAGTTGAGCGACCAGTTCATCGAGAGCGCTCTCTTCGGCGCTGGGGGTGAGATTCGACACCGAGGTGTCCTCTACTGACAACATGGTCAACAGCATCGCCGGCCACTCTTCGCCGCGACGCTCAAGGTCGTCAATCACTCGTACCAGCAGTTCACCAGACTCCAAAGCCTCAAAAGCGGAGCGTTGAATCGAATCGAGGAACATGGCCGAGGTCAATCGGCCCCCGATGAGCTCGGGGTCTCGTAGCAATCGACGCAGCGCTTCGACGCCGGGTCGATAGGCCATGAAGTCCGGAGCTTGCTCGGGAGCCTTCGGAGTCGTTACGGCATCCCGGGACTCTTCGCGGAGCGGTCCGGACCGGCGGGCCGCCACAACCTTGGGGCGAAGCGCGTCAATTTCAACTCGGCACTTGTCAGCCACCTCCTGGAGATACTGGTCGCGCACGAGGTCACTGGGGTGCTCGGCGATGACGGCCACAGCGGCCTGGGCCACGCGAGCGCGGTTCTCAGGGGTGTCGAACTTGCCGGCGTCCATCACGCGGCGGAGTCGAAACTGCAAGAAGGGTTCGGCCTGTTCCAGGGCGAGTCGTAAGGCCTCGGGATCTTTCTGGGCTAACTCGGCGGGGTCCATTCCCTGAGGAAATGAGGCGACGGCCACTTCGGCGTCGAATTGCTGTTCCCATTGATAGACCGAGGCGGCCGCGTTCTGACCGGCACTGTCACCGTCGTAGGCGAGCACGATGCGATTAGCGAAGTTGCGCATCGTGCGGAAGTGATCCTCGCTGAGGGCCGTTCCGCATGTCGCCACGGCCCGGGGAATCCCGGCACGGAAGAAGGCAATCACGTCGGTGTAGCCCTCGCAGACCACAATTTCGCTCTTCTTGACGACCTCGGCCTTCGCCCAGTTCAGTGCGTAGAGGGTGCGACGCTTCGAATAGATAGGTGTCTCCGGTGAGTTTTTGTACTTGGCTTCGGAGACTGGTGGACCGCCCGGTTGTGGCGGCATCACGCGCCCACCCACCGCAATGGCGTGACCGGAGGAGTCAAAGATTGGAAAAATGATGCGAGCTCGCAGGGCATCTTGCTTGCGACCCCGCTTGTTGACGAAACCCAGTCCCGTTCCTTCGAGGTCCTTCGGTGAGAGATCGAGTGCTCGACAGAGTGAATCCCAGTCATCAGGTGCCCAACCGAGCTTGAACTGCCGGACCGTTTCTCCGTCATAGCCACGGGATCGCAGATAGTTGCGGGCGGCACCCGCTTCGGGTGTTTCGAGCAACTGCTGGTGGTACCAGGCCACCGCCCGCTCCATGACGTCGAGAAACTGTTTGCGCTGCTGGCGCGCGGCACCCGACCCCTCGTCGTGCTGGAGCTCCATACCCGCGCGGCCTGCGAGATACTCCACGGCCTCGATGAAATCAAGGTGTTGAGTTTCGCGAACGAAGGTAATGGCATCTCCCTTGGCGTGACAGCCAAAGCAGTAGTAAATACCGTCGGCGGCGTTAACAGAAAATGATGGCGAACGCTCCGTATGAAAGGGACAGAGGCCGCTCCATCGCGTTCCCGCCCGCTTCAATGCGGTCCGCTCCGAGATAATGGCGACGATGTCCGTGCCGGCTCGCACCCGCTCGATTTCTCCGTCCGCTAAACCCACGCTTGAAGGGTAGTGGGCTCCTCTGACCCCCGCAGAAATTCCGTTACTCCCATTAGGCTGTGTGGACTATGACGCAATTTGCAATCCAGGCGCGCGACATTGTCCGCACCTTCCGCAACGGGGAAGTTCGGGCTCTTGACGGCGTTTCTCTCAATGTTCCCGTGGGCCAGGTCTTCGGACTGCTCGGACCGAACGGTTCCGGCAAGACCACCATGGTTCGTATTTTGGCCACGATCCTCGCCCCCGACGCTGGCTCGGCCACCGTCGACGGCAAAGATGTCGTCAAGCAGGCCGATGCCGTGCGTCGCTCGATTGGCCTCGCCGGCCAGTACGCCACCGTGGACGAAAACCTCACCGGGTTTGAAAACATCCGCATGGTGGCTCGCCTCAACCATATGGACAAGGACAGCGCCACGGCCCGTGCCCACGAGCTTCTCGCACAGTTCTCTCTGACCGATGCGGCCAATCGAACGGCTAAGACCTACTCCGGCGGCATGCGCCGTCGCCTCGACCTCGCCGCCGCGCTCGTAGCCAAGCCACCCGTGCTCTTTCTCGACGAGCCCACGACGGGGCTCGATCCTCAGAGTCGTCAAGACCTCTGGGAAATCATCGAGGGTCTCGTCGCCACTGGCGTTACCGTACTGCTCACCACCCAGTACCTAGAAGAGGCTGACCGTCTCGCTTCGCAACTCGTCGTTCTCGACAAGGGCAAGATCATCGCCGAAGGCACACCGGCCTCCCTTAAGGCGCAATTAGGGACGACTGTCGTCGCCGTAACGTTCGAGAATTCCAAGGCCGCCCACGACCACATCGGACTCATCCGCGACCTCACAACTAATGAACCCAATATCGATGGCGCCATCGTTGAACTGACTGTGAACTCGGGACCACAGGTGGCCGCCGAAGTAATCCGTCGACTCGACACCGCTGGTGTCCTGGTCGCCGGTCTCGCCCTCCGTGAACCGAGCCTGGACGACGTCTTCTTGAATTTGACTGGCCACAAGGCCGAGGACGTGGTCGAAGTTTCCTCCGAAGGACCCGCCACCCGAAAGAAGGGCCGCCGATGAGCACCACTACCCAATCGTCCCTCTCGCGTCTGCGGTGGGCGGCCAGCGACGTCGCCACAATGGCTCAGCGCAATTTGATGGCTGTCGTTCGAATTCCTTCGGCACTGGTCTTCGTGATTATTCAGCCCGTGATGTTCGTGCTCCTGTTCCGTTACGTCTTTGGTGGAGCGATCACTGCCCCAGGTACGTCGTACGTGAACTTTCTAATCCCCGGCATTTTGGTGCAGACCACCGTCTTCGGGGCCGTTGGAACGGCGATCGGTTTGGCCGAGGATCTACAGCGTGGTTTGATTGAGCGTTTTCGTGCACTGCCAATGGCTCGTATGGCCGTCTTGGGTGGGCGCACTATCGCCGACCTCGCTCGCAACATTCTGATTTTGATAGTTATCACGATCGTCGGTTTTGGCGTGGGTTTCCGACCTGAGGGTGGCGTAGTGGCCTACCTGCAGGCCAGCTTTGTCATGCTTTTCTTCTCGTACTGCGTCTCGTGGGGCTTTGCCTACATTGGTCTCGCCGCTCCGAACTCCGAGACGGCACAGGCCATGACGTTTCCGCTGATCTTCCCCATCACGTTTGCCTCGAGCATCTTCGTCCCGGTCCAGACAATGCCGGGCTGGCTCCAGGTCTTCGCTCGTAATCAGCCGGTCTCTCAGGCGGCCGAGTCGGTGCGCGGCCTGATGCTGGGTGTGCCACACGGCAACTCAACGTGGATCACGATGGCGTGGGCCCTCTTGGCTCTCGTAACTTTGGCACCACTGGCCACGCGCCGGTACCGTCGAGCCGCCTAGAGCGTGACGCTCCCGCCGCCGCAACTCTCCAAAGAACAGTTGCAGGAAATTCTCTCTTCGTCATTTGGTGAGGGCGTGCCCATCGTTGACGAAGTTACGAGCGACGGCGTCACCGTCCGCTACCTCGTCAATGAACGTAACGCTCGACCGGGGGGTACGTTGAGTGGTCCCACCATGATGATGCTGGCCGACACGGCCGCCTGGGTTGCCATCATGTCGCGCGTTGGCCCCGAACTTTTGGCCGTCACGACCAGCTTGACTATCAACTTTCTACGCAAGCCTTCGATCAGCGACCTAGTCGCCGAGGCCACTCTGGACAAGCTCGGTCGCAAACTGGGCGTCGTTTCCGTTCGCCTCTACTCATCAGATACGCGAGATTTGGTTGCCACTTCATCGGTCACCTACGCCCGTCCGTCTTAGTATCACGACCGCCTTCTAGGGCTGCGGAGCGATTTTCCAGAACCGGACTTGGCCGGCGTCTCGTACCTGAGGCTCGCCAAAGGCGTCGATGAGGTAGCGCACAGCCTGGGGGTATTCCATGCCAAACGGGGTGGCGATGATGGTCGTTATTTGGTAGCGACGGACATAGTCGTGGAACGCTGCCACCGTCGCCTCACTGTGTGGGGGCATCAAGTGAGACATTCCCGGCAGGTCACTTACGGACGTATCAGCCGTGACACCCCAAGTGGCTCTCAAAAATACTGTTGAAACCTGCCACGGTTCAATCATGGTGATGCCCTGATTATGCCCGTGTCCGTCGCCGATGATGGCCTGACCACCCGTGATATCAAATCGCATTTCAGTATCAGCCTGTATCAACATGGCGTGATTAAAGAATGGGTTGGGATACGGGAAAAAGAGAACATTGGACCCGGGCTTCACAACTGTGCGGAATTCATCTGAGTGATACCAAGGTGAGATCTGTACCGGATGCGCCGCAAATCGAGAAGCCGGCACAAAGCACCACAACTGCAACAGCACGAAGAGTCCCGCTCCCACACGACGAACATTGCGTTGCGTACCGGTCAGTCGACCCCAATTGCGAACTGTGGCATCAAGTAGTGCGCCCGCCCCAAAGGCCACGATCAGAATGACAAAGAGCATGTAGCGCGGGGGGACGACGGCCGAGAGAAGCGGCACGTGTGCCACCCAGGCGAATGGCGTGGGGATTTTGGTGTTGTGCCCGTTAATCCAGAACGAACTACCGAGGGACAGCGTGCCCGTGACTAAGAAAAGAACGGTGGCAATGCGCGTAACAACCAGGGAACGGTACCGCCAGGCCCCATACACCACCCCCAGGAGGAGCGGAATCCCGACATAAAAGCCCCGCTCGAGACTGGCCCCGAGCAGTTGGTCGTGCAGCGTCGAATGCCAATTCCCAATCGGTCGGAACCAGATATTGGGCTGAACGAACTCCATGAGGTCACCGTGGTGCAGCGTGGTCCAGTGGTGTGGATTGCCGCGCACGGACCATGGACCGAAGAGGCTGATGAGTACTGGACCTACACCGAGTATTCCCGCCGTCGCAACGAGCGGAAGGAATGCTTGTCGCAAACCCACAATGGCGACTCGGCGTTGGTCGGACGAGGCAAAGAGTGCGGCCACCACCAGAGCTATGAACGCCACAAAGAGCATCATGACCACTCGTTCGGCAGAAATAAGGAAATCTGCCACTAGCAAGAAGCCCAGGCTGACAGCCAACTTACGAACCGGGCCATCTTGAATCACAATTCGCCACAGCAGCCAAAAGACAATCGGCGGTATCGGCGCAAAGGTCAAGAAGAGGTGGGCGTGACCCTGGGCCAAGAAAAAGCTAGAAAAGCCGTAGAGCAGTCCGACCACAAATGCCGACAACTGCGACATCGTGAGTTTGCGAGCCACAAAGTAAGCCGAGGTAGCGCTCGCGCCGAGTGCTAGTTGTAAAAGTAAACCGTAAGTTGCAATAGCCCCGAAGAGCCACGTTACTGGAGCACAGAGAATGCCGAGGAGCGGCAT
The DNA here is from genome assembly GCA_009726065.1 of Actinomycetota bacterium. Classification (GTDB taxonomy): domain Bacteria; phylum Actinomycetota; class Acidimicrobiia; order Acidimicrobiales; family RAAP-2; genus RAAP-2. The sequence goes on from WLNA01000006.1 coordinate 18,022, forward strand.
CGATGTGTTGGAAAGCAAATTGATGCCGAAGGGAACATCAAGCGAAGAACTCCAGAGGGGATTAAGCCCCGCTCGCAGAGCGTGGGTCGGCCAGGCGAGAAACCAGACCTGCTGCACTGTGTCGCCCGTGACCTGATTCGCTATGAGATCACGGTTCAGAAATCCAATTTTGCTGTAGAGCACAAAGGAGTACAGGAAATACGACGAGACGATCAAGACCGTGGGGCCGTTGAATTGGTGGCGTTGGCCTGCTAGAAAACTTTTCGAAAAGCCGAGCACTCCTTCATTCTGCCATCTAATTCATGCGATTAGTAATCACCCCGAGTAATTCTGCAATTGGCACACGCACCTGTTCGGTGGTGTCCCGATCACGCAGTGTCACGGCGCTGTCCTCTAGGGAATCGAAGTCAATCGTCACGCAAAAGGGCGTTCCGACCTCGTCTTGACGGCGGTAGCGCTTGCCAATCGACTGGGTGACGTCGTAGTCCACCATGAAGTGATTCTGCAGCATCGTGAGCACCTGGCGAGAAACTGCTTCGAGCTCGGGCTTCTTCGAGAGTGGCAGTACGGCTACCTGGTAGGGGGCGAGACGCCAGTGGAGACGCAGCACCGTGCGCACTTCCCCACCCACTTCGTCCTCTTCGTAGGCCGAGAGCAGGAAGGCCATCATGGCTCGCGTGGCACCCGCGGCCGGCTCGATGACGTGTGGCGTGTAACGCTCGTTGCTGGCTTGGTCGAAGTACTCCAACTTGGTGCCACTGGCGGCCGAGTGGGCCTTTAGGTCAAAGTCGGTGCGATTGGCAACGCCTTCGAGTTCACCCCAGCCCCACGGGAAAAGGAACTCAATATCGGCCGTGCCGGTCGAGTAGTGGCTCAGCTCATCGGGGTCGTGGTGCCGAATCCGGATCTTGGACTTGTCGATCCCTAATGCTTGGTACCAGCTGTAACGCTCTTCGATCCAGTAGTCGAACCACTTCGGCGATTCGGCCGGTGGCACGAAGTACTCCATCTCCATCTGTTCGAACTCGCGAGTTCGAAAGACAAAATTCTGGGGCGTGATCTCGTTCCGGAAGGATTTACCAACCTGGGCGATACCAAATGGGGGCTTCTTGCGCGTCGTGATCTGCACGTTTAAAAAGTTGGTGAACATTCCCTGGGCCGTTTCGGGACGGAGGTAGGCCACGGCACCGTCATCTTCAATCGGTCCGGCGTGCGTTTTGAACATCAAGTTGAAGGCGCGAGCCGGGGTGAGGTCGCGACTCCCGCACTTAGGGCAGATGCCGTCAATCTGGTCTTCCCGCAGTCGCTCGTTGCACTGCTTACAGTCCACGAGCGGGTCAGTAAAGGTGGCGAGGTGACCCGAGGCGGCCCACACAGCCGGGGGTGAAAGTATCGCGGCGTCCAAACCGACTACATCGTTACGGAGTTGGACCATCGAGCGCCACCAGGCGTTCTTCACGTTGCGAAGTAGCAGTACTCCGAGAGGGCCGTAGTCGTAGGTGGAGCGGAATCCTCCGTAGATTTCGGCCGATGGGAAGACAAATCCCCGTCGCTTAGCCAAATTGATGACCTTGTCTAAGAGTTCAGGATTTGGGTTCGCTTCGACGTCGGACATGCCCTACAGGCTACCGGACGCCTCTGGCATCTCCGAAGAACGAAGTCGGAGGATTACTTGATTGGCCACGAGCCGTCCCCGTTCACTCAAAACCACGTTCGACCCTTCAATGCGAATGAGGTGAGCAATCTCATCAAGCGAAGCGAAGGCTTCGATGGGAACGCCCTTACGCGTGCGCAGTGCCAGCGATTGGGCCTCGAACTCTTGGGCGGACGAGGGAACCAATTCTTCCCCACCACGGGGCAGCGTACCCTCGTGGAGCATGGCGATGTAGCGATCAGGGGTGCGAACGTTCCACCAACGCAGTCCATCAACGTGCGAGTGTGCGGCAGAACCAAAGCCCACGTAGTTGCCACGATCCCAGTACACGTGATTGTGTCGGCATTCGTGTCCGGGCTGAGCCCAGTTAGAGATCTCCTCCCACTCAAACCCCGCCTCGGCCAGCATTTCGCCCACCACGTCATAGGCATCGGCGGAGTCGTCTTCATCGGGATACCGTTTAGGGTCTTGTCCCAATGGTGTGGCCGGTTCGGGGGTGAGCACGTAGCAACTGATGTGCGGTGGTGGGAAGGGAAGGTTGAGAATGTCGTTGACCGTCGCTCGGACATCATCAAGCGATTCCGCCCGTGAACCAATAATGAGGTCCATATTCCAGGTCGCAAAGCCGGCTTCGTTAACAACTCGGCTCACCTCTTCGTGCGCCATTGTGCCGTGACGCCGTCCCAGATCGGCCAGCACAGCCGCCCGCGTGGACTGCACCCCGAAGCTCATCCGGGTCACTCCGCCGGCCCGGTAGGCGCTGAGGCGTTCAATCGTCGCGTCTTCGGGATTGCACTCCACCGTGACTTCAACATCATCGGCCTTAGGAATGGCGTCAAGAATCCGAAGCAACTCTTCGGCGGGTAGGCGTGACGGTGTTCCCCCGCCAAAGAAAATTGTGTCGGCTGGGGCCAGTCCATCGGCGACGGCCAGTGCAATCTCTCGCAACACCGCTTCGACGTACTCAACCATGAGGTGGTCACGATCGGAGTACGTCGCAAAGGCGCAGTAGTCACAGCGGTGTGCGCAGAAGGGCACGTGAATGTAAACACCGAAATCAGACATGCTTTCGTCCGGCCAGCTCTCGAGCGAGAGCGAAGCGACGAAGGGCTTCGTCCCGTTCGGTTTTGGCGTCAATCATCGGGCGGGCGTAGTCGGGAGGAGCCAAGAGCCCTTCGCCACCACCTGGTTGGAGACACTGGGGGGCATCAACGGAAGCCAGTTCCGGTATCCATGTGTGCACGTAGGTTCCATCAGCGTCAAACCGTTCCGCCTGCAACGTCGGATTAAAGACCCGGTGGTACGGAGCGGCATCGGTACCGGTCCCCGCCGCCCACTGCCAACCGTGCTGGTTAGAGGCGATATCACCGTCAATGAGTCGCCACATGAACCACTGAGCGCCCCAACGCCAATCCAGGTGTAAGTGCTTCACCAGAAAGGAAGCGGCCACCATGCGGACGCGATTGTGCATCCAGCCCGTGGCGAGCAGCTGACGCATGCCGGCATCGACCAGTGGATAACCCGTCTGACCTCGCGCCCACAGTTGGAAACGCTCGACGGCAGCGGCGTCACTATCGACGGGCAGGTGACGCATCGTAGGTTGCAGCACCGCCGAAATGGACTGGGGGTTGTGATAAAGAACGTCGGAGTAGAACTCTCGCCACGCGATTTCCGAGAGGAAGACGCGTCGGTCTTCGCTGTCTCCGATCAGCGCGTCGGCCACTTGACGGGGATGAATCGTGCCAAATCGAAGATGGGGACTGAGCATTGACGTGCCGTCAAGACCCGGAATGTTGCGATTCGTGGCGTAGGCATCAACGCGGTCTTGAAAGAGTTCCAGAAGGCGGTGCGCCTCGGCCTCACCGGCCGTGGTCGGTCGAGCGATGGGTAGCGCCGCCAGATTTCCGAAGTAGTCGGGAACTATTCGCCCCGCCAATGCGGTGAGACCTTCGAGTGACTCGCTCGTGGCCTTGAACCACGTCGGATTGATCGGTGCGTCGAGTGGTCGAGCAATCTCGAAGGTGTCCCACACTCGACGGAACGCCGTAAAGACTTTGAAGGGCTCGTTGCTCTTAGAGAATATGGAGCCTGGCGGCACGATATACGGCGTTCCAACCTCGTGGAGTTGGGCCGAGGGCAGTTCCCGGCGGATTACTTCATCGCGCTTGATGCCCAGCGGTGAGAAGTCTTGGGTCACGAAGATCTGGGTGGCGCCCGACTCGGCCATCACGCTACGGAGAACCTCCAGAGGTGAACCGTAGCGAACAACGAGATGATTCCCCGTGGCCTCATCCAGCGCCCGAAGTGAGTCCTTCAGAAATTCAACGCGGGTCGGGCCAGCTGAGTTTACGATGCGCTTATCCACAATGAAGAGTGGTAGGACGCCGCCCTTGCCTCCCGCTGCCAACGCAGCGAGCAGTGCGGGGTTATCGGCCAGACGGAGGTCTCGGCGAAACCAGTGAATGACGGGAGGAATATTCATGGACAGCGGGACCTTACTGGAAGCCCTCGGGAGGCAGCATCTGATTGAGCGAGCGAGCCACTTTGAGCCGCTTGCCGAAGTGTTGCTCGATCGCTTCGCTGGCGAGCCCGACCACCTCACTCGTCCCAAGTGTGTCGCCCTCGCGCAGTACACCTGCGAGATCGCCGTGCAGCAGACGGCGCAAAAGAACGATGGCCTCTCTCGACACCGGACGGCCCGAGCGACAGGCGGCACAGAGTAGTCCTCCTACTTCGGCGTTAAAGGAGACGAGTGGATCACCCGCACCACAGCTCACGCACTCATTGAGTTGGGGCATCGATCCATCGAGGGCCAGCATCTTGAAGAAAAAAGCAGACGGTACGAGAAAGGGGGCGAACTCCTCATTGTCGAGCGAGAGGAGGGCTCGTGCCAACATCGTAAAAATCTCTTCATCGGGCACGTTGTCCGTCGGAACTGCATCGACCACCTCGACGAGGGCGAGTCCAGCCGAGAGACGATCGAAGTCCTGGCGAACTGTGGAGAATCGATTCACATGCTGGACTTGGCGTACCTGGTAGAGCTCGCCCTTGGACTCGGCCAGCAAAATGTCGACGTGCGCCATCACTTCCAGGCCGCTACCTAATTTGCTCGTCGTCTTACGTACGCCCTTGGCAATCCCGCGGAGTTTGCCGTGCGACTTTGTCCACAGCACCACCACACGATCCGATTCCCCCGACTTATACGTCCGAAGCACAATGGCTTCGTCTCGAATCGTGTTCACTGTTCGTCGTTGCGCTTCCGAAATTCTTGCGGCTTGCGCTTGATACCCATGAAGTTGTTAAGCCAATTGCCCCCGCCCACCAAAATGCCGAGGACGATAGGCAACGTCAGTGGAGCAACCAGGCGAGAGCCACCATTCAGCGCAATCGCCCAGAGCAGAAGGTAGACGAGTCCTCCGAGCACGATGCCGATGCGGCGCCACTTCACTGTTCAACCCCTCCGAAACGGCGGTCGCGATTTTGATATTCGCGCACGGCCTCGTAGAGGTGCTCACGGCGAAAGTCGGGCCACAGCACGTCGGTGAAAACCAACTCCGAATAGGCAATCTCCCAGAGCAGATAGTTGGAGATGCGGAACTCACCCGAGGTGCGCACCATCAAATCCGGGTCGGGAAACTCGGGGTGATAGAGGCGAGAGCGAATGGCCTTTTCGTCAATCTTGTGGGCCGGGACTTTGTCCTCGACCAATTTCTTAACGGCGTCGACGATTTCGGCGCGGCCACCGTAGTTAAAGGCCATATTGAGGGTCATGACCTTGTTGTTCTTGGTGAGCTCGGCCGCTTCGTCCATGTTCTTGAGAACCCGACGGGGCACCCGCCAGTCACGGCGACCACTGAACGTGATCTTCACCCCTTCGGCATTGAGCTCATCACGACGGCGCTTCAAGAGTGATTCATTAAAGCCCATCAAGTAGCGAACTTCGTCGACGGGGCGACGCCAGTTTTCGGTCGAAAAGGCGTAAACGGTCAAGACTTCAATGCCGGCCGCCAGGGCCCCGTAGGCCGCATCGACCAGCGCCTCTTCGCCCGCGGCGTGACCCTCCGTACGAGCCAGTCCACGATTTTGCGCCCAACGTCCGTTGCCATCCATCACTACCGCAACGTGTCGCGGCATTCGGGTTAAGTCTAACCAAGAAGGAAGTGGTATTGGGTGAGGATCTGGCACGTGAAAAACCTAGTGGACAAAGGACCCGAAGAACGTCGTGGTCAACCCCTAGTGTTCCCTTGTGAAAAGCTTCGATCCCGATGAGGATTTTCCTTACGTTGAACCCGGCGACGACGGAGGCATCTTTCTCGACGCTGATGTGGTGGAAGTCTCTACCGAAGCAACCCTGGAACTATTAAATGCCATAACGACGGCTCTGCCCGGTGGCGGCGAAAATCGGGAGGGTCAACAGCAGATGGCCGAAGCGGTCGCTACAGCCCTGACCCGCAAGCGCCATCTCATTGTTGAGGCCGGCACCGGTGTCGGTAAGTCATTGGCCTACCTGACTCCCGTCGCCATTTCGGGACGGCGCGTCGTCATAGCCACCGCGACCAAGAATCTCCAAGATCAGCTCGCCGAGAAGGATGCCCCGCTGGTCGCCGCTCGCGCGCACGGACTCAGTACGGCCGTCTTGAAGGGACGGAGTAACTACTTCTGCCTGCAAAAGGCTGAGGAGGTTGGGCCGTCGGGGAATCAAGGGACCTTTGACGAAGTCGAAGAGGTACCGACCACCATGGTCGACCAAGTTCGTCGCATTATGGACTGGGCTCAAGAGACCAAGAGCGGTGAGCGCGATGAGCTCACCTTTGAGGTCGATGAACGTGCTTGGCGAACCGTCTCGGTTAATCCCCAACAGTGCATTGGCAAGGTTCAGTGCAAGTACGGCAATGAGTGCTTTGCCGAACTCGCCAAGGAGCGAGCCGCGGCCGCTGACGTCATCATCGTCAACACCGCCCTCTACGGAGCCCATCTGGCAACCGATGGCAACATCTTGCCGACGCACGACGTCGTTGTCTTTGATGAGGCCCACGAAGTTCAAGACATCTTGGCCCGACTTCTCGGCACGACCATTGAACCTTCGCGCATCCGGGCGACCGTCGGTCTCGTTCGCATGCTCTTGGCTCCGAGTCAGCGTGATGGCCTCAAGCCCCTGCTCGATTCGGCCGATCGACTGGGTGAGCACCTCGACCTGCAAATGGAGCTAGGCGTCGTCGAGGGGCTTTCTGACGAGACCACGCTGGAGCTCGCCTCCATCGCGGCGGCCCTCAACGGCCTGCAAGATGCCTTGAAGCCATCTGGTTCTGACTCCGGTGGCGAAGTACGGCGGATCCGCGCGAACCAAGCCGTCACCCACTTGCTCGGTGACCTCGATCGGATTCAAAAACTCGGGGCGGACGAACTCATTTGGATTTCACGTGAAGGCAACGAAGTCATCATCAACCTGTCGTTAATCACCGTTGGCGAGCTGCTACGTGACTCACTGTGGCCATCAGTAACGGCCATCTTTACCTCAGCCACCATTCCTGACACCTTGGCTAAGAATCTCGGTCTGCCGGCTGACAACACGGACAAACTCACCGTCTCAAGTCCCTTTAACTATCCCGAGAACTCGTTGCTCTACGTCGCAAAGCACTTGCCGGATCGCAAGGATGAGTTGGAGTACACCCCGGCCATGTTGGAAGAACTCGTACACCTCATCAACGCCGCGGGCGGGCGGACATTGGCCCTCTTCACCAATAAGAAGTACATGGAGTCGACCGCGGCCGAAGTCGCCAAGCGAATCAACACTCCCGTGCTCGTGCAGGGCTCTCGGGCCAAAGCGACGTTGCTCGAGAAGTTCCGTGATGATGAGTCGGCCAGCCTCTTTGCTGTCGCCAGCTTCTGGCAGGGCGTGGATGTACCGGGTAAGTCCCTCTCGCTCGTCACGATTGATCGGCTCCCCTTTCAGCCACCGACCGATCCAGTGGGCAAGGCGCGCCGAGAACGGGCTGGTGACCGTGGTTTCTACGAAGTCGACCTTCCGCGCGCCACGATGATGCTGGCCCAAGGAGTTGGGCGACTAATTCGCTCCGCCGAAGATCGGGGCGTGGTCGCCGTCTTTGACAACCGACTGGCCACGGCTTCGTATCGCCACCAGATTCTTAAAAGGCTGCCACCAATGAAACGCACTGTTGACCGCAAGGACTGCGAAACGTTTTTGGAGTCGATCTAAGAGCCTCGAATTCGCACCACGCGGTGCGACGACTAGTACCCGAACCGGTCCAGCATCTCGTCGCGACCCTGCCAGCCTGGCTCGACACGCACGCGCAACTCCAAGAATGTGCCCTCGGGCATCTGCTTGCGAACTTCTGTGCCGACGTCCTTGAGCACGAGGCCACCCTTACCGATGACCATGCCCTTTTGTGAGTCCCGTTCGACCAAAATCTCGACGGTGACATTAGGAAACTCGTACTCGGACACTCGACAGTGCAAGGAGTGGGGAATCTCTTCGCGCATCTTGCGAAACAGTTGCTCGCGTACCAATTCGGCGATGTAGTGCATCTCAGAGACGTCGCTAACTTCGTCTTCTGGGTAGAAGAAGGGGCCCTCCGGCATCCGGGCGGCGACGAACTCTACGAACTCTGGCACACCTCGGCCGATCTTGGCCGAGAGGGGAAAGTATTCGACTCGCTTGGCGGCCTTTTGGGCTCCCAGCTTTTCAGCGAGCTCGTCAATCACGACGGTGGCGGCCAAGAGGTGCTTAGCAATGTCTTCGTGGGCCGTGCGATCAATCTTGTTGACGAGCACGAGCGGCAGCGGACCGTGTTCACCGGCCGCTTCCAGCATGGCTGAAAGCACTTGGCGGTCCCCGGGTCCGATTTCGCCGCGGGCTTCGATTACGCCCACGACCATATCGACTCCCGACGTCGACGCCCGAGCCGAGTTGTTCATTCGTCCACCGAGTGATGACTTCGGACGGTGAATTCCGGGCGTGTCAACGAAGATAACTTGCACGTCGCCTTCCGTCCAAATTCCCCGGACTTGATTACGAGTGGTGTGCGGTGTCGACGAGGTGATGGAAACCTTGGCCCCCACAATGGCGTTTAGAAGCGTTGACTTGCCAACGTTGGGTCGACCCAGAATGGCGACGAAGCCGGAGCGCGTCACGACTCGTCAGCAATGAGTTCGATTGAAACCTGTTCAACGCGGTGGCGGTCCATCTTGTCCACGGTAATGGCGTATGGGCCGGCCTCAAAAACGTCACCGACTTCCGGCACGCCGCCGGAGACATCAAGAACCAGTCCGGCCACGGTGTCGTAGCTACCCATTGGGAGGGCCATCTTCATGCGATCATTCACGTCTTCAATGTTGAGACGGGCGTTGACGATGCGGGGCCACGGGAGGGGCGCCTCCTCGTCAACTTCAATTTCGACGGCTTCTTCGTCGTGCTCGTCAAGGATCTGACCGACGACTTCTTCGAGAACATCTTCCAGGGTGACGATGCCAGCAGTGGAGCCGTACTCATCCACGACGATGAATAGGTGCGTCTTAGAGCCGCGGAATTCCTTAATGAGAGTGTCCACTTTGCGGGTCTCGGGGACAAAGGTTGGTTCGTTCATCTTGAGTTCGGAAAGCGCCTTTGCGCCGTTGCCCTTCTTCAATTCTTTCAACAGCCAGCGCAAGTTGACAACGCCCACGATGTCGTCGATATCCTCACCGAGAACTGGGAATCGGGTGCGACCTTCACTGACGGCGTAGTCGAGTACCTCTTGCACCGTCTGTTCGGACCTGACCGTCAGCATGTCAATACGGGGAATCATGATTTCCCGCACGATGGTCACACCCATGAGCAGCATGGAGCGAATGAAGTCTCGTTCCGATCGGTCAATCGAGGCATCCGAGTGGGCCACGGTCGCCATGGCGATGATCTCTGATTCAGTAACCTTCTGGCCATCTTCGACGCTCCCGAATGGTCGGAGCACCGCGTGCGCCAAGCTCAGCAGTACGAAGGAGATCCACTTGATGGGCCAAAACTTCAATATGAGCTCGATGATTGGCGCCGCAAAGAGTGCGGAGGAGTCCGAGTGCATCACGGCAAAGTTTTTAGGGATGGCCTCGAAAATGACGAAGATCACAACGACTTCCAGCACGGTGGCCACAATCAAGCCAGCGGCGCCGAACTGGTGCTCGGCGAGCACGCCGACCAGTGTTGCGGAAACCAACTGGCAGACGAGGATTAGTAGGAGCAGTGGATTCAGGAACTTGTCCGGCGAACTCGCGAGCCGCTCAAGCGCTGCTGCTCCTCGTAGGCGTTCGTCGTGCAACGCTGCAGCTTTCGAGCGCGACATGCGAACCAGTGCCGTCTCGGCCAGGGCGAAGAAGCCCGATAACGAGAGTAGGGCGATGACCGTAGCCATCAAAGCGGTATCGGTTGACTTCCAGGCAGCTGCGATCACTTAACAATCCTTAGGCGATAGTGACGTTTTAAGATCTCTTGCTCACGTGCTTCCATGCGCTCGGCTTCATCGTCTTCCATGTGATCCCAACCGAGCAGGTGTAGAACCCCGTGGACGACAAGTAGGGCAATCTCATCATCGAAGGTGACTTCGTGATCGACGGCGTTGCGCTCGGCCACGCTGGGACAGATCACGATGTCGCCAACGAGCTGGGGAATCATCGGAGCGATGGGCTCCCCTGGCCCCGTCCCGCCAGAATCAGGGAATCGGCCGCTATAGAGAGGTTCGTCATCAATGGGAAAACTCAAGACATCGGTCGGACCACTCTTGCCCATGAACCGTTCATTCAGGTCGGCGATGGTTGGTTCGTCCGAGAAAATGAGAGAGACCTCAACAGCCCCTCGGACGCCTTCTTCACGGAGGGCGGCCTGGGCGAGCGCCGACCAGCGCTCGAGGTCCATCACAATGTGATCTTGTTCGTCACTTACGAAGAGGTCAATAGTCATGAGGGGTGGCGGTCATATGCGGCGACGATGTCGGCCACAATCTTGGCACGAACGACGTCCCTTGCATTGAGATGCACAAAACTGACGCCCGGAACGCCTTCAAGAATCTTCTCAACCAGGGTCAATCCGCTTCGTCCACCGCCCAGGTCGACCTGCGTAAGGTCACCCGTCACTACGGCCTTGGAGCCATAGCCAATGCGCGTGAGGAACATTTTCATCTGTTCGGGTGTCGTATTTTGTGCTTCGTCCAAGATGATGAAGGCGTCGTTGAGGGTGCGTCCTCGCATAAAGGCCAGTGGAGCCACTTCAATGGTGCCCTTCTCCATGAGACGCATGGTCCCATCGGCCCCGAGCATCTCGTGCAGGGCGTCATAGAGCGGTCGAAGGTACGGGTCGACTTTGGCCATCAAGTCACCCGGCAAAAATCCCAAGCGCTCCCCCGCCTCCACGGCGGGACGAGTCAGGATAATGCGCTGCACCTGGCGGTGCTGGAGGGCTTGAACGGCAGCAGCCACGGCGAGGTAACTCTTTCCGGTTCCGGCCGGACCAATACCGAAAGTCACCGTCGAACTACTTATTGCGTCGCTGTAACGCTTCTGGCCGGCCGTGCTCGGACGGATTGCTTTGCCCTTGGCCCCGCGCATGACTTCGTGACGGAGAACCTCACTGGGGCGCAGATCATCTAAGACCATGTCGACGGTGCGACCGATCTTGGTGGCGTCGAGTGCTTGGCCACTTTCTAGAAGAAGCACTAACTCATCGAAGAGGCGGAGGACGCGAGGGGCATCTGGACCCGTGACGGCGATTTGATTTCCCTGCACGCGAATGGCCACGGCCGGAAAGGCTGTTTCAATAACCCGCAGATACTCATCGCGCGGACCCAGGAGGCCCGACATCAGATTGGTATTGGGCACGTAGGTCGTGACCGTATCGAACGTTCCGTCCGACGAAGGCAAACTCATCCGGGGGGCCACTCCATGAGACGGCCACCAATCACGTGGAGATGCAGATGCGGCACCGTCATCTGTCCGTCACGGCCCACGTTCATAACGAGACGGTAGCCCGACTCACGGATACCTTTGACGTCAGCCACTTGTTGGGCCAAGAGGGCCATTTCATCCAAGATGCCGTTGTGATCGCTCGGCAGGTGATCGGCACTCGTGATGTGGTGTTTGGGAATGACGAGGACGTGCACCGGTGCGGTGGGGGCAATGTCGTCGAAGGCGTACGCCACTGCGTTTTCCGCCACCATGGTCGAGGGGATATCTCCGGCGACGATTTTGCAAAAAAGACAGTCGCTCATTGAATAAAGCCGTTATTGCGAACGGCGCCTTCATACGATGTCACGGCCCAGCCTTCGCCTCGCAGGACGAGCAGGGTGGCCGCCACGATGGCCGCCGTCTCCCCGCGGAGCACCGTGTTCCCGAGACCAATGCGGGCCTGGTTCTGGGGCCACTCATCGGTCGCCCAACCACCTTCAGGTCCAATAGCGATGGCGCGAACGCCCCGAAGCGATCCGGTCGTTCCCGGTTCGGCCACGGCCACGTCTAGGGGGACGTCGCTGACATTGACGGGGTCTTTAATCACAATGTCGTAGGTCCGGCGGCACTGACCACTCGACTCTTCGGCAATACGGCGCCAGCGATCGAGAATCTTGTCGCGATGCTCACCCTTGAACTTCACGGACATCTGCGACGAGATCACTGGTGTAATGCTCGTCACACCGAGTTCGACCAACTTGGATACGGCCAGTTCAGACTTGTCACCCTTCAGGGGCACGAGGAACAGCTCGGTGGGATACGGCTCCGGATCCACTTCGACTTCCGACGTGCGGGTGATGGCCTTGTCGCCAACGACGGCGAAGGCCCACTTACCTTGGCCGTCGGTCACGACAATCTCCTCGCCCGCATCGGCGCGCAACACCTTAAAGAGATGGTGCGCGTCGTCCTTGCTCAGCACGGGATCTGTTACATCGGCTACACGCATTTGCGTCAACGCGTCAACGCGTCGCTCGAAATCCTTGAGACTCATTTCTTGCTCGCCTTCTTCCGTGAGAACAGACCGTGTGCCGCCTCAGCTACATCTTCCCCCCGCGCCGCCGCAAACTCGCGGAGGATGCTCTCGGCATGTTGGTCCAGGTCGGCTGGAACCTCAATAGCCAAGTGAACGAAGAGATCGCCGCGTCCTCGGTGGCGCATATGGGGAATGCCCTTTTCGCGGACTCGCAGGATGGTGCCGTGGGCGCTGCCCGACGGAATGGTGACTACTTCGTCATCTTCCAGCGTCGGAACGGTGACGGTTCCACCCAGAACGGCTTGGGTGAAGGAGATGGTGACCTCGTGATGGAGATCGTCACCGTTGCGCTCAAAGCGAGGGTCATCTTCGACGAGAAGGTGAACAAAGAGCGTGCCGTTGGGCGCTCCGCGCTGGCCGGCCGGGCCGTAACCACTGAGACGCATTGTCGATCCGTGCTCGATACCCGACGGGACGGCAATGGTGATGGTCTTCTTGTCGTTTCGGCGACCTTCGCCGCGACACTCAGTGCAGGGCTTTTCAAAGGTGCTGCCGTATCCGCTACAGGCATTGCACGGCGAGGCCGTCACCATCTGTCCGAGCATGGAATTACGCACCCGTCGTACTTGACCGGCACCGTCACAGGCGCCACACGTCTTGGCCGAAGTACCGGGCGCAGCGCCCTTGCCATCGCAGCCGGAGCAGGCGACTGGCAATGTCACAGTTACTTCGCGACTAATTCCAAAAGCCGCTTCGTGCAAAGTAATGCGGAGGGAGACTTCGGCATCGGGACCGGGCTGAGGACCGCTGCGCCGTTGACCGCCACCGCCGCCAAAGCCCTGAAAGAACATGTCGAAGAGATCCTGGACGGAACCACCGTCGAAGCCAGATTGGCCGTTGACATCCGAGCCGAAGCGGTCGTAGTGGGCCCGACGGTCGGGGTCCGAGAGAATTTCGTAAGCCTGCGAGATTTCCTTAAATCGAGCTTCGGCAACAGTGTCACCGGGATTGGCATCAGGGTGATACTGACGAGCCAAGCGTCGATAGGCCTTCTTCAGATCATCGTTCGATACCGAGCCGTCAACTTCGAGTAACTCGTAGAGATTGGGGCTAGCCACGCTGAGCCTCCACGCTCAGGCGACCGGCGAGCTGCTCGGAGACAACATCAGCCGCGGCAATAGCTTCGCCGTACTTCATACGTGTGGGACCCAGGAGGCCAACGGCTCCGGCGTTCTGACCATCAATTGTGAGCGGGGCCACGACCACGGCGCATTCGGCCAGCGGGAGATATCCGTGCTCGGAACCAATTGAGACGGAAGCGCCACGCTGAAGGAGATCTTTGAACAAAGAGACAATGACGAGTTGTTTCTCTAGGACGTCGAGGACCTGGCGCGTCGTCTCGAGCGTGTCGAAGGAGTCGGCCACTTTGGATGTGCCCCCAACAAAGACCTGCTCACCTTCGGTCTCGCCCGCTTCACTCCAGATGGCCTCTACCGCGTGGCGGACCAGTCGGGCCGGAGTCGTTGATACGGCCGGCAGCTCAAAGCGGTCACGAACGGTAGTGCCGATGAGGAGTGCCTTGAGTTGTTGAGCCGCGTCGGTCACATCTTGTGTTGAAACATCAAAATCAAGGGAGACTGTCAACTTCTGAACGTCCATGTCGGACATCGTGAGGACAATCAGAATTCGACGCTGACCAAAATCAACAAGGTGGGCGTCGCGAACGGTGGTGTTGATGTGGCCCGGTCCGACAATCACTGCGGGGTAGCGCGTGACATCCGAGAGTTTGGTCGAGATCTGTTCGTAGACCGACTTCAGCTCACCTTGAACGGAGCCGATGAACGAGCTGAGCTGTTGCACTTTGGGTGGCGAGAGTTTGCCTCGACCGAGGTGATCGACAAAGTAGCGATAGCCCTTCTCGGTCGGCACTCGACCGGCCGACGTGTGAGGCTGCTGGAGATACCCGGAACGCTCAAGGGCGACCAACTCGCTGCGGATCGTGGCCGGTGAGGCAGAGATACCGGCGGAACCATGAATTGTCTGCGAGCCAACGGGATGGGCGGTGTCGATGTGAGCCGTGATGACGGCGGCCAGGACGGCAGCCTTGCGAACGTCCATGTCGTCGGCTGATTCTGGTGTTGTACGTGGTGCGGGGCGCGTCATCAATCCTCCTTCTGGCACTCAATCCTACCGAGTGCCAGAGAAATCGTGCTTCTTGAAGCCGGGCGCCGAGGGCCCGAATAGTTGCCATCTAGCCTAAAGAAAGGAGGTCGCTATGCCGGGAATTCCCCACGCCGATGTCACAATCGACGCCAATATTGTCCGGTCGCTCATGGCCACTTCCCCTTGGCCCGCTTCGGAGGATCCGTCGTTTTGGGCTCGGGGATTTGACAATGAGATCTGGTGCGTGGGCCATCGGGCCGTTCACCTCCCCCGTCGCCACGAAGCAGTCGGCGCGCTGCGTAATGAACAGCGGTGGTTAAACGAAGTTACCCGTTCCCTGCCCGTCCAAACCCCGGCCGTGCTCTTCGCCGGTGAACCAACTGCGCAGTATCCCTACCCATGGAGCGTCACCCACTTCGTGAACGGTCGCACCGGTTTTGACTCTCCATTAAAAGTTCGCGCTGCGAGTGCCGCCACGCTAGGTGCGGCGCTACGTGCCCTCCATCGCGCTGCTCCACCTGACGCACCTCGCAATCCCCTGCGCGGCGTAGCCCTCGACCGCCGGAGTGAAAATCTTCAGACTCGTCTAACGGCCGTAGATTCCCAGACGGCGGAGATTGTCATGCCTCACTTCGACCGCGGCCTGACCGCCCAACCCTTCACAGATCAACCAGTGTGGATCCACGGGGACATTCATCCCGGCAACCTCATCTACGACAATCAGGAACTGGTGGGCCTTGTCGACTTCAGCGACTTGGCCTGTGGCGACCCCGCAGTGGACCTTGGTGGTGCCCTATTCTCGCTGCCAGTCGTGGCTCACGGGAGTTTTTGGCAGAGCTACGGCAACGAAGACGAAGGGCTTCGGTTGAGGGCGCTGGGCTGGACCGCGCTGCTGGCCATCTTGCATCTACAAATTGAAATAGCCGAACACACGGTTTTGGCTTGCGAAGCCTTGGCGTGGTTAGCGCGGCTGACTAGTCCTCAAGTTTGAGGGCGGCCACGAAAGCCTCTTGGGGCACTTCGACGCGCCCAATGTTCTTCATGCGCTTCTTACCTTCTTTTTGCTTCTCCAAAAGTTTGCGCTTTCGAGTGATGTCACCGCCGTAACACTTGGCCAGCACGTCTTTACGAATGGCCTTCACCGTTTCGCGGGCAATGATGCGCCCACCGATGGCCGCCTGTATGGGCACGTCAAACATTTGCCGGGGAATCAGTTCCTTGAGGCGCTCCGCCATCCGACGTCCGTAGTACTCGGCGTTGGACTTATGGACAATCGTCGAAAAGGCGTCCACAGCAGCCCCGTTAATAAGGAGATCAACACGGACCAGCTGACTGGTGATGTACTCACCGGGTTCGTAGTCCAAACTGGCATAGCCCTTGGTGCGACTCTTCAGGGCGTCGAAAAAGTCGATAACCACTTCGGCGAGAGGAATCTTGTAGCGAATCTCCACACGCTCCACGGAGAGGTAGTCCATCTTGGTCATTTCGCCACGACGGGACTGACAGAGGTCCATCACTGCGCCGAGATACTCCGAGGGCGTGAGGATGGAGATGTCCAACATCGGTTCGTCGATGTGATCAATGCGGCTGACCTCAGGCATCTCGGTGGGATTGTCGATGTACTGCTCGGATCCGTCAGTGAGATAGGCCCGATACACCACTGAGGGAGCCGTGGCGATAATCGCGAGGTCAAACTCACGCTCGAGACGCTCACGCACAATCTCCATGTGGAGCAGTCCCAAGAAGCCGCAGCGGAATCCAAAGCCGAGGGCGTGGGATGTCTCGGGCTCAAACGTAATGCTCGCGTCATTAAGTTTCAGCTTGTCGAGGGAGTCACGAAGGTCGGGCAAGTCATCGCCGTCGATGGGGTAGATGCCACAAAAGACCATGGGCTTGGGGTCCTGGTACCCGGCCAACGGTTCGGTGGCCGGCTTCACGGCATCAGTAACGGTCTCACCAGACTTCGCCGAACCGACTTCCTTGATGCCGGCGATGAGATAACCCACTTCACCGGGCCCGAGGGCCGGGAGCGGCAGCATGGCCGGCGTGCGCTTGCCAATCTCTTCAATGTCGTAACTGTTGCCAGCCTGCATCAAACGAATCCTTTGGTTGGCCCGCAGCGTGCCCTCCATGATGCGGACCGACGAGATTACGCCTCGGTACTGATCGAAGTGCGAGTCAAAGATGAGACCGCGCAACGGAGCCTCGGGGTCACCTTGGGGTGCTGGAATACGGTCCACGATGGCGCGCAGCAACTCGGGCACGCCCACACCGGTCTTGGCCGAGATGGTCAAGATCTGATCCGAGGGAATACCGAGGACTCGGTCGAGCTCTTCGCGGCACCGGTCGGGGTCGGCCGCGGGCAGGTCGATCTTGTTAAGAACGGCCACAATCTCCAAGTTGTTTTCGATGGCCTGGTAGCAGTTGGCCAACGTCTGGGCCTGAATACCCTGGCTGGCGTCGACGAGGAGAACGGCCCCTTCACAGGCGGCCAGCGATCGAGATACTTCGTAGCCAAAGTCCACATGGCCGGGCGTATCGATGAGATGCAGAATGTGGCCCTCAAACTCGACGCGGACGTTCTGGGCCTTAATGGTGATACCCCGCTCCCGTTCAATATCCATGGAGTCGAGGTACTGGGCCCGCATATTGCGTGAGTCGACCGCGTGCGTGATCTCCAAGATGCGGTCCGACAACGTCGACTTGCCGTGGTCAATGTGGGCAATAATCGAAAAATTGCGGATTTTCGACTGGTCGAGCGGAGTAAAAGGAGTGGCCACGGTGGATTCAGGCTACCCG
>WLNA01000060.1 GCA_009726065.1 Actinomycetota bacterium
GTCTGCACGGTCACCCAAGCGGCCCAGGGCACTTCGCGCACCGCGTTCAATGCGG
Source organism: Actinomycetota bacterium (assembly GCA_009726065.1). Taxonomy (GTDB): domain Bacteria; phylum Actinomycetota; class Acidimicrobiia; order Acidimicrobiales; family RAAP-2; genus RAAP-2. The sequence goes on from WLNA01000060.1 coordinate 56, forward strand.
GAGCCATGTCGAGGTGGGCCTCGGGGTCGGGGGCGTCGAGAATCTCAACGAGCGGGCCCTCGGTCAACGATCGGCGCAGCAGGCCGGGGGCGGAGCCAATGTTGTGGGTGCCAAAGACGACGTCGACGAACCCGGCCCGCTTGATAATGGACTCACGATCCTTTTGGGCCATGCAACCACCAACGGCGATCTGCATGTCGGGGCGACTCTGCTTAAGAGCCTTGAGCTGCCCGAGGGCGGCGTAGAGGCGCTTATCGGCATTCTCACGAATCGTGCAGGTGTTGAAGAGAACGACGTCGGCCTGCTGCCCGGGCTCCACCGGAACGAGACCATCGGCCACCATAAGTCCCGCTAGCCGTTCGGAGTCGTGGACGTTCATTTGGCAGCCGTACGTATGAATCTCAAAGGTACGGGCCGTGCTCACCAGCAAATTCTACCGGTGAGCAGGAATTCACCTAGGCGTCGCGGGTTACCGCGATCCCCGAGATGATGACCAGACCCGTTCCCACGATGTCCCAACCGAGTATTGGCTGACCCAGGACCAAAAACCCCACCGCGAAGGCGACGGCCGGATCGAGAGCCAGCAGCACTCCCACGATGCTGGGCGGGAGTCGACGGAGGGCCTGCATCTCGGCACCGAAGCCCAAGACCACCGCAGCAACCGAGGCAATCACCATGCGGGGAACGAGCCCGTGGTCGAACATTGGCACGATGGAGGCCGGAAGAAAAGGAAGGGTGATAACCGCGGCAATAGTCATTGCCATGGCGAGTCCATCGAAGCCAGGGGTCTCGTCACCGACGTAGTACGAAGCGAATGCGTAACCGGCCCAACCCACGCCGGCCAAGGCCGCAAAGGCGAGGCCCGTGACAGACACGTCGCCACCAGGACGAGCCAGCGCCAAGACACCGAGTGCCGCTACCAACACGAATACGACGTGGCGAAGCGATCGTTTGCCAAGTGCCGCAACCAGGAAAGGACCGAGGTATTCAATCGCCACGGCCGTTCCGAGATTGATGCGATCAATTGCCTGAAAGAAGCAGAGGTTCATGAAGGCCGTTGAAATTCCGAGCGCGAACGCACCGATCCACTGCCTTCGCGTCCAGCGCCACACCTTGGGGCGAGCTAATGCGAGTAGAACTAGTGCGCCAACGCTGAAACGCCAAGCACTCGTTGCTGCCGCACCGACGACCACAAAGATTGGGGCGACCAACGCTGCTGAGTACTGAACAAAGAGGGCACCTAACAGCACCATTCCACCAGCTCTGGCCGCACTCTTGGGGGGCCGGGCCAGTCTGGCGAGGGTCACAGAACTTGAAGTCCGCGTCGATCAGCCTCAACGATCTGGACCGTTCCCGGTTCGGAGTGTTGATTGAGGACATTGCGAGCCGCTTCAGCTACAGCAGAGGCCGTTGCGTCGGTGGCCACGGCCAGCATGGTTGAGCCGGCTCCCGACCAGCACGATGCCAATGCTCCGGCTTCGCGAGTCACGCGCAACACGTCGGCGGCAAATGGCAAGAGACCCATGCGGAACGGCTGATGAAGTCGGTCGTCCATGGCCGTGGCCTGGAGCAATGTGTGGTCGGCCAGACCAGCTGTTAGCAGGGCCACCCGAGAGAGGTTGAAGGCGGCGTCGTGATACGAAACGGTGGTGGGGAGAACACGACGAGCGTCCGCGGTAGCGAGTTCGCGCTCGGGGATAACCACGACAAAACGAAGAGCCGAGTCGAGCGGCAGGGAGGCCACGAAGATCTCGCCGTCCTCGACTGAGGCCGTCACGAAACCACCAAAGAGAGAGGCTGCGGCATTTTCGGCGTGCCCATCAATTCGAGTACCAATGGCCAATGGGTCTAAGGACCCGGCCGCCTTAGCGACCGCAACCGCCAGTGCGGCCGAAGAGCCCAAACCACGCGCCAGAGGAATCGAGGACTTGATGTGGAGGGTGAAGTTCTGATGACCCAGGATTTCGGTAGCAATGGCCACCCCGAGATGCTTAGGAGGATCGGTCAACTCTGAGCCAAATCCTTCAGCGCTCAAGGACAGTTCATCAGCCAACTCGACGGAGACTTCGATTGGAATATCCAAAGCAATGGCGAGTGCATCAAACCCCGGGCCGAGGTTGGCCGAACTGGCTGGAACACGTACGCGCATGCTCTAAGCGTAGGCGTTAGCCGTTTTGAGCTTCGTGCTCTTCTTGGGTAATCAGGACCTTGCGAGACTTAGAGCCCTCACCGGGTCCGACGGTCCCTTCGTTTTCGAGCATGTCCATGAGGCGCCCGGCGCGAGCGAATCCGACGCGCAACTTGCGCTGCAGCATCGATACTGAGCCCGATTGGGTGCGAATCACCAAGTCGCGGGCCTGCCGCAACGCTTCGTCGTCATCGTCCTCGTTACCGCCGTAGCCGCCACCAGAAGAAGACTGACCCCCGCCAACGGCTACCGCTTCGAGTTCCAAACTGGCGCCCGTCTCGGGTCGGCCGCCCTGGCTCTTCCAGGTGTCGACGATAGTGCGCACTTCGTCCTCTGAGACCCATGGTGACTGGAGGCGACGTGAGACGTTGGACGATGCGGTGAGTAGGAGCATGTCTCCCTTACCGATGAGACGTTCGGCACCGGCCTGGTCCAAGATCACCCGACTGTCGGCCAGCGAGGAAACGGCAAAGGCCATGCGACTCGGCACGTTGGCCTTGATCACTCCTGTGATGACGTCCACACTGGGGCGCTGCGTGGCGAGCACCAGATGAATACCAACGGCACGAGCCATCTGAGCAATGCGCACTACGGACTCTTCCACGTCACGGGCCGCCACCATCATCAAGTCGTTGAGCTCGTCGACCACGATGACGATGTAGGGAAACTCTTCGGGACCGTTCGGTGGCAAGTCTGTCTCGAGACCAGTCACGCGCTCGAGAATCTCAGCACCGATCTCTTCGTCGGTGGGTGCAACTTCAATCTGACCCTTGGCCAGCATCTCTTTGTAACTCGTGATGTCGCGAACGCCGTTCTCAGCCAGGATGTCGTAGCGACGCTCCATCTCCTTCACGGCCCAGTGCAGGGCTCCGGCGGCCTTACGAGGATCCACAACAACCGGGGTCAACAAGTGTGGCAGGTCGTTGTACTGTCCGAGCTCGACCCGCTTGGGGTCAATCAGAATCATGCGAACTTCATCAGGTGTCGCACGCATAACGAGCGAGGTGATGAGCGAGTTAATGCAAGAACTCTTTCCGGCACCCGTGGCACCCGAGATGAGCACGTGGGGCATCTCGGCCAAGTTGATCACCACAGTCTGACCAGATATGTCACGACCGAGTGGCACGTCGAGGGGGTGGGTAGCCGAAATGGCTTCTTCGGAGGCGAGCAAGTCGCCGAGTGAGACGAGCGTGCGCTGACGGTTCGGAACTTCGACACCGATGGCCGAGCGACCGGGAATAGGGGCCAAGATGCGCACATCGGGTGAGGCCATGGCGTAGGCGATGTCACGGTTGAGCGAAGTGACCTTGGCAACTTTCACGCCGGCACCGAGTTCGAGTTCGAAACGCGTGACCGATGGCCCGATCGTGTAGCCCACCAACGTGGTCTCAACACCATGGGCCGCGAGGGCGTCAACGAGCTCTTCACCGGCGGCGTCGACTGCAGTCCGGTCCTGCTTTTGTTCTTTAATCCGAGCGAGGAGGCCCATGCTCGGCAGCGTCCAGTCGCCCTTAGCAATCGGCGCTATCACCTTTTTGGCGCGCTTCGGCTTGGCCGGCACGTCGGCGATCTCAACGTCGGACTCATGGTCGCCAAGCGCCGCTTCGGCCGCCATGGCTTCGTCGTACTCCTCAGTCGTTTGGACTGGGAACTCTTCAATTGGGGGATCCCTACGACGGCGAGTCCGAGCGGGCGCCTCTTCTTCGACCACTTCGTCTTCAAGTTCAACTCGTTCGGGCCGCGCACTCCACCAGGTGGCCAACGTGCGGCCGCACCAGCGAATCGCAGACCAGAGACTGGCCACGAGGACTCGAAGGCCAATGCCGGTAAGGACCATCGTCGCAACTACCAACACTGCGAGGAGAACCACGGTCGCACCGGCCATACCAAGGACGCCGTGCAGGCCTCCCCCAACAACAACACCGAGGTAGCCCCCGGCCGATCCGAGGTCATTGGTGGTGGCGTGAATCGTTGGACTGTTGCCGATGAAGTGGGAGATGCCGCTAAATCCAGCGAGGCCGAGGGTTAGGCCGACCCCTAAGCGGATGCGGTCGATATCAACCTTGCCCCAGAGCATGAGCACGGCCAGTCCGAGGAAGATCACGGTGGCGGCATAGCGACCCAGACCGAGGGCACTCTGCAGGCCAGTCTCGATGACGTGACCAGTAGGGCCCAGGAGTCCGATTTCGGCGAAGAGCACGAAAAAACCCACCACTACAAGAGCCAAGATCCAGAGGTCGCGTCGGTGGCGTTCCCAGATACTCGTCTTCGCAGCGGCCTTGGTGGCTGCTCGTCCGCTGGCGCGGGCCGGCGCCTTCTTGGCGGGTTTCTTAGCGGCTGACACTTCCCCATCAATGTACCGAACAGGTGTTCAAAACGGGGGTATCCCCGTAGGATTTCCGAGTGACCCGCCCCTTAGACCCAACCTCCATCGAACTAGCCAGCCGCCTCGGTATTAGCGCCAAGGTCGGGGTCGTGGCTGCGGCGGAACAGATCTCACCCACCTTGCGAGCGATCACTCTGCGTGGCGTCAGCGAACTCGCCGGCGTTCCCGGCAATGACGTGATGCTCGAAGTGAGCCACGAGGGTCGGCCCATTCGACGCCGCTACTCAGTGCGCTCGGCCAACACGGAGCTCGACGAAATCATTCTCTGGATCGCCACCGGGCACGAGGGTCCCGGGGCAACCTTGGCCCGCGAAGTCCAAATCGGCGACGAACTCGATGTTGTTGGGCCCCGTGGCAAAATCCCGCTGGACCCCATGGCCGATTGGCACCTCTTCGTCGGTGACGCCAGCAGCCTCGGCGCCTTCTATCGCATGGCCGAAAGTATCGAGGAGCCCGGTCGGGCCATCTTCATTGTCGAGACGCCACACCCCGACGACGCCGTAACGCCGAACTTACCGGAGGGCATCGGGGCCACGGGCATCTTCTTAGATCAAGACGCCTCGTTGGGCGACGCCAAGGCACTACTGCACGGACTCGCGGCCTTCGCATTCCCCCCTGATGAAGGTCACGCCTATCTCTTCGGTGAGTTCAAGGCCATGAAGACCATGCGCACCGCATTGCTGGATCGAGGTCTTGCGAACGAGCAAATCTCAGTGAAGGCATTCTGGCGAACCGGTTCGGCCAACGCCGACCACGGCGAGCCCGACAAGTCTTAGAAGACGA
>WLNA01000061.1 GCA_009726065.1 Actinomycetota bacterium
GGGGCGGAAGCCAGCAGCTCTCAGCGGATTGCTCCGGGTGCCGCAGATCGCCTGGCCATCGCTTTGGACTCCGGAATCTGACCCAACTCACCGGTAGGCTCGCGTCGTGACTGACGTTGTGCAACCCCCCATGGTTCCCGAAGGCGTTAACTCGCTCTACCGCCGTTTCCGTCCGGGGCGCTTCAGCGAAATCCGTGGACAAGAGCACGTCATCCGTGCGCTGCAAGGTGCCGTGGCTAATGACCGAGTCGTGCACGCTTATCTCTTCTCGGGTCCTCGCGGAACGGGCAAGACCTCCACGGCTCGCATTCTCGCCAAGGCGTTGAACTGTCCGAACGTCGTTGACGGCGACCCCTGTAACGCCTGTGCCAGTTGTGTGGCGATTACCCAGGGTGCCTCACTCGATGTCGTCGAGCTGGACGCCGCGTCGAACAACGGGGTGGAGTACGTCCGCGAGCTCGCCGCTTCGGCCTGGATCGGAACGGCCGGCCGGCACAAGGTCTACATCATCGACGAAGTCCACATGTTGACTAAGGCCTCCTCGAACGCGCTGCTCAAGACTCTCGAAGAGCCCCCACACGGCGTCGTCTTTGTCCTGGCCACCACCGATCCGCACAAGGTGCTCGACACCATTAAGTCCCGAACGCAGCATCTCGAATTTCGCCTCATCGCTCCCGATGTCTTGGGTGAATTACTCAAAGACGTGGTGACGCGAGCCGCCCTCACCGTCGACGGTAACTCGGTCGACATCGCGGTGCAGCGGGCCAAGGGTTCGGCCCGAGACGCCCTCAGTGCGCTCGACCAGATCGTGGCTTCTGGCCTCAGTTCCGACGTGCGCCCCGACTTCGAAGCACTCTTCGCCGCCTTCGCCGAAAGCGATGCTGTGGCCGCATTGACCCAACTGGCCCGACTGGCTCGTGACGGGTGGGACCCGGAGCAGTTGGCGGAGAATTTGATTGCGGAACTACGCCAGGCCTTCTTGCTTTTGGTGGCGCCCGAAGTATCCGATCTCTACGCCGGTGACCGCGAACGGCTCGCCGCGTGGGGTCATCAGTTTGGGTTGCCCAAGACCGTGCGGATTATTGAGGCCCTCGGCAAGACGGTGCGCGAGATGCACAGCGCCCCGGACCCGACCGTTGTCTTAGAAGTGACCGTGGCCCGCCTAACCCATCCCGAACTCGACAACGACGTGGCGGCTCTGCTCGAGCGCGTGGCCAAGTTGGAAAAGCAGGTGGCCCAGGGTGGTTCAGCTGTGCCGACGCCTCCGGCCCCGAGAACACCGACACCATCACGCCCGATTGCCGGTTTGCAGCGAACGGCCACGGCTGCTGCTCAACCCACCCCGGCGAGCCCAGCACCAGCTGAGCCTGTCGCCGCGGCGGCCTCGCCCGAAGAGCCAGCAGCGGAGCAAGCGGCCGTTGCGGCCACCCCGATATCGACCGACCTGTCCTCGCTGACATTGCGTGATGTCGTGACTCGCATTGAGAGCACCGTCATGCCGACGCTGATGCGTTCGGCTCAGGCACTTCTTCGCACGTCCGAGTGGCGATCGTTTGAAGGGGGTGTTTTGACGATTGCCCTCACTGGTTCGGGCCTGCGTAGTGCGGCCGAACGAATCGAAGACGGCTTCCGTGCGGCACTCGATAAGGAGTTTGGTACACGTATTCAGCTGGCGTGGACCTTCGACGGGGTGGCTCCCGTTGATCCCGCAGCTCCGGCCGCTTCCAGCGTTCGGATGGCGGAAGAGGCCGACGTCAGTTACGAGGAGATTGACGACAGCCCCGTTCTCACGCATGACTTCCAAGCGCACCTGCTTAAGGAAGCCTTTCCGAATGCGGAAGAGGTCTAGTGAGTTACCCCCCTTCGCTCCAGTCGGTCATCGACGAGCTGGGTCGATTCCCTGGGGTCGGTCCTAAGTCGGCCCAGCGGATTGCCTTTTGGTTAATGCGTCAGCCTGACGAGGACACCCGCCGACTGGTGGAGTCCATTCTGTCGATGAAATCGAGTTTGTCGCTCTGCCCGCAGTGTTGCAATATCTCGGAGAACAATGGCGTCTGTTCTCTCTGTGGTGATTCGCGCCGGGACGGTACGATTCTCTGCGTCGTCGAAGAGCCCCGTGACGTACTCGCAATCGAACGGTCCAACGCATTCCGAGGTCGCTACCACGTACTGCACGGACTGATTAATCCCCTCGAAGGTGTCACGCCGGATCGACTAAAAGTGCGCGAACTTTTACAGCGCCTCCATGACGACACGATTCAAGAAGTGATTTTGTCGCTGAGCCCCACGGTGGAGGGCGACGCCACGACGCTCTACCTCTCCAAGCAACTTGCCGACACCGGACTGCGAGTGACTCAAGTGGCCACCGGCCTACCGGTCGGCGGCGACATGGAGTTCGCCGATGATCAAACGATTGGTCGCGCGCTCGAAGGTCGCCGAGTGCTCTCGCAGGGCTTAGCGCACTAACCAATCGTCATCATGGAGATGACGCCCAAGATTATGCAGTAGACCCCGAAAATCCACAGTGTGTGTGTCGTAAACCACTTAGCCAGAAACTTCACCGAGAAGTATGCGGCGAACCCAGCGACAATGGCGGCGACGAGGGCTTGGATCCGGATGCCATTCCCGAGTGGACCGATGAGGTCGGGGATTTTGTACATCCCGGCCAGGAATATGACGGGGGTGGCTAGCAGAAAGCTGAACTCGGCGGCGTCGGCGTGGTTGAGTCCACGTAACAGTCCGGCCACCATGGACACGCCGCTGCGTGAGATGCCCGCGAAGAGCGCAGCAATCTGAGAGCTCCCAATGATGGTGGCGTTGGTAGTACCGAGATTGGCTAACTGGTGACGGGCATCGCGGTGGGCAACTCGACGACGAATGAGTTCACCCAGCAGCATGATCACGCCGTTGATGGTGAGAAAGATGGCCGCGTAGTGGGGTTTCGAAAATATAGAACGGAGCTTGTGTTCAAAAACGAGCCCGACTAATCCGACGGGAATAGTGCCGAGCACGATGAGAAAGAGCAGTCGATAGCGTGCATCGGTGGTGGGTCGGTTGACGGTCCAGAGTGTCGATGGACCTTCAGCGCGGGCACGACCGAGTTGGACTAGGAGGCCGCGGAAGAGATCAATCCAGGTCGCACGGTAGTAGGCGATGAGGCCAATGGCCGTGCCGACGTGGAGGGCGACGAGGAGGGGGAGAAAGTAGCTATCGGGTTGTAACTGGGCCTGCGCCATCTCAGTCCAGCCAAATAATTTGGGGAAGAGGACAGCGTGGCCCAGACTCGAGACGGGGAAGAGTTCGGTGACTCCCTGGAGGAGCCCCATGAGGAGGGCTTGGTACCAGGGCAAGACGGCGGCGGTAATCATGGACTCACGCTACGCCTGGTGCTCGACGCTGCTCGTCATACGGCAGACTAAAGCGATGCGATTCCTGACCATTGTGCGACACTGCGAAGCCGAACCGGGCACCGACGACTTCGTTCGGACCCTGACTGATCGCGGACGCCGTCAGGCCGAGGAGATTCGCACGCGTGTTTTAGACAGTGAGCGGTTGGCCAAGTACGGGCCGGTGACGGCCCTGGTGAGCTCGTCCGCCCGTACGCGCGAGACGTACGCCCTCGGATTCGCCGGCACGGCCTTTGTCCACGCCCTGGAAACCAGTGAACTCATTTATAACGGCCACCGTGAAGTGACTCCCTACGAAGTCCTCGAGCAGCTGGCCGCCATTGACCCCGTGCGCGAGTCGCTGCTCGTGATTGGACACTTTCCCTGGATCTGGCAACTCGTCAGCGAACTCACTGAAGAAATACCCGAACCACTGGTCTCTGACTACCCCGTAGGCACCGCCGTGGTCCTCGCGATTCCCGAAGATGAGCAAGTTGGGCTGCGCCACTACGAGGTGGCCGCGGTTTATATACCGACTATTTAGAGCGCGCGAAGAATCGCCGCGTCACCCTGACCGCCACCACCACAGAGCGCGACAGCGGCAACGCCACCACCACGGCGACGAAGCTCGTAGAGCGCGGTGAGTGCAACACGGGTACCAGACATGCCGAGGGGGTGGCCCATGGCAATCGCCCCGCCGTTGACGTTGATCTTGTCTTCGCTGATTCCGAGTTCGTCGGCTGACGAAAGACCAACGGCGGCGAACGCTTCGTTGATTTCGAACAGGTCAATGCTCTGGAAGTCGATACCGGCCTTCGCGGCGGCCTTCAAGATGGCGCGGCTGGGCTGGTTGAGTAGTGAAGCGTCGGGACCGGCGACCTGGCCGTAACTCAGGATTTCACCGATTGGGGTGAGACCGAGCTCCTTGGCCTTGGCGGCTGACATGACGAGTACGGCGGCGCCACCGTCGGAGATCTGTGATGCGTTTCCGGCCGAGATGGTGCCTTCCTTGTCGAAAGCGGGACGGAGAGCGGCAAGTGATTCGGCCGTAGTCTCGCCACGCACACCTTCGTCGATGGAGACGACGATGGGGTCACCCTTACGCTGAGCGATAGAGATGTTCACGATTTCTTCGGTGAACTTGCCGGCAGCGGTCGCGGCGGCGGCGAGCTGGTGCGAACGGGCCGAGAACTCGTCTTGACGCTGACGGGTGATGCGGCCGGCGTTGTAGCGATCAGTACCAAGGCCCATGGCGACATTGTCGAAGGCGCAGGTGAGTCCGTCGAACATCATCGAGTCAATGACCTTCTGGTCACCGATGCGGTAACCGGCGCGAGCGTTAGGCAACAAGTACGGCGCGTTGGTCATTGACTCCATGCCACCGGCGACGACGATGTCGGCTTCGCCGGAACGAATCATGAGGTCGGCCTGGTAAATCGTCTGAAGACCCGAGAGGCAGACCTTGTTGATTGTCGTCGCGTGGACGCTCATGGGGATGCCACCGTTAACGGCAGCCTGGCGAGCGGTGATCTGACCCTGGCCGGCCTGGATGGCCTGACCCATGAGGACGGCCTCAACGAGTGCGGGGTCCACACCGGCGCGCTGCATGGTGGCGGCGATGGCGTAACCACCGAGGTCTTGAGCGCTGAGCGAAGCGAATACTCCAGAAAGTTTTCCTATTGGGGTACGGGCTCCGGCGACGATAACGGTGCGTGACATGAACTCTCCTCATCTCGATGCGTGAGCA
>WLNA01000062.1 GCA_009726065.1 Actinomycetota bacterium
CATCGCCGTGACCACCATTGGACACGCCGTGCCGGCCATCGTTGACGCCGTTTCCAACCAAGTGGCCGACTTCACCCACACCTGCTTCATGGTGACCCCCTACGAGGAGTACATCGAAGTCTGTGAAGAGTTGGCCGCCATTACGCCTGGTGATCACGCTAAGACCTCGGCCCTCTTTAACTCCGGCGCCGAAGCCGTGGAGAACGCCGTGAAGATTGCCCGACTGGCCACGGGTCGCGACGCCATTGTCGTCGTCGATCACGCCTATCACGGTCGTACCAACCTCACGATGGCCCTGACGGCAAAGAACATGCCGTACAAGGACCGCTTCGGACCCTTCGCGCCAGAGGTTTACCGCGTTCCCACCTCGTATCCCTACCGCGACGGCTTGACCGGAGCGGAAGCGGCAGCCCGAGCTATCGCCGCCATTGAGTCCTCAGTTGGTGCGCACAACGTGGCCGCGATTTTGATTGAACCCATTCAGGGTGAGGGTGGCTTCATCGTGCCGGCCGCCGGTTTCTTGCCGGCGCTCGTCGCGTGGACCAAGGCCAACGGCGCCCTCTTCATCGCCGACGAAATCCAAACTGGTTTTTGTCGCACCGGTGAATGGTTTGCGGTTGATCACGAAGGTGTTATTCCCGACATCGTCACCACGGCCAAGGGTCTCGCCGGCGGCATGCCACTGGCGGGCGTTACCGGTCGGGCCGAAATCATGAACGCCGTACACGAAGGTGGACTCGGTGGAACCTACGGCGGTAACCCCGTGGCCGCCGCCGCGGCCCTCGCCACCATCAAAACGCTGCGCAACGAAAAGTTGCACCTGCGGGCCCGAGAGATTGAGGCCCTCGTGGTGCCAATCCTCCACGCCGTGCAGGCGGAGTGCGCCACCGTTGGTGACATACGAGGTCGGGGCGCAATGTTGGTCGTGGAGTTTGTCGAGCCGGGCACCAAGACTCCGAACGCAGCGCTCACGAAGGCCGTTATTGACTACTGCACCAAGCGGGGCGTGGTCGTGATCTCGTGCGGAACCTACGGCAACTGCATCCGCTTACTCCCGTCGCTCACAATTACTGATGAGCAGCTACGCGATGGACTCGGTGTCCTGGTTGAAGGAATTCGCAAACTTAGTTAGCGATGCAGGCGCCGGTCGAGACCGTCGCCGCGAAGTTCACTTTGGCTAGATCCGCTCGAATCACCGCAGAGGGTACGGCGTAGGCAATATTGGTTTGCGATGTTGACCGCGATACCACAATGCCGATAACGCGACCACCGGCGAAAACGGGACTGCCGGAGTTGCCCGGCTGCACTTTCGCGTTAAGAACGGCGAGCGAGCGATCAAACGTGGCCCCACCGTAGAGGTCACGACTCGAGGCCGTGATCAAACCGCCGAAGGCACTGGGGGTGACCGTGAGTGGGCCATCGAGCGGATATCCCACTACGGCCGTCGCGGTACCCCGAGCGGGTGGATCGATCAGTTGGAGCACGGGAAGCGTTCCCGTGGAGACTGATAACACCGCGAGGTCATCACGGACATCGACGAGGCGAACTTGGGCGCGTTGTCCGTTCACGCGAACCATCGATGCGCCGGCAATGACGTGGGCATTAGTCACTACTTCATTGCGACCGATAACAAAGGCGGTCCCCTCGTGGCTCGCACCGCAGGCTCCCGAGGCGATCACTTTCAATACTGCCGCTGAACGGTTACCCACCTGGAGGCTCGAAACACCGCTCGACGGCGTGGTAACCGTCGGCACTGACGGGGCCACGATGTCGGCAAAGACGCTCGGAAAGTCGGCCCCGCGAAAGAGACCGGCCAATTTGGCCTCAATCGTGGGCACTGGGGGCATCACGTGGTCGAGGGCCACCAGAATCTTGGACTGACTAATGCCGCCCGCTAGCGAAAACCAGGGAGCGTTTACTAAGACCCCGGCAAGGAGCCAGCAACTCAACAGGGCACTCACCACACCGACGCCGGCCCCCACGCTCGCGTCGAGAGAGCCGAGGTGCATTTGGCGTAACGAGTGGTGGGCCGCGCCACCGCAGAGTCGACCCAAGGCCGCACCTAGAAAACTAACGACGACGACTATGCCGATGGCTGTCAACGGACGCCACATCGCAGACGATACGTGATGTGCGAGTGGCGGGGCGCACCAGGTTCCGATTATGAAACCGGTGGCGAATCCCACCCAGTTGCCGACTTGCCGTAATGCCCCAGTGGCGCGACCACGAAAGGCCGCCAACACGACTACGGCGGCAATGACGCCGTCAATCCAACTCACGAGGGAGGAGACTTACTTTTTGAGGGCAGCAGCCATCAACCCGGGGATCTTGCGCCACGAAGGTGCCGCTTCGAAGGCCAACAACTTGCGCATAACGGCCGCGCCGTTCTTATTGGTGGCGAACCACGCCGGCGCCGGGTTAGAGCGGAAGGGCCCACGAACGACTGACTTCTGAGGATTCGCGAACAAGAAGGCGTTACCGACGAAGCCGGTTCCCGACTGAATGTCGGTAATGACGTGACCGGGGTAGGCACCCCAGACGGTCGTCGAGAACGCGAAGCTCATGGCGTGCCAGAGGTTGAGTCCGATTGATCCGTAACGCAGATCGGCCACGGCCTGCTCGACCGCGGCCCCAACAACGGGGTCCTTGAGGGATGAGGGGTGGGCGATAACAGTGGCGGACAATGTTCCCCACACCACGTCGTTGCAGAACGTCACGGCGCGACGAACAAAGTCGGCCGCGTCGGATGCCTCGAGGGCCGTCTCACTGGTGAGGGCGCAGAAGGCTTCGACGTTGAAGGCCATATCGCCAGCGTTGTCGGGGTTGACGTCGCGAACAATTGTCCATGGCAACTGGTCGCCCTCGGGGTTGCCGAGCTGGTGCGCTTCGGGGTGACCAACGAGGAATGCGGCGTGACGATCCTTGGCGCCGGGATAGTAGGCCCGTCGTGTCGGCAGCGCGGCCAACGTTGCTTCCAACGCCGAGAGGAACTCTTCGCGTTGGGCCCAGCCCTTGTGCGTCACAATGACGCGGGGGGTCAAGCAGTTGAAGCCGGCGTTATTCGAGATCATGGTCGCGACGTGGGCGGCCTGATAGGCAATGTCCTTCTCGCTCCACTCACCCGGCACGATGACCACGGGCGAAACATTCCCGAGCTCACAAGAAACGGGCTTCGTGACGAGGGGCTCGTTGGCGGCCTTGCGACGGGCACCTTCTTCACCGACACCAAAGACAATGGCGTCGTGCGTCTTGTCCGAACCGGTGACGTGGATGTCTTCCACCTGAGCGTGATTCGTCAGGTAGGCCCCGGTGGCGGCACCGCCACTCACAATCCGGAGGAATCCCTTTTCGATGAGTGAGGCCATGGCCTTCTCCCAGTAGGGGACGAGGTACTCATTAACGGGGTTGGCCTTCAGGACAACAACCTTGCCTTCGGCAAAGAGCTTGGTCAACACGTCACGTGGTCCGAGTGAGGCCACGTTGCCGGCACCGAGAACGAGCGAAACACCGGCGTACTCAGCGGGGTGCTTATAGATCTCGGCTTGAGTCTCTTGTACCTGGGGCTCCGTGATCCCTGGTTCCATCCAGACCTCGCCGGTGATGCCGGAGTAGAGCAACTTGTCAAAGCCACTGCCGGGCAGAACCTGCACGGCGATTCGGTTTCCGGGCTTGTGGCGCACGGGGCCGGGGTACTGGGGGCGTCCCGTTTCGACAATGTCCAACATGGACTGGTGAAAGGCGTTGGCCATGCGCATAAACGTGCCCACACCACTAAAGAGCTCTTCGCCGGCCTCGACCGAGTCGGGGGCGTAACCCTTGGCCGCGCACCCTGCGGCGGCCCACTCTTCGGCGACGGCGTAGGTGTCGGCGACAATCTGCTCGAGCAGGGCGGCACGATCACGGGGGGTCGTGGCCGCCCAGGCCAGGGCCTTTTCCGCAACATCGGCCACGGCACGATCCAGGACCGCCGTTTCGATGGACGCGTGGTCTTGATTCCCAGAAGTTGGCGCGGCGGCACCTCGTTGAGCTTGCAGCATGGTTATTCCCTTCTCCGACTCGAAGGCTACCCCCGTTTAGGGCAAAAAATGGTCGATAACACGCCTCCACGCGAGGTCTCGAGCAGGTAAAGAGTGGAGCTCGGTCCGAGCCAAACCCGGCGAAAAGCCCAGCAAAATGACACAGCGAGGGACCTCACTCTCTAGGCTTTTGCTGTTCGAAGGGCGCAACTGCCCAACAAGGAGGAAACACCATGGCGTTTGAAGAGTGGGGCCCACTGGCCGGCTTGATTGGTACTTGGGAGAGTGGCTACGAAGGCCTCGACGTCTCGTTCCACAATGAGAAGGGCAAGGTCGCTGAGACTCCGTTCCGCGAGAAGACGACCTTCAAGCCTTTTGGCCCCGTCGACAACGGTGAGCAGATTCTCTACGGCCTCGACTACCGCACCGCCGCGTGGCGCGAGGGCGAAGACAACCCCTTCCACACCGAAGTTGGTTACTGGATGTGGGACGCCAACGAGCAGCAGGTCACCCGTTGCTTCTCAATCCCCCGTGCCTCAACTCTGATTGCCGGTGGCACCGTGGCCAACGACGCCAAGGAATTCGACCTCGAAGCCGTTGTGGGCTCCAACGTCTATGGCATCTTGTCCAACCCGTACCTCGACCGCATCGCGAAGTGTGTCCGTTACACCGTCACCATCAAGGTGACCGACGACACGTTCTTCTACGACGAGACTTCGGTCATCGAGCACCAGAAGACGCCGACCGTGATTATGCACACGGACCGCAACACCCTCAAGCTCGTAAGTCGCGAGGCCTAGTCATGTACCAATGGTCCGAAGAACACCAGGCCATCATCCAGGTGATGCGCAGCTTCGTCGACAAGGAGATTCGTCCCCACCTCGACGAGATTGAGTACGAAGGCGTTCCTCCGTACGACATCATCCGCAAGATGTACGAC
>WLNA01000063.1 GCA_009726065.1 Actinomycetota bacterium
CCGGCGTATGGGGTGGCACCACTGAAGACGAGCGGAAGAAGCTGCGCAAGCAGTGGCTCGCCGCCCGTCGTCGTTCGCTCGCGAACTAACGCAACGCGCCGCTACCGAGCGGCACTCGAATACGAACCAGCGTTCCGCCGCCGGCTTCTGGTGACTCTGAGATCATCTCAATCGTTCCCCGTAATTGATTGCGCACGAGGTCGCGCACAATCGACAGTCCCAGGCTGGTCGGTACTTCCAGCGAGAATTTCGCACTGAGCCCCTTACCGTTGTCGCGGACTTCAGCCACGGCGTGGCCACCTTCATGGCGCAAGGTCAAGGAGACCATTCCTACGTCGTCATTGGTGAACTCGGTAAAGGCGTGCTCCACGGCGTTCATGAGCACTTCGGCAATCACAATCGCCAGCGGAGTGGCTATGTCGGTGGGGAGGCTGCCAAGTTCACCGTCCACTAAGAATTCGACGGGGTGACTCGTGAGCACCGACTCTTCCACCATGACTAGGAGTGAGTCCACAATTTCGCTGAACTCCACAACGTCACCGGGCTCTTTAGCTAGGGCCTCGTGCACCACCGCAATCGAACGGATGCGGCGCTCCGCTTCTAACAACGCCATGCTCACCGCGGGCTCTTCGCTTCGACGTGACTGCAGTCGAAGCAGTGAGGAAATAGTTTGCAAGTTGTTCTTTACCCGGTGGTGGACTTCCCGGATGGCGGCATCCTTAGAGGTGATCTGTCGGTCAAGTCGCTTGAGTTCTGAAACGTCGCGCATCAAAACGACGATGCCCGTCACCTCGGCC
Organism: Actinomycetota bacterium; assembly: GCA_009726065.1. Taxonomy (GTDB): domain Bacteria; phylum Actinomycetota; class Acidimicrobiia; order Acidimicrobiales; family RAAP-2; genus RAAP-2. The sequence continues at coordinate 798 of WLNA01000063.1, forward strand.
TTGTTCAAAATAGGTAGACAGAGAAAGTCGATGGCTACTTCCGAACCTCGGGCCACGTCCTCGCGACGGGGTATCCCGAACTCTCGCGCTCGTTCCAATTCCCGCACATGGAGACCGAGCTCCTTGAGCGAACGACCCTCCGTGGAGGCGTAGAGGCCCAGACGGTGCAGGGCGTTGGTGGCGTTCGGCGTGGCGAATTCAATGAGGCCACGACCGTCGATCAAGATAATCCCGTCACCGACGCGTGGGAATCCCGGACCGGCCACGTCAGACTCGCGATAGGGGAAAGTGCCCTCGGTGACCATCTCGCAGAGCCGTCCGAATGTCTCGAGGTAGACCGTTTCGTAGGCCGACGCGGGACCGCGCAAGGGCCCCTGGATTCGCACCAAGACAGCGATGAATTGACCGTCGTGCTGGATGGGAATAGCCCAATTGGGAAGTGACTCGTCAATCCCGTCGATCTCGACCGTACCGATTGAGAGCGTTCCCGATTCGAGAGCCTCGGTGACGAGCGGCCACTTTGTCGAACGTTGGGTCGTGCCAACGAGGTCATCGTTGAGCATCGTGGCTCGGTTATTGGGGCGAACCTGACCCAGCACGACAAAGTCGGTGCGGCCGGCCGAGCTCGATTCGCGGGCCGGTACGAATAGCAGCATGTCGGAAAAGGAGAGGTCGGCCAGAAGCGACCACGAGGCGACCAGGCGGTGAAGGTGACCTACGGCACTCTCCGAGAGATTGGTTCGCAGGGAGGCAATCTCGGCGAGGGTGGCCACTAGTGGGACCTCAACGGCTTCATCACCCGCTGGCGTCCTTCGTAGGTGGCCAGTTCGTGAACCCCGTGGCGTTCAAGCATCGTGGCGATATCGTTCGCTCGCGCGCCGACGCGCTCTGCCTGGTGGGCATCGGAGGCCATGGTGAAGGTGGCCCCACCGCGAACGAGCCGTTCGAGGAAGCCCTCCGCCGGGTACTGCTCCCCCATGGGCTTAAACCAACCGGCCGACGAGCACTCGATAGAGACGTCGGCCTTGAGAGCCGCTTGCGACATGGCGTCCCACCACGGGGAGGGATCATCGACGACTCGACCGGCCACCTTGATGAGATCAGGGTGGGCCATGACGTCAACAGACTTGGTTGCCGCCAACTCTTCGAAGGCCGTGGCGTAGTCCCGCCAGCACGACTCGAGGCCCCGGGAGTTCCACTCGGCCTGCTGGAGCGGATTGTCCAAATCATCGAACTGCCAGGTGCCGAGCCAGTGGACACTACCGATGAGAACGTCGAAGGGATACTGAGCCAACAGTTCGCTCACGACATCCATCTGGCCCCGGAAGTAGTCGACTTCGAGACCAATCTTGACGGGCAGCCCCTCGTCCTTGGCCCGTTGCGCCAAGGTCACGTACTCCTCAAGGGAGTTACGCGAGTGCCAGTCGAAGTAGGCCGTCATGGCGGGGGCCGTGGGCTCGTGACCCTGTCGCTCCCAGAAGTTGCCAACCGTGTTCATGACGTCGACGAAACGGTGCGCGTGCTCGGTAAGGGCCAGCTCGGTGACCCCTTGAGCCGCGGCCCGTTCGCAGTACTCGGCGATCTGGTCGAGCCGGTAGTAGACCGACGATTCGGAGTGAGGCCAGAGGTGAAGGTGGTAATCAATCACGGCGACTCCTCGAAGTTCTTAATCGAACTTTAGAACACGCTCGGCACTCAAGAGCCGCTGTCCAAAACTCGTGACCCCCTGGAGCGTGTCAATCTCCCCTTCGGCGGTGAAGGCACCGAATACTGGGGTGTCACCGGCCGCCAACGCGGCGAGTTGTGCTCGCTCCCGGTCGGCCACGATGGTGTACTCCTCGGTAATGGCCACCATGCGATCGCGGGCAGCCACCATGGTGGCGACGTCGACACCAATCAGACTTGCGACCTGGGCCATCTCTTCACGCGCCAGCACCGCGACCCCCGTCGCGGTCGCGGTGAGATTCAACTCGGCCGGCAGCATGCGATTCACGAGCCAGCCCCCAATGCGTAGGGAACGCTTCTGCAATTCCTGGTTGAAGAAAGTGGCTTCGCGAGTCGGGATCGGTTCGGGGGTCGAGACAATTAGGAACTTGGTCGACTCTTCGGCCAACAGTGACTCCACTTCGCGGGCCCGTTCCACGAAGCCGTCGTAGAGGGAACTCAAGAGCAAGAAGAACTCCGTGATGTCCGTTAAGAATTGATTGCCCAAAATCTTGTCAGCCATGTAGGTGAGGGGCTTGGCCGCGAGACTCGTCACGCTGGAGCGGGCCGGGGCAATAATCCACTTCAAGAACCGCGACGAGAAGAAGTCAGCCATCCGGGTGGGTGCGTCGAGGAAGTCCAGGGCGTTGCGCGTGGGCGGCGTATCGACCACGATGAGGTCCCACTGACCGCGACCCACCAGTTCGTGGAGTCGCTCCATCGCGATGTAGTCGTGGCTCTGTACGAAACGGCGAGTGATGTTTTGGTAGAGCACGTTCTGCAGAATCCGTTCGGCCGTCTCTTCATCAGCGGCCTGGCGTCGAATAAGGGCATCCCAGCTGGCCTGCGGGTCCAGCATGGCGACACTCAACGTGCCGGCGCCGGCAAGCTCGACGTCGAGTGGTTCGTTCCCAATACCGGGTACGCCCAAGGCGTCGGCCAGTCGGCGGGCGGGGTCGACGGTCAACACCAAGACCCGCAGTGGTTCATTGGTCGCGATCGCCGTAGCCAGCGCGGCGGCCGAGGTCGTCTTACCAATGCCTCCCGGACCGCACGTGACAATGATGCGACAGTCTCCGAAAGATTCACGCAGTGTGGTCACGCGATCTCCTCGCGTAGGGAGTCGGCCACTTCTCGAGCCATGGTTGATCCTTCGGGAACAATGGCGATATTTGGTTGCGTGATGATAGGAAAGGCACCACCGACGACCTCTCGCAACGTAGTGAACTGATAGTCGGCCTCACGGCGTCGAGCGACGGCCAGTTGATTGGCCGTCACAATTCCCCGTAGCGCCTCGTTCCCGAAGATGCCAGGGCGCTCGTCAATGATGGCGTCGATAGCCCCCAACGTGGCGCCGTGGGCGACGATATCGGGCATGCGATTCATGACCGCTGCGGCCACGGCCACTTTCGTCTCGGTCGCGAGCGTGGCGAGCAGCTGCCTAGTCTCGAGGATGGGCATCTCTTCGGGAGTGGTGACGGCCACTACGCCGGTCTGGGCCGGGTCGTGCAGGATGTCAACCATCCAGTCGGTCTGATTACGAATGAGTCCCACTCGAACGAACGAGTTAATGGCTTCGGGGGCCGCGAGATAGCCGACGATGTGCCCAGTGGCCGGCGCGTCGGCGATGACAATGTCGTAGTGCTTTTCCCGGACTTCATAGCAGAGCTTGCCGATGGTCAATAGTTCGCGCACGCCGGGAGCGGCGTTCGCTAAAAAGTCCAGGGCGTTCGCGAGCACGCCGAGCTTGGCCACGATTGGAATACGGAGGTTGATCTTCAAGTACTCCTGGAGCGCCGCTTCGGTATCGAGAACCATCACCGAGAGGTGGTCATCAACTTTTGTGGGCTCGAAGGAAAGGCGGGTGAGACCGAAGGCCTCGCCAACTTCACTCCGCTTGTCGAGTGCAATCAAGAGAACTGACTTGCCCTCGTCGGCCAACGCCCGAGCGAGACCGGCCGCGATGGTCGTCTTACCGACGCCACCCTTACCAGTGACAAAAAGGAGCTTGCGACTTCCGAGTGGGGTGAAGGCCACGAGTTAGGCGCCGAAGCCCACCCGGCGCTCAGTGCTGTTGGGGCCGATTTCGATGTAGGCCACTCGTGCGGCGGGAACGCCGACACGACGACCCTTGCGGTCGGTGAGCCAAACAATCTGTTCGGCGGCCAGCGCAGCGCCGAACTCGGCTTCCAGCGAGGCGCGGTCCGCGGAGTCATCGAGCTCGATTTCGAGCTCCTTCATTGACTGAATAATGCCGATTCGTACGTCCACGACTGCTCCTTTAGACATCTAACGATGTCATGTTACGGGGGTGAGGCAGACTTACAGCGTGGGAAACGAATACATCACTGAACGCAATCGCC
>WLNA01000064.1 GCA_009726065.1 Actinomycetota bacterium
CTCAGCTTGCGCTCGCTGCCTAGTGCAGCGATGTTCACCTAGTCCAAGTCCTACGGATTAGAACCGGACATCATTAAGTAGGACTTACCACTCATGAGTGTTCACCTTGTGAATGGGAAATTTCAGTGAACTAAGGAATCGATCAGGCGCCAGCGACAGGTCGATTCTCGAAAACTTCCCGTTGGCTGCGCTCGGAGAATGTTCATGGAGAAGCTGACGGACGCGGGTTCGATTCCCGCCACCTCCACCACGTTGTCGTATTAACAATGCCCTCTCCCAGGGAGTGTTCTTCCTTCGCCCTCGGGAACTAAGAAGAATTCGGCTGCTTACTTCTTCGCGGTGAACGTGAACACGACAGCTGGGGATACTGCCACCGCGTAGATGCCACTCGCCGCTTTCGTTGCCTTCACCGAACAGTTCCCCGCCTTGGTGGTCGTGAGCAGTTGGCCACTTATCGCACAGCCACTACCCGTCACCGAGAAGCTAAGCAACCCTGACCCAGAACCCCCCGAAGCAGTCAACTTCACCGCAGTTCCGACGGTGCCTTTCTTGACGCTGTTAGATACCTTGAGGGCTGCCTGTGCTGCCAGGGCAAAGGTGAACTTCACCGTTGGCGAGACGGCCGGACCGTAGGAGGCGCTGGCGGCCTTGGTGGCGGTCACGACACACTGAGCCAGACCGGTCGCATTGAGTGATGATCCCGACAGCGTGCAGTTCGCACCCGACACCGAGAAACTGAGTGATCCCGAACCCGTGCCACCCTTAGCCGTCAATTTCACCGCAGTCCCCGCCGCGCCACTGAGCTTCGAGTTGCTGATCTTTAAAGCTGACTGCGGAGACGAGAAGTGAAAGCTAACGGGGGCCGAATGAGCGACGAGATAGTTTCCGTTGGCCGGATTCGTCGCCGTCACGACACAGGTCGCAACAAGTGTCGCTGAGAGCCGCGCTCCCGAGATGGAACAGCCTGCACCCGTGACCGCGAAGGTTGGGGCGATGGTTCCAGAGCCCCCGGACGTCGAGAGGGAGATGGATGTGCCCACTGCACCGATCCGGGATGAATTGGAAATAGTGAGTGGTTGCTGTGCTCTAGCCCTTATCAAAGTACTGATGCGGGCAAATGCAGCACCCGGTGTGCCCTTGGAAATAGCATGAGCAATTCTGGATTTTGCCTGCATGCTCCCACGCCGAGCATTAGCGGTTGGTGGTGGTTGGCTAACCGCAGGCGCACCTATCACGTAATCCCCGCCGGAAAGGATGCTCAGCGTCCAGCCATAATTTGCATAGGGCATTGGAGTGGGCGAATTGATCTCTTGCGTTTCGGACCATCCCGCATCATTCATATTTGAAAAGCTGTACGCCGCACCAGCCTTGAATATTCGAGTATCCGTTATCACATCAAGTACTGCATGATTAGGAGAACCAATAAATGCCGTCTGGCCATCGGAAGACAGAGCAATTGCGGTGCCGAACTGATCGTAGGCTCCACCATCTGGCGCAGAGAGTGACGATGTCAGACTCCAAACATTGTCGATGTGGTGGTAGGCATACACCAATCCTTGTACCGAGTTGTCGCCAACGGTTGTGCCAGGCGCTCCAACCATGATTTGATCACCGCTCGGCGACGTTGCTATCACCTGGCCAAAGAAATCATTACAGGACCCACCGCCATTTGAATTGCAATTTGAATTCGGATTAGCAATCTCTACTGTTTCATTGAGAATGGCGGATGATGAGGTCCATCCTTCTGTTGGTCGATCAAAAACATATATTCGTTGAGCGTTGGGAGCACCAACAAAGATTCGGCTTCCATCAGCGCTGACGGCGGTTGCCCAGCCGAAATAGCCAAATTCATGAGAAACACTTGGTAGGAGTGCTCGGCTGTCATTGATCAGACTGCCACTCGCCCTCCATCCCGCAGTCGGCGCTTGGTAGAGCCAAGCCTCGCCGGCCACTCGAAGACCGGCAGCATCTTGGTATTTGCCCGAAACCACAACCGTCTCACCATCATCCGACTGGGACACCGACATTCCAAAATGCGAACCCAGCAAGCCAATGGTCAAATCGCTACTGGCCAGTTCTGCAGTCTGCTGTAACGACGGCGAAGCATCCCACCCGTTGAGTGGCTCCATGAAGATGTACGCCTTGCCCAAATTGGGCCCAAGACCCCCAACGACGATTTGACTTCCGGTTGGAGTAATCGACACCGACGCACCGAAGCCATCATGAGGGGCAATATCTGATGGCGAGAGGGTGGTAGCGAGAACCCATCCGCTAGTACTACGAAGAAACACGTATGCGGCACCTTCAAGCGAGCAGTTACCACTCCATGGATCCGGACAGTTGTATCCATACTGAGGTGCACTGACCACCGCAATATTGCCATCGGCTGAAAGGGATACTGCGTAGCCGAAGAGGTCTCCGAGCTGTGGATTGGGATCCTGAAATTGCGTTGCATCCAGGGAACTATTGGGGTGAGCAGTCGGAGCTGTTCTTGCGACAGAGCTCTTCGTCAAGGTTGTCGTGGAGGCCCCCGCTCCTGTTGTGACTATCGCAAAGGAGGACACTACGAGTACTCCGGCAAGAACTTTTCCAACCATGGATCGAAGACTTGACATTTTGACCCCATATTCCAGTGGCTCGCTATTTGTAAGGGATAATAACAAACTTCCAATCCGCTAGAAGAGCCTTGAGCGTCTTTCCAAGGGTCGGCCTTGTAGAAACAGAAGGGCTCAGGTCGCCCAACTGTGTTGCACCGAACTTAGAAGTCGATTGGGCCCGGTTCCCAACTGGGAATCTCTTCCAAGAAGTGCCGACAAAGTGCCTCGAGGCCAATGCCAAAGAGTGTCCAGGACTCCCGACGCCCTTTGGTTCCGGTGGGGAGCTTGATGTCACGGATATCCGCAGAGCGCAGTCGGTCACGCAGGGCGCAGCCTTCGGCGAGCGCCGACACCGCTGTCGAAAGTTGCCTGGTGGTGAGAGGAGCCTTGACCCTAAAGCCAAGCCAGGCAATAGCCCAGTCGAAGGCGAATTCGAAGTTGGTCGTAAGGCTGCCGTAACTTTTTGTCAAGGCGTCACGCACCAGATCAGGCTCGGTTTCATCGGGATGAGACATGGACACGGCCCAGATGCTGACCCAGAGTGGCCAGGTGGGTGACTCCACTAGTTCGTTCAGATTCGATTCTCCGAGATAGAGACAGAATCGATTGATGGTCTGCCAACGGCCATCCAGAGTCGTGCGGTCACTCTTGCGCAGGATGTTCAAAAAGCCCGCCACCGTGGCCTCTGATTCTGCCGTGCTCCCGTCGATGGACGCAATCGCGACGGCCACGTCACGTTGGAATTCGCTCTGATCCACCCAAATACGGCCCAATACCGAGGCGTAATGCAGACGTATTCCCTGACTTTCCTGCAGGTAATCAAAGACACCCTTGAGGGTGATGCGTTCGGTTCCACTCCCGAGACCCTGGGCCACCAACAACTCCAGAGCGGCGTTGACCATCAGGCGACGTATTTCCTCGGGAGAACGTCTCGGTCCTCGGGGAACGGGGGCGCTCTTTACCACGGGTTTATTTCACCGCATTTTTTGATTCGTCGCACCTTCCTACGCTAGTTCGCGATGCTTTCTCTCATCGATTACCGACAAGCCATGTCGCAGACCTAGCCTTCAGTAGCGACGGGTCGCCACTATCAGTTGAAGATGGATCGGAAGAAGTCGATCACCGCCGCGCCCAGCAAGGCGGTGATCACGATGCCCGACGCTCCAAAGAGTGCGCCCAGGCCCACCACGAGCAGATCACCGAGGATGATGCCGAGCGTGATACCGAGCGCTCCGAGTGCGGGCAAGGTGTCAAGACCGGAAAACGGCGGCGCCAACAGAGCGCCAACGGCCAGTCCAATGAGGCCTACACCGAGAATCCGATTGAACCACCGTTGACGGAGAAGAATTAATCCCCGGGGCTTCGAGTGGCGCTCGGCCCAGGCCACCCTCCGGACCACGAATGGGAGGGCCTTGCCCGTCAGCGATCCGCTGAGCTCACGGTGGCGCCAGCGAGTCGGGAGCCAGATGGTGGTGAGACCGATCACCATCTCGGCGGCCACGATGATTGCGATGACTTCGAGTACGTGGGTCACGCCACCGGTCGGTAGCGGCACCGCAGCGGGAAACATAAGTAACAGGACAGCCACTGCGAAGGCTCGCTCGCCAAAGACTTCACTGAGGCCGCCCAACGTCTTGGGCTCGTTGGAGTCGAGCCAGTCGCCTAGCTCACGTGAGAATGGCTTGGGTGATGCATTATCTTCGGACTGGGCCACATACCGACAATACAAGTGATCACCCCGATTTCCAGTGCGCACTGAGGGGGCGAGCACGGAACGTATCTAGTTCGCCTACCTTCATGCATCCAGTTAACGACCCCATTGGTGCCAGTGAGTTACGGAAAAGTGACGACAACATCAACTTCAAAACATTTTCCGGGGCTTTTTCGTAGAGTGGCACTGTGAACCAAGCACCCGTCAGTCGTGAAGCAGTCCTCTCCGAACTCGAACGTCGTCGATCACTCGATCCCGACATCCACGCCGGTCGCCTCTTTGGGCTGGTCTACCCCTCGGGACGTGAAGACGTCGAAGAGCTCATCCGTGAGGTCTACGAGTCGTTCCTCTTTCACAATGCTCTCAATCCCCTGCGGTTTCCCGAGCTCAACGCGATGGAGCGCGAAGTCATTCAGATGACGGCCGATCTCCTCCACCGCACGCCCACCGAACGCCACGCCGGATCGGTGACATCCGGTGGTACCGAGTCGATTTTGATGTCGATGCTCGTCAACCGGGCGCGAGCTCAGGCCCGCGGCATCACGGCCCC
>WLNA01000065.1 GCA_009726065.1 Actinomycetota bacterium
CGAGACGAAACAGTCCAAACTGTCTCAGGGATTACTAGGCGATTGTGATGCTGGAGTCCAAGAAAACATCTTGGATGGCGTGCACCAGTGCGGCGCCTTCATCGATGGGTCGCTGGAACGCCTTGCGACCGACAATGAGACCTTGTCCACCGGCTCGCTTGTTGATGACAGCGGTCCGAACGGCCTGCGAGAGGTCGCTGGCACCCTTGGACTCTCCACCCGAGTTGATTAAGCCAATACGGCCGGCGTAGCAGTTCGCCACCTGCCAACGGCATAGATCGATGGGGTGATCGGTGGTGAGCTGGGAGTAGACCAACGGGTCGCTCTTGCCGACCTTGATGGCGTTATAGCCACCATTGTTTTCAGCCTGCTTCTGCTTGATGATGTCGGCTTCGATCGTGACACCCAGGTGGTTGGCCTGACCGGTGAGGTCAGCACTGAGGTGATAATCAGCGTCGTCGGTCTTGAAGGCCGGATTGCGCAAGTAGGTCCACAGAACCGTAAACATGCCCAGGCGGTGGGCTTCAGCGAAGGCCGCGCCAATCTCTTGGAGCTGCCGGTCCGACTCAGGTGAACCAAAGTAGATGGTGGCACCAATGCCAGCGGCGCCGAGGTCGGCGGCTTGGCGCACGCTCGAGAACATGATCTGGTCGTACGTCGAGGGGTAGTGCAGGAAGTCATTGTGATTAATTTTCACAATGAAGGGAATCTTGTGGACATACTTACGCGACACCGTTCCGAGCACTCCCAGGGTGGTGGCAATCGCACTGCAGTCACTAGCAATAGCCAGATCGCACAGCTTGGCCGGATCGAAGTAGATCGGGTTCTTGGCGAAGCTCGCCGCGGCCGAGTGCTCAATGCCCTGGTCCACTGGCAAGATTGACAGGTAACCCGTGCCGCCGAGGCGACCGTGGTTGTAGAGCGCGCCGAGGTTTCGTAGCACCGAGGGCGACCGATCGGAGTAGGCGAATACGTCATCGAGGAAGTTGGGACCGGGTGCGGTGAGCAGTTCCTTAGGGAACGCCGTGGCTACGTGGTTCAACAACGAGGGGGCTTCATCACCGAGTAACGAGGAAATATCCATGCATTCAGGCTACCAATCTCATCGGAGTCAGTTTGGGAACTCACGAAATCACAAATAATCACGGGTCGCGACGCAAATGAGGCAAACTACCAACATGACATTTGACTATCGCCGCTCACTCCAACGTCGCATGCGCGCCATGCACTCGCTCTACGAAGATGCCTGCGACAGCATGAACCTCGAGCAGGTCAACCACTTCGAACGCGAAGGGGTTCTGCCTATCGCCTTTTCACTGATCCATCAGCTCCTCATCGAAGATGGAACACTCCCCTTCGCCGGCGGACCGGCCCAGCTCTTTAACGATGAGTGGGCAGAAAAAATGGGACTCGAAATTTGGGACCACGGCAAGCACAAGACGGTGGATGAGATGGTTCATCAACGGATTGGCGACTACGAAGCCTTCCGCGAACTTCAAACGTTGGTCTTTGCCAAAACCGAAGCCTTCCTCCTCGAAATCAATCCCGAATCCCTCGGCGACATCGTCGTTCCCGCTCCGTACGGACCGGGCGTGGCGTCCACGTTTTCAGCTCGCGTCGGTGGCGACCTCGGTATCAGCCGCAGTGACGCCATCGAATGCTGGATTTACCAGCACGGACTGCGTCACATGGGTGAGATTGAGCTCGCTCGCGCCCTGGTAGGCCTCGGCGGCATGACTTCGTAATCCACTCTCTCGCGAGGTGAATTAGTCGATGTTCTTTTTCTTAGATACTGGGGTCGTGCGCTTCTTGCGATTCTTCCGAACCGTACCAGTACCACCGAGGTCGCCCAGTCGCGCAATCGCGTCGTAGGCCTCGGGGTCCACTGCGACCACTCGAGCAAACAGTTCGCGAGCCGAAGCCACGTCGCCAGCTCGGTCATAAACATCAGCGAGTGCGTACCACATGCGGACGTGACGGCCTGCGGGGTTGCGCAAGATCTTTGAACCACCAGACTTAATCAGTAGATCAATCGCCTCTTGAAACTTGGACTGATCAGCCAATGACGAAGCCATAACGATGCGACCTTCAGCCAACACTTCCGCCGTCGGTTCCGACTCAACGAGTTGAGCGAAGGTTCCCTCTACCAGCGTGTAGCGACGAGCTGCACGCTCGCAGTCCATGACCAGCGGCAGGTGCTGGGCATCGCCAGTGATTTCAAAGGCCATGCGCAAGTGCTTGCGCGCCATGGGAAAACGTTCGGCGCGGTAGGCCGCTAGTCCGGCAAGCTCAAGAACGGGGGCAACCGTCGGAACGGCTTCGGCGACGGTCTTAGCAAGGCGTAGTGCCTCTTCATAGCGGTGGCGGTCGTAGGCCTCGGCCGCGTTCGACATGAACGTGACCATCTTTTCCCGCTGATAGGCCGAGCCCTGGAAGACCCGACGAATTTCAGTCACGATGTCTTGGGGCAACAGATATGGCTTACGAGCCGAAGTCATCTTCGGCTTGGCGGGAGCCGAAGGGCGATCATCCATGATCCACTCATCGGGACGGCGATTATCCGGCGTCATTTCACGGGGAGACTGAAAGTCGCCGCCGGTGCTCTTGATGTGAACGGCACCCTTGCGGGCTACGCCACCCCAACCACGGGACTTGGCAATCCGCTCGGCATCAATACGTTCTTGCTCTTCTGGCGTGAGTGGTCGTTCCCGGCGATCACCGTACGAGGAACGACCTGCGCGCGAGCGGTCATCGCGGTCAAAACGGGGCCGCGAGTCGTCACGGTCAAAACGGGGGCGAGCGTCGTCACGCTGAATGCGCGGGCGCGATTCGTCGCGGGGTGGACGTGACCGCGTGGGGCGATCCTCGCTCCAACGTTCACGTGGAGCACTGTCGTACTCGCGACGTGGTGGGCGCGCTCCCGGTGGTCCTGAACGACGCGGGCCGCCACGGCGATCATCAAATTCACGACGCGGTGGACGAGCCCCTCCATCACGCGGAGGACGGCGGTCATCTCCGCTGTAAGGACGTGGTGAGCGACGATCATCGTCACGCCGTGGAGCTCCGCGGCGATCATCAAACTCACGTCGAGGTGGACGAGCGCCACCGTCACGTGGTCCACGTCGGTCGCCACCGGCGAAGGGACGAGGCGGGCGGGCGCCGCCATCACGCGGAGGACGACGGTCATCTCCGCTGTAGGGACGTGGTGAGCGGTGGTCATCGTCGCGGGCAGGACGACGGTCGCCGTCGGTGAATGGCCGGCGAGGCCGGTCATTGTCCCGGTAGGAGTCACGGGCCGGACGTCGTTCACCAGAGTCGTACGGACGACGAGGCCCAGCGGAAGGTGAGTCGCCGAACGTTCGACGAGGGCGGTGGTCATCGTTATCACGAGGAGGGCGGGGACGATCGGCGTCATACTCTCGGCGGGGACGACGGTCATCGTCCCGACGCGGACCTGCACTGGAACGATAGGGACGGTCTCCCCCACTGCGAGGACCGGCACTCCGAGAACTGCCACCCGCAGGGCGCGCACGGCGATTGGAACTGTTCTCACGAGGCATCCGAACATTCTACCGGAGCGTGAGGTCTTGAAAAAGAGCGATTCAATACGCGACTCTTGCGACCGAGAACGAACCACATCTATCGAGCCTCACAAATATCACCTGTAACAACACATCCGCTGTGCTAACAAAGAGGAATGCGAAAAATTATTCCTCACGCCCTTCTAGCCGTCTTAACCCTCGGAGCGGGCCTAGGCGCCCTCACGAGCTTCCAGTCAACACGCTTTTCCGCCGCACGAGCAGCGCTTATCGCAGCACCGTGCATTGGCGAGTCCAACGAAAGTCCGATTCCTGGGGGTGGGCCTTCGATCGAAGCCATCGTGCCAGCCAATGCGGTGAGCAACGCCGGTCTATACGCGATGCCGAAGGAGCTAAAACTGATCGCCGTTGCCCCCACGGGCTGGGTCTGCCACGCTCTGAATTTCGGAGGTGTCGACATCCGCAACACCGAAGATCAGACCAAGCCCCTGTCGGTGATTCAGTTCCTGACGAACACAGGTCCAGATGCACAAAAGCTCGCTTGTCCTTTTAGCAAAGAGGCTGAGAATGAGGTTCTCTCCGTTGGTGGCGAACCCCTCGTGAAATCACCGTGCGTCATGTCCAAGGAGGTCTCCATCACCAATCGGGAGGGGGCCTACGTGTACATCACTGTTAAGTTGCCGAACTACAGCCCGCAATACGGTGTCATCGCATATTCCAAGGTTTCAGATACTACAAATGTCGGTATCTGTGTTCCTAGTGACACTCTGACCCCTGGTCAGCCGTCGTATGTCTTTGACAGGTCGGTATGCCAGCAGTATCTACGTGCATTTGCCCGTAACAATCCATTGAAGTAACTGTTTTAACTGGTAGTTAGCAGCCATTTAACCGAAGCCCGTAAAGTCAAAGCCCCCACCGTTAGGTGGGGGCTTTGTTACATCTTTTGGTAGCTCAGCGAGCCACGGATCAACTACTTAATCGAACGGCGACGACCCGAAAGATAGAGAGCCCCACCGAAGGCCACGACCATTCCTCCGCCAGCCAGCAAGGTGCCCGTAAACCCCCCAAGACATGCGAAAACCCCCCACCGTTAGGTGGGGGGTTTTCAAGAAAATCCGGCGGCGACCTACTCTCCCAGGAGGGGACCTCCAAGTACCATCGGCGCAGGTGGGCTTAACTGCCGTGTTCGAAATGGGAACGGGTGTGACCCCACCGCCAAA
>WLNA01000066.1 GCA_009726065.1 Actinomycetota bacterium
ACAGGCGAAGAACATCAAGAAGTTGATGGGTCTGTAGGAACGAAAAGGTAGAGGAGAAACACCATGGCTCGCGTAAAAAGAGGCGTTCACGCCAAGAAGCACCACAAGGCAGTACTGGAAGCAGCGAAGGGTTACTACGGTGACCGCAGTCGTACCTTCCGTGCCGCTAATCAAGCTGTTCAGCACGCAGGCGTCTACGCCTTCCGTGACCGTCGCGCCCGTAAGGGTGAAATGCGCAAGCTCTGGATCCAGCGTATTAACGCTGCGACCCGTGAGCACGGCGTCAGCTACAGCCGCTTTATTGCCGGTCTGAATGCCGCCGGTATCGAAGTAGACCGTCGTCTGTTGGCCGAACTGGCCGTCAGTGACAGCGCCGCCTTCGGCGCAATCGTGGAGCAGGCTTCGGCCGCCCTCGCTAAGTAGGTCATCATCGAACCGCTGGGGTCGACGCATCAGAAGATTCGTCGGCTCCGGCGTTTGGTCACCAAACGCTCGCTCCGTTGGAGTGAGGGGGTTTGCGTCCTCGAAGGACCGGACCTCATCGATGCCGCACTCGTAGCTGGTGTCGAGTTCGAGGGCGTCTTCGTTGCTAACGACGCGACGACCAAGTTTCAATCTCTGGTGGACCGCCTAGAGGACGCCGGTGTTCGTGTGTTCGCCCTGGAACCGGGCGTAATTGAGAAAATTGCCGATGCCACCACGCCTCAACCAATTCTGGGTTCGGTTCGCATGCCCATGGCTACTCTGAGCGAGATTTCGCCGGTCGGCACCGTGATTGTCTTGCACGCAGTTCGTGACCCCGGCAACGTGGGAACAGTTATTCGATCAGCCGATGCATCAGGTGCCACGGTGGTCATTTTGACTGGACACAGTGTCGATCCCTTTAACCCCAAAACGCTACGAGCTACAGCCGGTTCGATATTTCACCTCCCCGTCGTTGTGTGTGAGTCACTAGAGGAGGCCATGACTTGGTTCCATCGAGATGGCGCCCCCTCGTATGCGACCGTGGTGCGCGGTGGCGAGAATCTCGATGAAATTGCACTACCCGCAAATCACCTCTTCCTTCTCGGGACTGAAGCGGAGGGACTGAGCGAGAGTGAAGTAGCTCTGGCCACCCATGGGGTGACAATCCCGATGAGCGGGAAGGCGGAGTCACTTAACGTCTCGATAGCTGCGGCGCTCACCCTCTTTGCCGGCCAACGCGCGCGTCACCTGATTCGCTAGGGCCTTGCCTCTAACATTGAGTCCATGAACAACCCGCTCGATCATCTCGAATCGCTGGTGGCTGAGGCCGTAGCGAATACCGAGGCGGCGGTGAGTGCTGATGAACTGCGTTTGGCGGAACCACTCCTAATTGGGAAGCGTTCGCCCTTTGTCAATCTCCAAAAGACTCTCGGTGGCCTTGAGCCCGAAGAGCGCAAGAGCGCTGGGGCCAAACTGCAAGAGGCCCGACGACGGGTTGAGGAAGTCTTCGCCGCCCGCCTCGCGGTTTTAGAGGCGGCCGAGAAGTCGGCCCGCTACGAAGCTGACCGACTGGTGCTCGGTGACGTGGTGCCCAGTCGAGTCCAGCTACCCCTCTCGGCCGGCCACCCCGGTGTCGTCGCTCTCACCCAGCAGTCCCTCGAGGATGTCTTTGTCGGCATGGGCTTTACAGTCGCCGAAGGTCCAGAGATTGAAACCGACTGGTACAACTTTGAGGCCCTTAACATCCCGCCGGCCCATCCGGCCCGAGGCATGTGGGATACCTTCTATCTCGATCTAGGTGAACCCGAGACCGTGCTGCTTCGAACGCATACCTCTCCGACACAGATTCACCTGATGGAAGCTGCCGTTACTGCAGGAACCTTGCCGATTCACGCTGTGATGCCCGGTCGATGCTTCCGTCGTGACACCCCCGATGCCCGCCACTTAGCGGCCTTCCATCAAATTGAAGGTCTTGTAGTCGACCGGGGTATCACCTTCGCCGATTTGGCCGGTGTTATCGAGACCTTTACCAAGGCGTACTTTGGTCCCGATATCGCTTCGCGACTCCGTCCGGCCTACTTTCCTTTCACGGAGCCTTCGGCTGAGTTTGAGATTACGTGCACCATCTGTCGTGGCGCTGGTTGTCGGACCTGCTCGCACACGGGTTGGATCGAGCTCGGCGGCTGTGGCATGGTTGACCCCGCAGTCTTTTCCGCCGTCGGAATCAATCCTGACGAATACAGCGGTTTTGCCTTTGGCTTCGGCATCGACCGGTGTGCGCAGATGCGTCACCAAATCGCTGACATGCGAGCGCTCACTGATAACGACATTCGCTTTCTCAGGCAGTTCTCGTGAAAGCTTCACTTTCCTGGCTGCGCGACCTCGTGGCTCTTCCTAATGACATTGGTCTCATTCGCGACACGCTGGATGACCTCGGTCTAGTAGTCGAAGGCATCGAAGAAGTTGGCGCCGGTCTCAGTGACGTCGTGGTCGCCCGAGTAGATGAGATTCACGCGATTGAAGGCGCTGATCGTATTCGTCGCGTAATTGTTGACGCCGGGAATGGTCCGTTGCAGATTGTCTGTGGTGCCATGAACTTTGAAGTCGGTAATTACGTTCCGCTGGCACCCGTTGGTGCAGTGCTGCCCGGTGACTTCGCCATTGCCGAGCGCAAGATGAAGGGTATTACCTCCTACGGCATGCTCTGCAGCGGTCGCGAATTGGGTATTGGCGATGATCACGACGGCCTCATGATCCTGGATTCCCACGCCGACGTGGCCCCCGGTGTAGCGCTGACCGAACTGCTGGGCATCGAGCAGGACTTTATTTTTGATATCTCACCCGAGGGCAATCGTCCTGACGCGTGGAGCATGCTCGGTATCGCGCGTGATCTCGCCTCGAGGTTCGCCGCCGAAGCTATTGATCCCGCCTCCGTGCTTGTTGTTGACGGTGGTCAGCCGACCGCTTCAGCCACGATTACTTCGATAGAGCTCTGTGGTGCGCTCGACGTACTTGAAATAACTGGAGTGCGTGTTACTGACTCGCCCCGCTGGCTGCAGCGCCGGTTGGAACAGGCGGGCATGCGTGCGGTAAACAACGTTGTAGACGCATCGAACTACGTCATGCTCGAACGTGGTCAGCCGACCCACCCTTACGACACCGCTCTAGTCGCGGGATCGCACCTTGGCGTCCGGCAGGCTCGTAACGGTGAGGTCCTGAAGACCCTCGACGGCACTGAGAGAACGCTTGGTCAGCCCGGCCGCGGCTTAGGTGACACCGGAGTGGACTGCGTCATTGTGGACGGCAGTGACACTGCGATCGGTCTCGCGGGCATCATGGGTGGAGAGTCCAGCGAGATTCGCGAGAGCACCTCTAACGTTTTATTGGAACTGGCATTCTTTGATCCGATGACCATCGCGCGAACCAGTAAGCGTCTGGGCTTACGGTCCGAAGCGTCCCATCGCTTTGAGCGCGGTGTTCACTTCCAAGGGCGCCGTGAGGCCGGTGCGCGGTTTGTAGTGCTCCTACGCGAAACCTGCCCCGATCTGCGTGTTCTCGCTCACCACGAAGCTCACGGCACCCTGCCGGTGCTCCCGACGATCATCTTGAAGGCCAGTGATGTGGTGGCGCTGCTCGGTACCGAGATTGCTCTCGATGAGTGCGCCCGCTTCCTTGAGGCCATCAACTGCAATGTTGTGATTTCCGGCGACCAGTTGGAAGTCAGCATCCCATCATCTCGTTTGGATATCCGTCATGGGGCGCTTGGTCGCGCTGATCTCATTGAAGAGATTGCTCGTCTGTATTCCTACCGCCGTCTCCTTCGACGAACGCCGACCTGGGCCGCACCCGGTGGGCTATCGACCCGCCAGCAGACGCGTCGGTTGCTCCGCTCTATTGCACTCGGTCTCGGCTGGAGCGAGGCGTGGACCGCATCGTTAATCAGTGAAGAAGATCACGCATTGACGCACGCCGGCGAGCATGTCATTCGGGTCAATAATCCGCTCGCAGCCGAAGAGTCGATATTCCGTTCCTCGGCACTCGTTGGATTGGTCCGCGCCTGGCTTCGTAATGCCGATCGTGGTTTTGCCAATGAGGCCATCTTCGAGATTGGCGTCGTCGCCCAGCATCCCGATGTCGCACCCGCTC
>WLNA01000067.1 GCA_009726065.1 Actinomycetota bacterium
CGGGCGAGCCGGCGCTCAACAACCGAACCGTCCCACGCCATCGTCCCCCAGGGAGCCAACCCAAACGTCGAGGCACTTCGAAGTGCGCCACAGAGCCCCTCGAGAGATCCTCGACGCTGGGCTACATCATCTGCAGCCATTTCAATATGGGCCCGAATAGCCACGGGTGCCATACGGGCGTAGGGAATGAATGCGAAAAACGGCGTCATGCTCGTCAACGGTAGTAACCAAAGTCCGTGACGTCCATCACGGTGTCCTCGTTCGTGCTCAATGATGGCATCTAATTCGGAGGGCTCAAACGACTGAAGAGCACCCCTACTAAGCACGACTCGACCTGAACCTCCAGGTACGAAATATGCCAGCGGCACTTCATGATCAATAATGTCAATATCAACGAAAGGACTGTCACTCATGGCGAGTAAATCGAGAAGCTCGCCATGCCGTATGCGCCGGCGACGTAGTTGCAGCGCTCCAACCAGCCAGCTACCGACCAGCAGTGTGGTGAGGTCAAACCAGAGTGTGAGCCCGACTGCCTCATAGAGTCCGAGCCCCTTGAGAGGCTCGGCTTTCAAAAATCCGCGGATGAGAACATGAATGCCCTGCCACAGTGAAGCATTCACTGGTGCTGTAGCGATAGCGAGGAATAGCGTTGCCAGCGATGACCACCCGATGAATCCCAGGGCGTACCAGGATGCAATCGCCACGCGGGGGTACATGTCGCACCATCTCATGCGTGCGAGAACGACAGGGCCACAAACTAACGCCGCAAACGCAACCCATCCGCTAATCCAAAAGACCACTGTGGCCTACTTTCGCCGCATGAGCCGAGAGAGAATGGCTCGGTCGTCGCTATTCATCGATTCGGCAAATCGAGCGAGGACAATCGCACGATCGTCTGCCGTTGCCAAAGCTTCCGACATCAAAGTAGCAACGTAGGATTCTCTCGTAGCGCTAACGCGATAGGTATTGGCCCGTCCGGCCTTGCCCTCGATGAGGTAGCCCTTAGATGTCAATCGGGTGAGGACCGTCATAATCGTGGTGTAGGCATGATTCGGAAATTTGTCAGCGACCGTTCGAACGCTCCAACTTGTTTCAGGAGCGTCCCAGAGAACGTTCATTACCAGCTTTTCAAGTTCCCCTAGAGCCATGACACATCCTCTCGCCACCGAAGGGTACTACTACGGAAAGTAGTATCCATACTACTACGTTGTGTAGTATCTAGCCATGAACGATACGACCAGTACCGAGGAACCAACAACTAAGAACGCTGGAGTGTGGAGAAGTCTTTGGCGCACTCACTTCTACGCCGGAATGATTGTGGGTCCGTTCATGATTTGGATGGCTCTTTCAGGACTCGGGATTCTCTACAGTCAACCCATCCAAAGTCTTCTCCATGGCGGATCTAATCAAGTTGCGATTGTGAATTCACGGGCCACGCTTGAGAACCAGGTCAGCAATGCCATGCATCGCTTTCCTAAAGACTCCTTCGCCTATATCACCCCTGGCGCCACGGCGACCGAAGCAACAACCGTTGGGCTTACTGAGCCCAACGGTGAAACTCGGATCGTGTGGACCAACCCCTACACCGGGGTGGTTACGGGCACTATGTTTTCCGGCAAAGACCTTCCGGGCTTTCTAAATCGTTTCCACGGTTCAATCCTCCCGCGCGAATGGACGATGCCCGTGCCGAATGTTGCATGGCTCTTTGATGAGGGACCAGCGTGGAATCACGTTGAGATTGGTGAAGTTCTCGTTGAAATTCTGGCGGGGTGGGGCCTCATGTTGGCGGTTAGCGGCCTGTACCTCTGGTGGCCGCGACGTGGCTCACCCGTTCGCTGGCTCCCTTCAAAGAGTCGAACCGGCCGTCGTCGTTGGCGCGATCTACACACATTCGCCGGAATCTTTCTCGCCGGCTTCCTCACCTTTTCGGTCACCACAGGCCTACCGTGGGCCGCCTTTTGGGGAACGTCGTGGCAGACAGCTGCATCCCACATCACACCCAATAAGGCCAACTTCTGGAGTGATTCATCCCCCTCGTCCACCTCGCCTCGCCTGGGTGACATGACGCGATTTGGAAATCCCGTTGCTTGGGCCATGCAAGACGATCAGCCAGCACCATCGGGCAGTCCAATGCCCAATATGCCAGGCATGAACCATGGCGACAAGGGATCATCAGTAATGAGTTCCGCTGGTCTGCCAGCCAGGATTCTCAGCCTTGACGGAGTGCAGTCAGCGATGCTGCAAGATGGCATGCTCCCCAATGCCACCATCTACCCACCTACCAATGCCGTAGAGGACGGCGAAACAACGTACGGTAGCTACCTCGTGTTCAACCCGTGGCCTAGTTCCGTTGGTCAGCAGGGGGCTATGTACTTTGACGAATTCACCGGTAAGAAGCTCGGTGAAAGCACGGCCAAGGAGTGGGGTTCGCTGCAATTCGTCACAGAGTTCGGCGTGCAGACTCACATGGGTACAGAATTCGGTCTCGCCAGCCGTCTCTTTATGACGTTCGGCTGCCTATTGGTGATCTGGAACTTCTCCACTGCACTAATGATGTGGAATCGTCGTCGTCGAGGAGGGCTGGGTATACCCCGTCGTCCCAGCGCTCCACGCATTGCCAAGCCTTTTGGCATTGCTCTTATCGCCCTGGCATTGCTCTATCCGTTATGGGGAGCTTCAGTGCTGCTCCTTCTTGTATTCGACCGTCTCGCTATCCAACGCTCCGACAAACTACGCAGAGCGTTTGGAATGCCGCCTTCTTCGACTTCCAGTGGATGCGGTGACTCGTAACACGACCAATGTGATTCCACTTTGATACCTTAAAAATATGGCCATAACAGTCCGTAATCGTACCGGTGAGGGCAATTCATTTGTGGCCATGCACTGAGTTTGAAGTCGGGCGCTTGCCTCAGTGCGGAACGATTATTCGTGCCCGAATCCAGTCGGCTACGTAGTGATGATCGACCGCACCTGATGCCACGTCCAGCATCAGCTCAACTGCTTCATCCTCAGTGAATGCAAGGTCATAGTTATTGTGGGTTAGAAAGACCCGTAATGACATCCACGCCAGTCGCTTGTTACCATCGGGCAGAGGGTGATTCCCGGCAATCCTCACCGCAAGGATCGCTGCTTTATCGATGAAATCGGGATACAGCTCCTCGCCACCAAATGATGTTTGTGGCGCATGCAGGGCAGAATCAAGAAGGTGAAGCCGATTGGAATCGCTGATAATTCGGGTGCTAATTCCCGTTACGTGTTCCGCAATCAAGATCGCCTCGCTAAGCGAGACGTACCTCATCGTGCCAGACGGTCCAAGATGGCCTTGTCACGCTCAACGAGCGTCGCAAGTCGACTCATAAATTCAGCGTCTTTTCGAACCTTCTCTATTCGGTCCTGGAGCGC
Organism: Actinomycetota bacterium; assembly: GCA_009726065.1. GTDB lineage: Bacteria > Actinomycetota > Acidimicrobiia > Acidimicrobiales > RAAP-2 > RAAP-2. Next base: position 3,403 of record WLNA01000067.1, read on the forward strand.
CTCGGCGACGAATGTATTCATGGAGACCCCTTCGGTACGTGCCACCATCTCAACGGTCGCAGAAAGTTCTTCATCCAAACGAACGGTCGTTGTTTTCTTCGTCATGACATCATGATAGCACAATGGCACTACTGAGTACTAGAAAATTGTCAGTTCCCGAGCAGTCGACCAGCGGCCAGGGCTAGCCGTTCATCGGGTTGGACGACGGCAACTCGAATATACGGGGTTCCGGCCTCGCCGTACAGTTCACCGGGGCTAACGACAAGTCCTGAGCGCTCGGCGAGCATCCGAGCTGTCGCAAAGCCATCACCCTCCGCACTACGGCCCCAGAGATAAAACGCTCCTTCAGGCATCGGAGTCTCAATGCCCACTGCCTCGAGACCCGCACGCACAAGTTCGAGTCGACGTCGATAGATAGTGCGCTGGAGCTCGACGTGCGTATCGTCGCGGTAGGCCGCAGCAACGGCCTCTTGCACCGGACCGGGAACCATCAGTCCGGCGTGCTGCCGGACTGACCGCAGGAATCCGACGACCTCGGGATCGCCGGCATAAAAACCGGCCCTGACACCGGCGAGGTTGCTCCGCTTGGAGATTGAGTGCACCGCGATCACGCCTTCGGTACCGTGCTGCAGAATTGAACGAGGGGCTGAGGCCCACGTGAATTCGGCGTAACACTCATCACTGGCTACCAG
>WLNA01000068.1 GCA_009726065.1 Actinomycetota bacterium
CTCCTTCTCATCGCACGGGCATTGGCACCTGGGGTTATGAGCGGAGAGCTCACAATTAACCCTGGTTGCCGCGACTTCAACGGGCCCATCCCTCAGTCGCTCTTGATGACCCTTCTATTGTGTCGAAAATCTTCGAAAAAGTCAACTACGCCACTGCCCTAGCCTTAGGGCATGACTTGGAGCGACGTCCCGTTGACCTATCTCGCCTCCCGAGGCGAACTCGATGTCCTGGTTCAGCTCAAGGGGCTCAAGACCATCAGCGTCATCATCCCGGCCCAGAACGAAGCCCCAACCATTGGGGCCGTACTCGATGCCGTGCAGGCCAGCACCCGTCGCTGGCCCGGCCTGATCGATGAAGTCGTAGTCGTCGATGATCACTCGACCGACGACACCGCTACGGTGGCCAGTCGCCACGGCGCCCGGGTCGTTGCACTCCACGGCCCCGGAGGTAAGGGCCAAGCCATGACTTTTGGGCTGGCTGAATCCACCAGCGACATCGTGGTCTTCTTGGACGCCGACGTTCTCAACACCACCGAGGAATTCGTGCCTCGCCTTATTGCCCCACTACTGACGAACGATCACATTCAGATGGTGAAGGCCTACTACGACCGACCCCTCCACAACATGCCCACCGGTGGTGGTCGAGTGACGGAACTCGCTGCTCGTCCCGTTCTTTCGCTGCTCTTCCCCGGACTCGGGGAAATCCGCCAACCACTGGCCGGTGAAACTGCCGGTCGTCGCGAAGTCTTCGAAAAAGTCGGTTTCGCCGACGCCTACGGCGTCGAGATTGCCCTGCTAATTGACGTCGCGGGCAACTTCGGTGTTAACGCCATCGCACAAGTTGATCTCGGCGTGAGGCGACACCGTAATCGTCCGATTGAAGAACTTCGCCCGATGTCAGTTGACGTGTTGCGAGCCGCGATGGCGCGATACGGAGTCGAACTACCGAACCACTAGTGCGCGATGTCGGGACCGAGCAGAACAATGATCTGATCGTCCAACGCACCAGGTACTGGAGCCGCACCGGTCCAGAGTTGCAAAGTGCCCGCACCGAGGAACTGACGAATCTGTACGGCCTGTGATGCGTAGCCAGTCTTGTAGTAGATCGCCGTGTGACCGACACGAGGACCATTTAGCTTGGGCAACATGTTCCAGCCCTGGGTCATTAATCGTGCGGTGACGGCCGCGGCCAGACCGGCAGTCTTGGTTCCGTTGGCGACCTGCACACGCACCTGACTGCGACCCAGGGTCGTCGTGGTCCCGCCGTTCACCGGGGTGGTCGAGGAGTGGTGCTGCTTAATTTTGCCGTCGACAGAGATCGAAGGCACCGCACGAAGGGAGAAGAAGGTAAGGAGGCCGAAGGTCAGGAGGATGGCGCCCATCACACGGGGGGCGGGTTGGTACCGGCCCTTCGGGCGCACTTCTGACTCGGTCGATTCTTCAGACACGCCCTAAGCCTACGCCCCGAAAATCATTAGTAGTCTGATTGCGCACCTAGCCGGTGTGGCGCAGTGGTAGCGCAACTGATTTGTAATCAGTAGGTCGTGGGTTCGACCCCCACCGCCGGCTCCCTTGCCTCGATTCGCTATGGCAAAAGGCTTTCGAACGAATGAGTGCCTTCATAACCCTTTGTTGTTGAGATGCAGCATTTATTGACTCAATAAATGCTGACAATTCTTCAAGAAACCAAGATTTATGAGTGCCATCTCCTAGTTTTGCAGTGGAGCCAAATATGGTTCCTCTACTAAAGGGGTCTTATGGGATTGATGAAAGATGGAAAGTATCAACTTAAAAGCGCCGAAGCGTTCTGGTACGTCCTTGGCTGCATTGGATTTGGCGCTTCTTACCTTGCCAAAGTTCCTGTAAAAAAGGCTCTAAGCGAAGTAGGTATGTCGGAAATGACTTCTGCTGAGAGTACATGGTACCTGATCGAAAATATCCTTTTTGGATCTGGGTATCTCAGGAAAATTTTGTCGAAAAAAGCATTATCTAAGGCCGGAGTATGCCAAATGACTGATGCTGAAAATATTTGGTTTATTTTGTCTTGTATCTGCTTCGGAGCTGGGTATTTTTCTTCATTACCGGTCAAGAAGGGGTTCAGCGATGCGGGTGTCGGAACTATGACCCAAGCTGGCTCGTTCTGGTACGTACTGCAGAACATTGGCTTTGGTTACGGCTACTTCAAGAAGATTCCTGTGGCGAAGGCGCTGACCGCAGTAACGGCCTTTCCTAAGTCTTAAATTGCGTGCTGACTCCCCGTCTATCCCTATGTGAGAGCGGGCGGGGAGCAAGCATTTCAACATTGAAATCACTCTCGTTATCAAATACGCGGTCATCATGCACTGGACGCGCGGCAAGAGATGGAAAGGGGGCTCGAAGTTTGACCGCATACTCCAATTTTCCAGTAGTTCTGCAAAACTAGGAATATGTCCGCAATCAATAAGTCCAAATCAGTCCTGAAGGAATTCCGATCCTTTGCGCTCCGGGCCAACGCCATCGATCTAGCCATTGGTGTGACCGTAGGTGCCGCCTTCACGGCAGTTGTCACCGCCATCGTCCAGGGCCTCTTTACCCCGATTATCTCCGCGCTAGCCGGGAATGCCAATTTCGCGACCTTGACTTTTCACGTGAATAAGAGCGCCTTTAAGTACGGCGAAGTTATTAACTCCATCATTTCGCTTTTGGTGATTGCCGCCGTGATGTTCTTCCTCGTCGTCAAGCCCTTGAACTCGCTACGTCGCAACTTGGGTTTCGAAGCAGACGAGACCCCAACGAAGGCCAAGTGCCCCGCCTGCCTCTCTGAGATTCCACTCGCCGCTACCCGGTGTGCTTTCTGCACCGAGGTGCTTCCGGCTAACTGGAGCGACCCGAAGCCGCCAACGGCCTAGCGGCGCAAGTTGCGCTGACGTGCGACTTCAAACATGGCCACCGACGCGGCCACGCCGGCATTTAAGGAAGTGATCTTCCCCAACTGAGGGATCGAGACAACTTCAGCGCAACGCTTACGCGTGAGTTGAGCCATTCCGTTCTCTTCGCCACCCACCACGAGGGCTACAGGCGTCGAACCTAGGTCTAGGTCGTAGATCGACTTCTTCGACTCCCCGGCTAAGCCCACGGTCAAGACTCCGGCCTTGTTTAAACGATCAAGTGCGGCGGGAATCCCACCAACTTGGGCGTAATTCAGATACTCCACCGCCCCAGCGGCAGTCTTGGTCACGGTCGGTGAAATCCTCGCCGACCGGTGGCGTGGCAGAACGACGCCGGTGACGCCAGCCCCATCAGCGCTGCGCAACATGGCACCCAAGTTGCGGGGGTCAGTTACCCCGTCGGCCACGAACAAGAAGCCACGTTCATGCACCAAGAAATCATCGAGCTCAACGGGCTTAAGTCGATCGGCTTCGGCGTAGACACCCTGGTGACCTTCGGTACGAGCGTCACGATCAAGGCGGGCGCGCGAAACCAGCTGCACGGGAACGCGTTGACGGCGAGCCTCTTCTTCGATCTGGTCCAAGATGGCCGCCGACTCCAGAGCGTCGGCCATGTAGATCTTGCGAACGTTGCGACGACGAGCGAGTAACAGTTCCAGAACGGCCTGGCGACCTTCGACCTGTTCTCCACCGAGTCCCTCGGGGGCTGTACGTAACGGAACCTCGGTACCGCGTGAGCTAGTGCTCCGCGGACGGGGGTTCTTAGGAGCGCC
>WLNA01000069.1 GCA_009726065.1 Actinomycetota bacterium
CACTTTCTACGGTGATCTTGACCTTCGTGGTAACGACGCTCAACTCGAACTAGTCGGTTCGCCCTGCTAGGGTAAACACCTGAAACGTCGTGAAGCGAGTCCTGTGAGGCTCGTACGACTGGAGGGATTGTGGCAGAACGAGAGCGTCTTAACACGCGCCAACGAGGAACGGTTTTCGTTCCCAAATCCCAGCTCCTTTCTCCTGAGGAAGTTCAGCGTGCCGTTCGCCGAATGGCCCACGAAATCCTTGAGCGCAATGAAGACATCGCCAATCTCGTAATCATTGGGCTGCAGACCGGTGGAATTTGTTTCGCCGAGCGTTTGGCGGACGTGCTTCACGAAGTATCTGGCGTAGATATCGAAACGGGCACGCTCGACGTGGCGTTCTATCGAGACGACGTCACCATTCGCCCGGTCCTTGAATCTGCGGAAACGTCTGTGGATGCCGACCTGGCCGATCGGGTGGTGTTGTTGGTAGATGACGTGCTCTATACGGGTCGAACGATTCGCGCCGCCCTCAACGCTCTGGCTGATTGGGGACGCCCTCGAGCGATTCAGCTCGCCGTCATGGTCGATCGCGGTCATCGCGAACTGCCAATACGGGCTGACTACGTCGGTAAGAATCTGCCGACATCGCAAGAAGAGGCAATTGACGCCACGCTGGACGGCGTCTGGATTGGGACGTTGGTGAAGAAGTGATTGATTCCATCGCGGGCGGCAATCTCGTCTCACTGGCCACACTCTCACAACGCGCCATAGTCGAAGTCCTCGACACCGCCGAGTCATTTGTTGAGGTCAATTCACGTGCGGTTAAGAAAGTGCCGGCCCTGAAGGGCAAGGTCATTGCCTCACTCTTCTTTGAGGAGTCCACCCGGACACGTCTGAGTTTTGAAACGGCCGCCAAGCGTTTGAGTGCCGACGTACTGAGTCTGGCCGTGGCCTCTTCGAGCGTGAAGAAAGGCGAATCACTTCGCGACACCATCAACACAATCGACGCCCTCGGTATCGATGCCGTGGTGATGCGACACAGCAGCTCGGGAGCCCCGGTGCAGGTTTCCAGGTACGTTCCCCATGTTCGTGTCATAAATGCTGGCGATGGTCAGCATCAACACCCCACGCAAGGCCTCCTCGACGCCTTTACCGTTCGTCAGGTTCTCGCCGCTCGCGCCGGCACATCCGGTCGGGAGTCGGGTAGCGAACTGTTTGCTGGTCTGAATGTCCTTATCGTCGGTGATATCCGACACAGTCGGGTCGCACGCAGCGATATCGAGGTCTATACCCGCCTCGGGGCGCACGTCACGGTGGCGGCCCCGGGGACCCTCCTGCCTCCCGACATCGCGCAGTGGCCAGTCACGGTGGCCACCGACTTCGACGAAGCCCTGGCTACCGCCGACGTTGTAGGTCTACTGCGCCTACAAAAGGAACGCGGTTCTGGCGCATTCGTGCCGAGCCTCGGCGAGTTCACATCGACCTTCGGCCTCACCTCACGACGGGCCGAGTTGCTTCGCCCCGAAACGATCATCATGCACCCCGGTCCCATGAATCGCGGTGTGGAGATTGACTCCCAGGTGGCCGACTCTTCTGCGGCCGTCATCGAACAACAGGTGCGCAATGGCGTGCCGGTCCGGATGGCGGTGCTCTATCTCACCACTGCCGGTACGACATTAGAAAGTGGATCCAATGACTAATCCCACCCTGGTGATCCGTGGCGGTCTCATCGTTGGTCCGCTCGAGTCATTCCTTGGCGACGTGCTGATCGCTGATGGCCGAATTGTTGAAGTTGGTCCGAGCGTCACGGCACCTAGTGGCGCGCTGGAGATTGACGCGGCTGGCTGTTGGGTGGGCCCGGGTTTCGTAGATCTTCATACGCACCTTCGTGAGCCCGGTAAGGAATCGGCCGAGACCATTGAGACCGGTGCATTCGCCGCCGCGCTCGGTGGCTACAGCGCAGTGGTGGCCATGCCCAATACGGAGCCAGCTCTGGACTCAGTGGCGATGGTGGGGTACGTTCTCGAGCGTGGCAAGTTGGCCGCCGTAGATGTTGCCGTGGCCGGAGCCATCACGATTGGTCGCCAGGGTGAGCAGATGGCTCCCATCGCGAAGTTCGCCGCCCTGGGGGTACGTCTCTTTACCGACGATGGCAATGGTGTCCAGGATGCCGGACTCATGCGTCGAGCCTTGACGTACGCCCAGCCATTGCGTGTGACGCTCGCGCAGCACTGCGAGGATGAGTCGCTGGCTCAAGGTGGCAGCATGCACGAAGGCGCTTCTTCATCCAAGTTGGGGCTTATCGGCCGCCCGGCTATTGCCGAGGAGCTCATGGTGATGCGTGACATTGAGTTAGTCCGCTTAACCGGCTGCTCGATGCACTTTCTCCACTTGTCGACGGAACGCTCGATTGCACTTGTCCTTGAGGCCCGCGCCCAAGGCTTGCCCGTTACTTGTGAAGTGGCTCCGCATCACTTCACGTTGGATGAGACGGCCTGTGAGACCTTTGACCCTGAGTTCAAGGTTCACCCGCCGCTTCGTACTGCAGCCGATGTCGCGGCCCTGCGTGCCGCGCTCCGGGCCGGTGTCATTGATGCTGTGGCCACCGACCACGCCCCCCATACTCCCGAATCCAAGGACATGGCCTTTGATGAGGCACCCCCCGGCATGCTCGGTCTCGAACAGGCGGCGGGATTGACGCTTGAAGCGCTAGGTGGTGCTGAGGCCGACCCGCAGGTTTTCTTCAGTGTTCTCTCGCGTGGCCCCGCTCGCGTGGCCCAGATGCGCGAACAGGACGTTCGAGTGGGTCACAGTGCCCACGGGGGAGCGGTCTCGGTCGGGGAAGACGCCAATCTCGTGGTTTTCGATCCGAAGGCGCCCTACGTCGTCGATCGCGACAAGTTGGCGAGCCGCGCTCGCAACACTCCCTATCACGGCCGGACCATTCACGGCCGGGCTCGCGCCACCATCGTGCGCGGTCGTCTCGTTCAGTTGGAAGGAAACCTTCAGTGAAGCGTCAGCCCGCAGTTCTCGTACTGAAAGACGGCACCACCTTTGAGGGGTATGCCGCTGGGTATCAACCCGAAGGTGGCATATCGACAGGGGAGTTCGTCTTCAACACCGCACTCTCGGGCTACCAGGAAGTCATCACGGATCCCAGCTACGCCGGTCAGGTGATTGCCTTCACCTATCCCCACATTGGCAACTACGGCGTTACGCCCATGGATGATGAGGCAATTCGTCCGTGGTGCACGGGCGTGGTAGCTCGCGACTTAACTGATGTTCCCTCCAACTGGCGAAGTGAAGAGTCCATTGAGGCAATGCTCATTCGTCATCAGGTGCCCGCGATCGTCGGTATTGATACTCGTCGACTGACACGCCATCTTCGTAACTTCGGTGCCCTCCCCGGCGCCTTCGGTACGGCTTCCGTGGCGGCTATTGAATCGGCCGCTCATGACGCCGTAGGTACCGATGGCACGGACTACGTCAGTCGCGTGTCAACACCGACGGCCTTTACTCGCGGTGACGGTGACCTTCACATCGTCGCTTTTGACTACGGCATTAAGGCCACGATGGTTAACCAACTTGTTGATCGCTTTCGAGTGACCGTGGTGCCATCGTCGACCTCGGCC
>WLNA01000007.1 GCA_009726065.1 Actinomycetota bacterium
CTGGATTGACTGGTGGATTCCCGCCTCTGATCCTCGCGTCAGCGATGATGTCCGCCGAAACGCCCTTCTGCCGGGCGAGTGGTGGTATCGCGCCATGGTGAACTTTCTCCCAACGGCCCCCGCGGTCGTCGGCGATGGCGTTTCGGGGCCGAAGGAACTGCGAACGGCCTGTTTTGCCACATCGGGCCCGGGTGAACTCTTCTACGAAGGGCGAAAGCTCGTTGGGGTCACCCAGTGGCACGTTCGCGAGGGAATCTTCCTGTCAACGCTCCTGCCCGCCCGTTCAATCGCCGCACTGGCCAACCTTCTGGCTGAATGTCCCGAGGGCATGAGCGAAGCGCTCGAGGCCGTATTGACGCTCGATTCGCTCAATTTGGTCCCAGAAGCTGAGGCCATAGTGGATCGCGTCCTAGGCGCCTCGGCCGTTCAGCACCGCCGCAACCTCATGCTCCTGGCCTAAGCCAAGCCTTAAATTCCCACTGTTTTGCCCTTTACGGGCATTTTCTTGCCCAGATTCGGCAATTTCGTGCCATTTTCGATTTGCGCACCCCCAAAATGTCGCCTACCATGGCATAAATGGCACAAAGTGGAGCAAAAGGCACACTAAGTGGAGCAAAATGGAGTACGTTTGTACTTCAAGAGGGGGAGGTGAACCGTGACGCTGTTTGTTGGTAACTATCGACATTCGATTGACGAAAAGGGACGCCTGGTTCTCCCGTCACGCTTCCGCACCCCATTTGAGGGTGCCGGGTACATCGCCCCGTACGAAATGAATGTCGTCGGTATTTGGACCGTCGAGAACTTTGAGCGTGATTATGAAAAGCGCTTCGCACGTCTGCACGAGAGCGTGGAGTACGACGAACGGTTTCGTAATACGAACTTCCACACCTATCAAATTGAGATCGACAAGCAGGGTCGCTTTTTGTTGAACCCGCAGCTTCGTGAGATGTTCAACCTGGACGGTGAAGTGGTTTTCGCCGGAAATGGTGACCACATTGAAGTGTGGACACCCGAGGCCTACGCATCAAGTATCGAGGCGAACGTCGCGATTTTTGCCAAAACAATCGCATGAACCGAGGGGAAGTACTGACAAATCAATTTACGAACGTGAGCAGCGCTGGGATCTTGCGCCGCTCGCCGACTAGCACTCAAAGAGCAACCTCCTCCGCCCGCTCGTTGGTGTTTCGTCCCGATCCCCTTTGGGACGAGTCAGTCGGCGAGCAGCGAATGACCCGAGCTTTCAACCACGTTCCCGTCCTCGAATCTGAGGTGCTTGCCGCGTTTCGTACCGTCGCGCCCGGCATCATTATTGATGCCACGCTGGGTGGTGCCGGTCACGCCAGCGCGCTTCTTGCGATGCGCGACGATATCGCCGTTCTCGGAATCGATCGTGACCCGATTGCCCGTCATGCAGCTACGGAGCGTCTGGCACCATTTGGTAACCGCGCTCGCGTCGTGGCTGGCACATTCTCCAAGCTCGTTGAGTTTCTGCGGAGTGAGAGTCAGTGGATTGCTGGACGAGAAGTAGTCGGAGTCTTTGCAGACCTTGGTGTTTCATCACCGCAACTCGATGACGAGGCGCGCGGATTCTCATTTCGCGCCGACGCCCCACTCGATATGCGCATGGATGGAACCACTGGCATTACTGCAGCCGAATATATCGCTTCGGTGGAACTTGATGAACTACGCACGCTTCTCCGCGAACACGGAGAGGACAAATTCGCGCACGCTATTGCCAAGTCCATCCTCGCCCGTCAGCCAAAAACGACCAGTGAACTAGTAACCGCCGTCGAGGTTGCAGTGCCGATGGCCGCTAGGCGTCGTGGGAATGTAGCCACGCGTGCTTTTCAAGCCCTACGAGTTGCCATTAATGAAGAAGTTCGTGAGCTCGACGAAGTACTGAACGGGGCTGTTGAAGTGTTGGCGGTTGGGGGAGTCCTTGCGGTGATCTCCTATCACTCAGGCGAAGATCGTGTTACGAAAGAGTTTTTGAAGTATCAAGCCACGGGCGGCTGTACCTGCCCCGTGATTTTGGGTTGCGTGTGTGGTGCGGTCGCCACAATGACGGTCCGTCGGGGCGGCGCGATTGTGGCTAGTGCCGAAGAACTCACGCGTAATCCTCGTTCTCGGTCGGCACGCATGCGTGTAGGCGTCAAGGTGCTGTCGTGAGCGTTATTTCCACACCACGCCGGGTTTCACTTGAACCCAAGCGCAGTACTCGTGCATCGGGTCGGCGCACGGCGACGGCACGCGTTGCTCGGCGCATCACTACGCGACGGATTTCGATCACCCTCCCGGCAATTCTCTTAGCGCTGGCCGTGTTGACAATCGGGGCCCTGATATCTGCCAATGCTCGACAGATGCAGATTGGGGCAATGCAGCGTCAGCTCCTTGACGCTCAATCGAGTTACGCAACTTCCGTAGATGAGTTCACGAGGGCCGCCGCGCCTGAGCGCATCGCCACCGCGGCGGGTCACATGCACCTCGTCGTACCCCAGACAGTCATTCAGATTCACCAGGCACCGTTGGACGTGCGATTGGCGCCGCCACGCTTCGTTGGGGGCGCCACAGTGGTGTCACGAGTAGTGACTTCGTCACATCTCCCCACTGCCGCACCTGCACCAAAGCAGAGGTAGTGGCAAATGAACGAGGTGAACCCGTGGCTTCACAACCGGGTACGACCTAGGACGACTCGACGAATCGGCGTTGTCTGGGGAATCTCCTCACTGCTGATTCTTCTAATGTTGGTACCCGTTGGAAACCTCCAAATACTTGAGCACGCGAAGTGGAAGAGCATCTCTAATGGGCAGGTGCACCACACCATTTCCGTGCCCGCATTGCGTGGTGGAATCTACGACCGTTACGGTGCGGTGCTCGCAGTATCCAGGCCGACGTATCGCGTAATTGCCAACAACTTTCAGATCGACCATCCCCGCACGACCGCCGAACAGATCAGTAAATGGGTCGACATTCCTGTGCCTCGGTTAACCAAAATGCTGAAGCGTAAGTCGGGATACGTTGTTCTGACCAACTCAATGAGCGTAAACGATGGTCGGGACTTGCAGCGGTTGAGTCTCCCGGGACTGGTCATCGAACAGTCGACGGATCGCTCATCGCCCAACGGCATGTTGGCTCGCTCGCTGCTTGGATATATCAACGCGTCAGGAAGTGGCTCGGCTGGATTGGAGACTCAGTACGAATCACTGTTAGCGGGGCAGGCTGGTGAAGCGGAAGGCCTAACAAATCAGTCAGGCCTAGCGCTGCCCGGATCATCGACTCGTGTGATTAAAAAGGCGAAGTCCGGCATGAGTCTTGAGCTCACTATCGATTCGGCCCTGCAATTTGTCACTGAACAGACGTTGGCGAAGCAGCTTCGCGTAACGGGTGGTTATTCAGGTGTGGCCATCGTGATGAATGTACGCACCGGTGAAATTCTCGCCAACGCTTCACTCGTCAACCATTCGGTGGCGGCTGGCCCCTTGACGCCAGTCACTGACTGGGGGTCGAGCATTGGGGTCCCTGAAATCCGTCAAACCATTATGAACCTCGGTATTACTCAGGTCTACCTTCCCGGTTCGGTTTTCAAGATTGTCCCGTTCTCGGCCGCGCTGCAAGCCGGCGTAGTCAGCCCCACGACGCGTTTTCAGGTTCCTTATTCAACGCGCGTGGGCACACGACTTTTTCATGATGCGGAACGACATGGAGTCTTAAATCTGAGCACCACGGAAGTACTCAGTCAGTCCTCCAACATCGGCACCTATCTGATTGCACGAAAGGTTGGCAAGGTAGGACTTCTTTCGCAAGTAAGCCAGATGGGATTTGGTCACATGACGGCTCTGGCGTATCCCGGCGAATCCAGTGGCCTGCTCAAAACGACCACGACGTGGTCTGACTCGGACATGGTGGCGCTACCCATCGGTCAGGTCAATGCCGTGACCCCGCTTCAGGTACTTGATGCCTATAACGCCATTGCCAACAATGGAGTCTTTGTTCAACCCAAGTTGGTACGGGCGCTGATTCATCCCGATGGCACCATTCGGGCCACACCGAGTTCCAAGAAGCATCGTGTCCTGTCGACGACCATCGCAGCCGAGCTCAACGCAATGCTTCAAAAAGTCGTCTCAGTGGGTACCGGCACGGCGGCTTTTGTCCCGGGCTACCTCGTTGCCGGCAAGACGGGCACGTCTCAGATTGCCAGTCGGAACACTGCGAGTTTCGTCGCCGGTGCCTATAACGCGACATTCGTTGGCTTCGCTCCCGCAGATCATCCGATCCTTTCAACCATTGTTGTCATCCAGCGACCACGGACCTCAATTTTTGGGGGAGTGATCTCGGCCCCTGTTTTTCAGCGCATCATGGCCTACGCCCTCCACCACTACAACATTCCGTTGACCGCAAAGCACGGACAGAAAATTACCCCGGGCTCCACATCGTTCCACTCGGATGTGACGTGATGCGACTCGGTGACCTTTTTCCAACGTGGAGTCTCGAACTGGAGCAGTCCGAAATTTTGGTTTCGCGTATTGAGATCGATTCACGCCACTGTGAATCTGGTGTGGTGTTTTTCGCACTGCCTGGAACGCATGATGACGGATCACGATTTGTCGAAGATGCACTCAATCGCGGTGCTGACTTCGTCGTTGGAGTCGAAGGACAAGTCGTCAGCGGTGAGCGAATCGTGAGTCTCCCGCGGGGGCAGATATGGGAAGCATTAGCAGAAGCGAGCTATCGAATCGTTGGTGATCCGCAGCGAGAGCTTCAACTGGTAGGCGTTACGGGTACGAACGGTAAGACGAGCGTGGTGACCTTCGTCACTTCCCTACTGCGACACCTCGAACGCGATGCAGCCTCGATTGGAACCTTGACGAATGTACGAACAACTCCAGCGGCCCCGGAACTTGCACGAACCCTGCGGGCGTATCTGTCTGAATGGAACCCCGCTCCCGTGCGACCCGTCGTTTCGCTAGAAGTCTCTAGCCACGCTCTCGTTCAGCACCGTGTTGATTCACTACGTTTTGATGTGGGGATCTTCACCAATCTTTCTCGCGATCACCTTGACTACCACGGAACGATGGAGAACTACTTAGACGCGAAGGCGCAACTCTTTCAGGACGGTCGGAGTCGCCACGCCATTGTGTGGGATGCAGGCGAGTGGTCGTCAAAGATTGTTGCTACCGCTGACTGCCCAGTAACTACGGTGGACCACCGCTCCGTGAGCAATCTGGATGCCCAGGTTGGCAGCCTGCGATTTTCTTGGAGACAGTTGGACGTGGTGGCACCATTGACTGGGGCCTATAACGCCATAAATCTCGTTCTGGCAATGGAAGCCTGCGTTCAGCTCGGCGAGGATCCCGCGCGAGTAGCGGTTGCCGCCAGTCACGTCGAACCAGTTCCCGGTCGCTGTGAGGTCGTCGCTGTGGATCCTTCGGGAGTGCTGCCAATAGTGGTTGTCGACTATGCCCATACGCCTGATGGCCTGGCGACGACTCTGGGCAACCTACGAGAGATTCACGACGGTCGGATTATCACCGTATTCGGGTGCGGAGGTGACCGTGACTCCGGCAAGCGATCACTCATGGGCGAGATTGCCAGCCGATTATCCGACGTGGTGTTCGTCACCAATGACAATCCACGCACTGAGGACCCCAATGAAATCGCTCGCCAGATCAAGACCGGAATGAAATCGGACCTCGAGGTCTATACGGTGCTCGATCGTCGCGAAGCAATCCGTGACGCCTTGGCACTGGCGGCACCCGGCGATCTGGTGCTGATTGCTGGCAAGGGTCACGAAAAGACGCAGTTCATAGGTACGACTGTGCTCGACTTCGACGATGTCCAAATTGCGAATGAACTACTGAAGGAGAAACTGTGCTGAGTTTGATGGAAGCCGGAGGAGTGAGTTTCTTGCTTGCACTTTTTACTACGCCACTTTTAATCCGTTACCTCCGTGCCCACAAGTTCGGGCAACGCATTCGTGAAGACGGCCCCCAGACACACCTAGTTAAAGAAGGAACGCCCACAATGGGCGGCACTGTGATTGTGGGCGCCGCAATTCTTGGTTACCTTGTGGGTCACATCGGCACCTCGGTTGCGTTCAGTCGAGCCGGCATTCTGGTGGTGTGCGTCACCCTGGCTTCGAGTCTGGTGGGATTTGCCGATGACGTGATTTCGATTCGAAATGCGCGAAATCTCGGTCTCAACAAGCGCGCTAAGTTCGTCGCCCAGTTGGCTATCGCCATTACTTTTGCCGTGCTCGCCGTGGAATGGGTAAAAACCTCCACAACGTTGTCGTTCACTCGCTTCGATTTCCCTGGGTGGGAACTTGGGGCCATTGGGTGGGGGTTGCTAGCCATCTTCATGCTGGTGGCTTCTTCTAATGCCGTAAATCTGACCGACGGGCTGGATGGACTCGCTGCGGGTTCGTCGACATTTTGTTTTGGCGTTCTGGCCATCATCGGATACTGGCAGTTCCGTCACAGCTTTACCCAAAACCTCTATCACTTACCTGCGGCACTCGATCTTGCACTGGTGGCGGTTGCTCTGGTTGGGGGCTGTTTGGGATTTTTGTGGTGGAATGCCGCTCCTGCGAAAATCATCATGGGAGACACGGGATCACTCGCTATCGGAACTGGACTCGCCGCGCTTTGTGCGCTGATGAATCTCGACATGCTGCTCATCGTCATTGGCGGGCTCTTCGTAGTGGAAACCGCATCTGTGATCCTCCAAGTCTTCTCCTTCCGCGTCCTGGGACGTCGCATCTTCAAAATGGCACCGATCCATCACCACTTCGAGTTGAAGGGCTGGCCCGAGACGACCGTCATCATTCGCTTTTGGATTTTGGCGGGCCTGCTTGCGGCATTGGGGCTAGGTATCTTCTACGGTGACTTCGTCAAGATTGCCAAGGTCGTCTAGTGGCTCGGGGCGACTCTTTTATCGGTGAGCGTTCGCTTCCGAGGTGGATCCGTGGGATTGCCCTCATACTGGTCGTCGTCGGCACGATTTTCGTCGTTATCATTTCCGGTCCAGTCCAAAAACTTGAAGGTTCCGCCCTCGTCACCTTCATCGTCAAAGATCTATCCTTCGTCTTCCTGTCTCTCGTGGCTATGTACATTGGCCGGCGTGTCACGCGTTCGTTCTTACTGCGGATTCTTCCGTGGATTGGGGCCGTTGGATTTATACTGACCGCCGCCGTATTGGTGCCAGGCATAGGTACGCAAATCAACGGAGGCCGCCGGTGGCTCGTTGTTGGAATCTTTCAATTCCAGCCCTCTGAACTCATGAAGTTGATTGTTTGCGTGGGCCTGCCCCTCGTGCTCGTGGAGCGGCGCCACTATCTCTTTGGTCGGATCCACCCCGTGGTCGCATGGGGAATTGCGCTAGTTGGACCTGGCCTCGTGTTGCTCGAACCCGACATGGGTACCGGTGCGGTGATTGTCTTTATCTCACTGGCCATTGTCTGGGTCTGGGGTATCAATCCCTATTTTTTGAAGTGGTTCGCGGCGCTGGGTATCGTTGGGGTTGGAACGTCTTTCGCCATCTTCCCGTACCAGTTGCAGCGGTTAATTGATGTCTACATCCCCCGACTCTGTGATCCTCAGAACAACTGCTATCAGCTGAACCAATCCAAAATTGGATTGGGGTCGGGTGGGATTATTGGGCCAGGACCCGGCCACATACGTTCGGCTTGGGGTTTTCTTCCTAACGCCAATACTGACTTCATCTTCTCGGTGATTGGCGAAGCCTTCGGCTACGTGGGTTCGGTAGGCATAATTGTGATCTACGTCGCATTTCTCTACTGCGGGATGCAGGCCGCACTTAACTCGCGAGACGAAGCGGCAAAGTATGTGGCCATTGGAATAACCACGTGGTTTGGAATTGAGACGGCAATTAATATTGCTTCGTGTATCGGGCTTTTTGCCGTGACGGGCATTCCGCTCCCACTGGTTTCCTATGGTGGTACCGCACTCGTCGTAAACATGATGGCCGTAGGTGTATTGATCAATATCGCTGAGAATCGTGGCTTCACTCGGCTACCTATGCGAGAGACAATCTCGTTACTCGGTCGGGCGTAGGTGGGCATGAAGTTCGTAATCACTGGCGGTGGCACGGGTGGGCACATTTTCCCTATGACGGCCGTCGCCGACTCGCTGCGGAGCAGCGGCGTCACGGCTCAGGAGATTCTCTTTGTTGGATCGCGTCGTGGTCAGGAACGAGCGTTGTTGGGATCAAGAGATGAGCGCCTCATTCTCTTGCCGGGTCGTGGTATTCGCCGCTCCGTTACTCCAGTAGCACTGTGGAATAACACCGGCGCCGCGATACGAGTGGTTTGGTCCGTCGTGGTGGCCATTGCCACCACGCTGCAGTTACGTCCTGAAGTCATTGTTTCTGTTGGTGGGTATGCGGCGTTTCCGATGGTACTGGCCGGAGCTCTTCTTCGTCGACCCATGGTCTTCATCGAACTTGACGCTTCGATGGGACTCGTGCATCGAATCTTTCACCGGAGCGCACGACGGATTTGTTTCGGCATTGCGCCGGCGTCACTGCCTACACGAGGGATGGTCACGGGTGTGCCCCTTCGCCCATCCATTGAACTGATTTCACGAGATTTCGAGAAGCGAGTGAGTGCGGCGACCGCCGTGGGAGTCGACCCACAGCGCCATATTGTCGTCGTTATGACCGGATCCCTCGGTTCGACGACAGTGAATAACGCCGTATCTCAGCTGGCGGAGCTGTGGGCCGATCGGCAAGATGTCGCCATTGTGCATGTAACGGGCAAGCGTGATTTTGATCAGATGCAACACCGGCGACCCCATTCAAGTGAACTGCAATACGTACTGCTCCCGTTTGCCGATGCAATGAGTGACCTGTGGACCTTGGCCGACACTGCTATTTGTCGTGCTGGCGCCACTACGGTGGCCGAGTTGACCTTTCTCGGCATTCCCTCCATATTGGTTCCCCTGCCCAATGCCCCTGGTGACCACCAAACCATGAATGCTCGCTCAGTGGTCGACGTTGGCGGAGCGCGCATGCTGCCTGATGATGTCTGTTCTGCTAACTCGTTAGCGGCCGCTATTGACGACTTACTGAGAGACCCCCTCTTACGCGAACAAATGGGTTCCGCGGCGAAAAATATGGGCCGTCCTGACGCAGCTCGACACATTGCTCGTGTCGTGCAGGCGGTTGCGCACGGTGAGTAACGCCTGGCCTCCGCGACGCGTCCATATCGTTGGTATCGGTGGCGCGGGGATGAGTGGGTTGGCCCGGTATCTCGCTGGACGGGGCTGTGTAGTTTCCGGAAGTGACGCCGCCCCGAGCGACACACTCACTGATCTTAAAAAATCCATGGCGGTCTATGTCGGAAGCGATAGCGACGTGGCTGCGAACGCGGATGTCGTGACGCTGTCTCCCGCAGTTGGAGCGAACGATCCGGAGATCCGTGCGGCCTACGATGCTGGAATACCAGTTCTTACTCGCGCCGAATTCCTGAGCCGCTTGACACAGGATCACGACGTGGTGGCCTTCGCCGGAACCCATGGCAAGACCACTGCGACCTCGATGTATCTCATGGTGACGCAAGCGGCGAATCAGAACCCGTCGTGGCTACTCGGAGCCCCGATTCGTGGTTTTGGCGACAACGGAGGGTACGGGTCTCACCAATTGGTCCTCGAACTCGATGAGAGCTATGGAACATTTTCTCAGGTGGCTCCAACTTCGCTCGGCCTTCTTAACGTTGAGGCCGACCATTTGGATCATTACGGCGACTTGGCTGGAGTCCAACAAGCTTTTCGGGCTCTCGTATCGCGTACCAAGCGTCAAGTCGTAGTTTGGTACGAATCCTCTGCGCATGAGCTCGTCCGAACAGTCCATTCGGTAGTAACAGTTGGCGTTGACGAACGGGCGACATGGCGAGTTGGAGACGTGCAGCTTGAACCGACGCGAGCGACCTTCACCCTGCAGTCAGCCGACACCGCGCTGGAGATTGTCTTGCATGTTCCTGGTTATCACAACGTCGTCAATAGCGCCGTAGTGGCCGTAATGGCACTGACGAATGGAATTGAGCAGAATGCCGTCGTCGATGGTCTGTCGAGATTTAGTGGTGCGCCACGCCGCTTCCAAGTGCATGGTGTGATTTCCAATGGCACCGCACTCGTCATCGAAGACTATGCCCACCTACCAAGTGAGATCCGAACCGCCATCACGACCGCTCGTGGTAGTGAACAACGTAAGGTGATTGCTGTCTTCCAGCCACATCGAATCACGCGTACCACCAATCTGACCAGTGAATTTGGAACTGCCTTTGAGGGTCTTGATGAGTTGATCGTGACGGATATCTATAGCTCGGGCGAGCCGAATCCCGACGGAATAACTGGCCAACTCATCGTCGACTCCGTACGGGAACAGTCATCAACGTCCGTTAGGTATATCGCTGGCCGCATCGAAGCGGCCGCCTATATTCGTTCCATACAGCACCATGCCGACGTCTTGTTGGTCCTTGGTGCCGGTGATGTCGGGGAGATTGCCTCGTGGCTAACGGGGGAAGTACATGAGCATTGACGACCTGCTGCGATCTGCGGGTATTCAAAGTCTCCACTATGGAGACTTTGGTGCTCTGACGACCTACCGCACTGGCGGTCGCGCACAAGGATTTCTCACTCTGGAGACCCGAGACGACGTAGTGGCGCTCGGGGGCCAATTGGCGACGTGCGAGCCAATCACGGTCTTGGGTAATGGATCGAACATGCTGGTGGCCGATAGGGACTACGAAGGTGTGGTGATTCACCTCGGTGAAGGGTTTGCTTCGCTCGAGGTCGATCGCTCCGAGCAAGGTTCTGCTCTAGTCACCCTCGGTGGCTCACTCGACCTCCCAGTCGCCTCACGACGAATTGCTGATCTTGGCTACACGGGCTTCGAATGGGCAGTAGGCGTTCCGGGAACTGTTGGGGGAGCCGTGACGATGAATGCGGGCGGCCACGGTAGCGATATGGCTGCCTCCGTGACGTCGGTTGAACTATGGCGCATCGATGAGCAGCGCTTCGAGATTGTTCCTGCGTCCCAGCTGCGCTTCGCCTATCGTTCCAGCGCTATTGGACCTCGTGACATAGTGCTTTCGGCGACGATACGCGTGACTGAAGGAGCAGCAGAAGAGTCGAAAGAGCAATTGAGAGAAATCGTGCGATGGCGCCGAGAACATCAACCTGGCGGGTCAAATGCGGGGAGTGTTTTTCGGAATCCATCCAACGAAAGTGCCGGGGCGATCATCGAACGTTGTGGTCTTAAGGGTCACCGTATTGGTACGGCGCAAGTATCCGAGAAGCACGCGAATTTTATCCAGGCTGATACGGACGGTCACTCAGTCGATGTCCGCAGGCTTATTCAGTTTGTTCATGACGCGGTCCTACGGCGTGAAGGAATTGACCTTCTGACAGAAATTCGTTTCGTGGGTTTCGATGAGTAGGGGCAAGACTAAGCATGTACGAGGGCCTTTCTTTCGTCGATTTCTTTCGTTTACGGTGGTGTTGACGCTGCTCGTTGCGGGCGGTAATGCTCTGCTGAACGTTAATTACTTCCGCGTGCAGGCCATTGAAATAACTGGCAACACTCACGAGTCAGCGGGCGAACTAATTTCCGTTACCGGCCTCGATCAAAATCCTCCGATGATTTCCATTAACTCGCAAGACATCACGAACCAGGCACGAAGCCTCCGTTGGGTGGAATCCATTCGCGCCATTCGTCATTGGCCCCATCGCCTTACATTGGAAGTAGTCGAACGTAAGCCAGTAGCGGTAGCGGCTGACCCTACGGGGGCACTCTTTCTCGTCGACGCTCATGGCATCCAACTGGACCCGGCGATTGCGGGCGTCAATCTTCCTCGTCTCGAAGCGCTGGCTTCGACTGCGCCCTGGGCCTATCGTTCCTGGGCGCGCCCTGCGGCGGGGGTGGCCGCGCAGCTCCCTGTGGCTTTCGCACATCAGGTGGCGGTGATCCAAATATCTCGAAGTGGTGAACTTCGTCTCAAGATGACCACTCCCGTGACATTTATTCTCGGACGTTTTAGCAATCTCCGTGAAAAGTTTGTGGCCGTCGCCTCAGTGATTGCTCACCAGACTCTTCGGCACGGGGCTGTAGTCGACGTGTCGGTTCCGTCGGCTGTGACCATTCAATAGGGGCTCCATTTGACCGCCCCCACCGTCGCGGGTAGCCTCAACCCTTGTATTCCGCAACTTTTAAGAGGAATTTCCCCTCGTCGAGAATGTTTGCGAGAATAGAAGAACGCTTGAAGGGAAGTCCATGAACTTGCAGCAAACCAACTACACGGCTGATATCAAAGTCTTTGGTGTCGGTGGTGGCGGTGTTAACGCCGTCAACCGCATGATCGAGGCGGGGCTACGCAACGTCGAGTTCATTGCAGCCAATACTGATGCGCAGGCACTCTTGATGAGTGGTGCTGAAGTGAAACTTGACATCGGTCGGGACTTAACTCGAGGCCTCGGAGCCGGTAGTGACCCCGACATTGGTCGCCAAGCCGCCGAAGATCACCGCGCGGATATCGAAGAAGCAATTGGTGACGCCGATATGGTGTTCATCACAGCCGGTGAGGGTGGTGGTACTGGAACTGGTGCAGCGCCAATCGTTGCCGAGATTGCACGCCAAAAGGGTGCATTGACAATCGGTGTTGTAACTCGTCCGTTCGCATTCGAAGGTAAGCGTCGTGCGGCGCAGGCCGAGAAGGGTATTCAAAACCTTCGCGAAAAGGTCGACACGCTTATCGTTATTCCTAATGACCGCCTGATCACCAAGGCGTCAGCGCAGACCACCATGGTGGACGCCTTCCGCATGGCTGACGAAGTTCTCCTGCAGGGTGTTCGTGGTATCACTGACTTGATTACGAATCCTGGTGTGATTAACACAGACTTTGCGGATGTCAAGGCAATCATGAGTAATGCCGGCACGGCCATCATGGGCGTGGGTCAGTCAACCGGCGAAGGGCGCGCCATCAGCGCAGCCCGTACGGCGATCACGTCACAGTTGCTGGAAGCGGAAATCAAGGGTGCTCGTGGCATTCTGGTGAACATTGTGGGTTCAGACAGCCTGAGCCTTCAGGAAGTCACTGACGCCATGAATATCGTCCACGACGTCGCTCACGAAGATGCCAACATAATCTTCGGCACGGCACTTGACGAGAGCCTGGGTGACGCCGTTCGTGTCACCGTTATTGCCGCTGGTTTTGAACGTTGGGAAAATGAGGGCCGCCCTGCGTCGCCCACTAGCCCGACCAAGCAGAACTCAGCGACACCGACTACGACCGCCGATATCTTCAAGAGCTTTGACAACGAAGATTTCCTGTCTGGTGGCGATGACGACATTCCAGACTTCCTCAAGTAATAGTGAGATTGAAGCGCTCGTTGCTTCAAACTTGGAATTCGTCCGCGGTCGAATTGCAGATTGTGGTCGTGACGTCGATTCAGTTGCCATCGTGGCGGTAACCAAGACGTTTGACGCCTATGCGATCAAGGCTGCTGCGGCGTGTGGCATCCACACCGTTGGGGAGAACTACGTCAACGAGCTAGTAGCCAAACGCCAGGAACTTCAAGAGATGGCTTTGGCGTGGCAATTTCTTGGTCATATTCAGACCAACAAGATTTCAAAAATTCTTAAGCATGCTGATGTGGTGGCCGGAGTTTCCAGGGTCGTAGAACTGGAATCTTTCGCGCAGCGCGAGGCTACGAACTCTTTGTATCTGCAGGTGGATTTCACGGACAGCGCCGGTCGAAATGGTGCCACTGTGGAACAAATTCCCGAGTTGGCCGCCGTGGCGCGAAGCCTTGCCTTGCGGGTGGATGGACTCATGACGGTGGCCCCCGTTGATCCGCTGGAGGCGCGTAAAGCCTTTGGTTCGCTGGTAGACCTGGCAGACCGCTTACAACTTCCCGTTCGTTCCATGGGTATGAGTGGTGACTTTGAGGAGGCCTGTCGCATGGGAGCTACGGAGATTCGTCTCGGCCAGGCCCTCTTTGGGGCGAGAAACCCATGATGTATCGAGGTTCTAGACTTACAGCAGGGTGTAATGAAGTCGGGAGTACCCAATGGCCGTAAGACAATCAAGATTCGCACAGACGCTCGATAAAGGTCTCGTCTTTTTTGGCATCAAGGAAGGGGAGTACTCCGACGACCTCTACGTGTCAACGTACGAAGAAGTCGTGCCCGAGTTCATTCCTGAGACTAAGGAAGTGCGATCAGCCCCACCGACTCGTCCTGTCTATTCTGCGATCCCTTCAGTGCAAGTCGTTGGTGGGAACCAACGAGTCTCGGCAATGAGTGCTAATCGTGATACTCCACCGGCTGGCGTGCCCTCCTTTGCATCGGCGGTTGCTGAAACCAAGGACGTGGAGTTGTTTATTGCGCGCAAGTACAACGACTGCCAAGAGATTTGCGAAAAATTGAAGGCCCGCCGGGTGGTGGTTTTAAATACTGCGCAGTGCGATAGCGAAACCTCGCGTCGTATCCAGGCCTTCGTTTGTGGCTATATCTATGCCGTCAATGGCCGGATTCAGTCCATTGTTAAGGGCCAGGTCATAATCGCCGAACCAGTCCGAGGTATCCACACCGCTCCCGAAGCCATAGAGCGCCTCCGCCGGAATAATTTCGAGTTCTAAGATTTTGCTACTCCATCGCCTCATTTCTGCCTATATCTTCCTGTTGGTCCTCAGGGCTCTCGCCAGCTGGATCCCCATGAATACCCAACTGGGCCCTAACGCCCGGCAACTACTCGCCACCCTCTTTAAATTGACAGAGCCGGTGCTCCGCCCCATCCGTAACGTCATTTCCCCCCTTCGGGTTGGAGCAATGGGCGTGGATTTCTCCACGTTCGTGGCCATTATCCTGCTGACGTTTATCAATGGATTTATCCACTAAAACCTACTTTTCCACGCATTTAGCAGTATCGTGACCGCATGGATTCATCAATTGCTACCCCTTCGCTCGATGCTCTCAGGACCGTTGAGTTCCAAAATAGTTTTCGTGGCTACAGCATTGACGAAGTCGATGGCTTCCTCGACAAGGCCGCCGAAGAGCACGACGCCTTGCGTGATCAGTATCGACAGATACAAAATCAGCTTCGATTGGCTGCCGATCGTATTAAGCAACTCGAGGCCTCACCTAAGA
Source organism: Actinomycetota bacterium (assembly GCA_009726065.1). Classification (GTDB taxonomy): domain Bacteria; phylum Actinomycetota; class Acidimicrobiia; order Acidimicrobiales; family RAAP-2; genus RAAP-2. The sequence continues at coordinate 15,163 of WLNA01000007.1, forward strand.
ACGACACAGTGTCAGCTGCTCCAGTAGAGGCTGCAGCGACTCCGGCCCCCAGCGCTTCTCCAGCCCCGACCGCAACTGCGGCCGCCGCCACGCAGGAAGTGACCTCAATCATCTCCATGGCTCAGGAATTTGTCTCTGCGGCGAAGCGCGAGGCCACCGAAAAAGCATCTGCGCTTACGACTCAGGCGCAGGAGCAAGCGCGCCGTATCCTCGAGGAAGCAAAGTCAAACGCTTTGGATGAAGTCACCCAGCTCGAAGGCCGTAAGGCTCGCCTTTCTGAAGAAGTCACCACGCTGGCGCGCTTTATCGCCACCGAACGCAATCGACTCAAATCATCGCTTGGTGAAATGTCGCAATGGCTTGAAAATGCACTCGCAGTACGCGAGACCTCGGTAGCCGAGCCTGCTCCAGCGGCAAGTCAGCCAACGACGCCCGCCCAGCCGACTGCACACGTTACGGCCGCCCCGGCACCTACGACACCCTCGGAACCCAACCGGATCACGACGATTGGTGAAGTATCGCAGTTCAAACTTGACAACGACTGACTTGTCACCAAGGGGCAGTAGGTTGCCCTTTGCAATTACGCCCCGCTTCGCGGACTAGGAGAACTAATGCCGACTGCTAAAAAGTCACCAGCCAAGAAGGCCGCACCGGCCAAGAAGGCTGCGCCGGCTAAGAAGTCACTAGCCAAGAAGGCCACGCCAGCCAAGAAGGCTGCGCCGGCCAAGAAGTCACCAGCCAAGAAGGCCACGCCAGCCAAGAAGGCTGCGCCGGCTAAGAAGTCACCAGCCAAGAAAGCTGCGCCGGCTAAGAAGGCCTCTGCGGCCAAGCCGGCAATGCTGACTCCAGCACAAAAGGCTCGCGAAGCTGCTCGGAAGCAGCGAGAAAAAGAGTTAGCGATCAAGGCCGCAGCCAAGAAGCGCGAAGCAGATGCGAAGGCCCGTGAAAAAGCCGCCGCACAGGCTCGCGCTAAGCGTGCGGCGGAGATCCTCGCCGCTAAGAAAGCACGAGAAAAAGCCGCAGCCGATAAATTAAGAGCCAAGGAAGACGCCAAGAAAGCTCGCGAAGCCGAGGTTCGTCGTAAGCAAAAAGAACGTGAAGCTGAAGCTGCTCGAAAAATTCGCGAAAAAGAAGCTATTGAGAGTGCCAAGCGACGCGAGATTGAAGCCAAGCAACGTGCCAATGAAAAGGAACGCCTCCGTCGCCAAAAGGAGATGGAACGCCGTGAACTCGAAGAACGGAAGCGTCGTGAGCGTGAAGAGGCCATTCGGATTAAGGCTGAAGAGGAGTTAGCTCGTAAGCGCTCATCGAAGCCTTACACCGATGATCAGGCTTTCCTCGATGAAATCGGTGCACTCCTGTCAGCAGAACTAGAAATTACGAATCAGCAAGTCACGGCGTTGGACTCGCAGGCCGATGAGTTGCTCGTTGATCGTGAGCACGTCGAATTTGATGGTGAGTCCAATATGGACTTCGGTACCGACTTTGATCGCGAACAAGTGAAAGAACATGCGGAGCGTCTTCGAGACAAATCTGAGCAAATCACGATTGCCTTGCAGTTGGTGGCCGAACGCTCATATGGTCGATGCGACAACTGCTATGAGCGGATTCCGAAAGATCGCTTGCGATTCCAAATCCCAGCCTTTCTCTGCACCTCTTGCCGCGTATTCTTCTAAATCGCAGCTGGCTGTCAGCCGTTCTAGTCGCCTCGGTGGTAGCAGTTGATCTAGCAAGCAAATGGCTCGTCACGACCTTGCTTCACGGAGCGGTTAATGCTGGCGGCCTGTTGTCGTTAATGGCTTCTTCAAATTCGGGCATCGGCTTTAGTGCGATGCGAGGTCAAACCGTCGCGGTCCTACTCTTGTCGATTGTGGCATTGTTGTTTTGCGCGCGGCTCCTGACTCGAGTTCAGACCAACGTTGCTCTCGTTGCTCTCGCATTGATTGTTGGGGGTGGGCTTTCAAATCTTCTTGATCGAGCACTGCATGGAGGTCAGGTGACCGACTTCGTAGGTGTTTCCTCTTGGTTTGTGTGCAATGGTGCAGATATCGCCATCTCCCTAGGAGTAGTTCTACTGATTGTGTCATCCTGTACGGGTCGGAAAGTGTTGCGCTAATGAGTGATGAGTTTGTAGAAGATGAAGCTGGCGAAAGCCTCGAGGTTGCGGTTCCGTACACCCTGGACGGTATGCGAATCGATCGGGCGCTCGCGATACTGACCGGACTCTCACGTGCCGAGGCTCAATCCATTCTTGAAGATGGTCGGGTGCAGGTCAATGACAAGGTAGTCACGAAAGCCTCCTTTCATCTTGAAGACGGGCAACAACTCGTCGCCCACTTACCAGTGCCGGACGATGGTTTCGTACTCCCCGAAGCCGATGTTCCAGTCGATATCGTTGTCGAAGATGAGCAGTTTCTGATCATCAACAAGCGTGCCGATCAAGTGGTGCACCCTGGGGCTGGTCGCACTGGTGGCAGTCTGATCGCCGGCGTGTTGGCCCGGTATCCCGAAATTGCACAACTCTCGACTGAGGGAATTTGCGAGCCTCGCCGCCCGGGAGTGGTTCACCGATTGGACCGCGGAACTTCGGGACTCTTGGTGGTTGCTCGTACCGAGGAGGCATTCGACTCGCTCTCCGACCAATTGGCCGACCGAACTATGGGTCGAACGTACCTTGGGTTGGTAGAAGGGCACGTAGTCGAGTCTCGTGGCGTCGTCGACGCACCCCTAGGACGCTCTACGAGGACGCCAACGATGATGACCGTCCGAAGTGATGGTCGTCCGGCCCGCACCGGTTACGAGGTCATTCAACGCCTCGAGAAGCCTCGTCTGCAAACGCTGCTGCGCCTACGGCTCGATACCGGCCGTACGCATCAAATTCGAGTCCACTTATCGACGATTGGCCACTCGGTGGTCAATGATTCAAAGTATGGACACCGTCGGGACAAGCGACTAGAGCAAGATCGCTTTTATCTTCACTCCGCCAAGCTCACGTTCCTACATCCCGTGACAGGCGAGACCGTAACGACAATTGCACCGATGCCTGATGACTTGCGAGCGCTAACGCCCGACGCACCTGACTGCTAGGCGTTTTCGTGTTGCGAGAGGACTTCGGGGTCTTCGCGCAAAATCTCCAACGCCTCTTCTTCGGCCCGACGCACGCGACGAACTCCAATGTCCATCTTCTGTGCAGTTGCCTGAAGGGACAGAGGTGAGCCACCGTTGAGGCCGTAGCGGAAGTTCAAGACGTCACGCTGTAATTCGGTGAGCTGGTTCAGCGCACCCTTGAGCTGCTCGTGCATCATGTTGCGTTCGATGCCCTCAATCCAGGAGTCGTCGTTGCTACCAACCAATTCACCCAGGGTGGTGGTGGAGTCAGATGACGCCGGCTGGTCGAGACTGGCGGTGACAGATGGCAAGTTTTCAAGTTGAAGACGCTGGGTCCGGTTAATTCCCGTTGCTTCAAGAATCTCGTCATCCGTAGGGCGTCGGCCAAAGAGGGAGGTCAGCTCCGCAGTAGCGGCTTCGAGGCGCTGGAGCTGTTCGCCCACTTCCAGGGGGATGCGAATAGTCCGACCGTGCTGCTGAACGGCACGCTGCAGTGACTGACGAATCCACCAGGTGGCGTAGGTGGAGAATTTGAATCCACGCTCTGGCTCAAACTTCTCGACAGCACGCATGAGACCGAAGGTGCCCTCCTGTAAGAGGTCGGCCATTTCGACACCACGGTCTTGGTAGCGGCGCGCCCAGTGGATTACGAGTCGAAGGTTTCCCGCGATCATCTGTTTCTTCGCTTCGGCGTCACCGTCTTGTACGCGCTTGGCTAGCTCGACCTGCTCGTCGTAGTTAGGCATCGGGTACTTGTCGAGGTCGCGCATGAAAAGGGCCAGCATGTCATTTGACGAGTTGGTGGTCCGGCGGTTATTGGTGCTCACTTCTGGTCTCCTTACGGAACAGTTAAAACACAACATTCGCCAGTCGGGGGGACTGACAATCGGAATTTTCATACCGATATGTGAGTAAGTTACCACTCGGTAACCTGACCTAGCGGTCAGGATTGTTTCTAGAAAGTAAAAGGTCTCTAAGAACCGCTGACGGCGATTCCGCGAGCCCGGTCGACCATGTCGGCCAAGGTGTAGCTGGCCAGATGATCAGCCATGTGATGCCCTACTTCGGCCCAAACGGCAAGCAGGGCGCACTGTCCCTCGTGGTCGCAAGCGTCATCTTCGTGGGGGGCGCCAAAGTCACCGGCCACGATCGGACCATCGACGGCCGCGACAATTTCCCCAAGAGTCAGGTCATCTGGCGGTCGGGTCAGGACGTAGCCGCCCCCGACGCCACGTTTTGAGGTGACGATACCCGCCCCCTTTAATGACAGCAGAATCTGCTCCAAGTAGGGCTGGGGGAGGCCCGTTCTCTCGGCAATATCCCGGACTGAGGTGGGGCCAGAATTTTCGTCGTGTAGGGCGAGGCTCAAAAGCGCACGGCTGGCGTAATCACCTCTGGTCGACACTCTCACTCGGCCAGATTACCCCTGCTGGAGGTCGGGATTTGAAGAGCGTGCACGGGAGCGGCTTTTCAGTGGCACACTGATTTCCATGGAATCACGAGAATCAGTAAATGTCACCGTTGGCCCGGACGAAGTTCTCTCACCAACTACGGAAACGCCAGAAATGACCGAGCCCACAGATTTCATCTCTCAGCCCGCCAAAGTCATGCGGATTGGCTCAATGGTCAAGAACCTTCTGGACGAAGCGCGCAATTCGCCACTCGACGATGCCGGTCGTCGTCGGCTCCGAGAGATCTACGAGCAATCGGTTACTGAACTCTCTGGTGCACTGTCAACCGACCTCTCCGAGGAACTTTCACGAATGGCACCTCCTTTTTCCATGGAAGTGCCGAGTGATTCAGAGCTCCGTGTGGCCCAGGCGCAGTTGGTTGGATGGCTCGAAGGCCTCTTTCACGGAATCCAGGCTTCACTCTTCGCCCAACAAGCTGCCGCTCAGGCCCAACTTGAGCAGATGCGTAATCGCGAAATCCAGTCCAGCCCTACGACGTCTGATCCGCGATCAGGCACGTATCTCTAGGCCGGAGAGGCGCTCCACCGCGATGTCCCAGGCTCCCGCTAGCGTCTCGTTTCACCACTTCATCCCGACGTGGACCAAGGTCTTCAATGAGCACTGACAGTTTCGTTCACCTTCATAACCACACCGAGTACTCGATGCTCGACGGTGCGGCGCGCGTTGAGGACATGGTCCTTGCCGCTAAGGCTGATGGTCAGACCGCTATTGGTATCACGGACCACGGCAATCTCTACGGCGTCTTGGAGTTTTACGACACCTGTCGTAAGCATGACGTCACTCCCATTATCGGCCTCGAGGCCTACATGGCTCGGAACTCCCGCCACGATCGACCCTCGCGGCGCGGCAAAGTTGATGACTCCGGTGGTGAGGTGGATGGTGGACATCGTCTCTACAACCACCTCACGTTGCTGGCCGAGTCCACACAGGGATATCGCAATTTGATTCAACTTTCGTCGCGCGCATTCCTCGAGGGGTACTACTACAAGCCGCGCGTGGACTGGGAACTGCTCGAACAGCACCACGAAGGATTAATCGCCACATCGAGTTGTCTCAGTGGCGTGGTACTCGAGGCATTGGTCAAGGACAATTTCGACGAAGGCCTCTCGATGGCGGCCCGCCTGCAGGACATTTTCGGGCGAGACAATTTTTTTATCGAGTTGCAAGATCACGGGATTGCCGACCAGCTTCGCACCAATCCCTCTTTGATTGAGATTGCCAAGCGTCTCGACGCACCGTTGCTCGCGACGAACGATATTCACTACGTGCACCGTGATGACGCCGACATGCAGGACGCCCTGTTGTGCGTGCAGACCGGTTCATTGATGTCGGACACCAATCGATTTAAGTTTGATAGTCACGAGAACTACCTCAAGACGGCCGCCGAGATGCGCTACCTCTTCCGTGAACTGCCCGACTCGTGTAACAACACACTCTGGATCGCCGAACGGGCCAACGTCACGATTTCCAAGGACAATGACGCCCTTCCTCAATTCCCGATTCCTCCCGAGTATCAGAAGGAGACCGAGGCTGAGTCGGCCAATAATTACCTTCGAGAATTGACCTACCAGGGCGCGCTCGCGCGCTACGCCGACGGTCTCAACCAAGAGGTGCGAGACCGCATCGACTACGAACTCGGCGTTATTGCCAATATGGGCTTCTCCGACTACTTCTTGGTGGTGTGGGACCTCATTCGCTTTGCGAAGGAGTCCAAGATCCGTGTTGGCCCCGGTCGAGGTTCGGCCGCCGGTTGCTGCGTGGCCTACTGCCTCGGCATCGTGGAACTTGACCCGATCAAGTACGGACTGATCTTCGAGCGCTTCTTAAACCCCGGGCGCAAACAGATGCCCGACATCGATATGGACTTCGACGAGCGGTTCCGCGGTGAGATGATCAAGTACGCCGCCGAGCGCTACGGCTCGGATCATGTCGCGCAGATCGTGACGTTCTCCACCATTAAGGCCCGCGCCGCTGTTCGTGACGCCGCTCGCGTGCTGGGCTTCCCTCCGGCCGTGGGAGACAAGATCGCCAAGGCGATGCCGCCGTTGTTGATGGGCAAGGACGTACCACTCAACGCCTGCCTCGTAGAGACGCCGGGATTCGAGGATCGCTTCGCTGAAGCGGCCGACTTGCGCCGCATGAACGAGACCGACCCCGATGTCGCCAAGACCATTTCGGTGGCGCTCGGACTGGAGGGTAAGCGACGTCAAGACGGCATTCACGCTGCCGCGGTCGTTATTACGAAGGAACCCGTTACCGAATACGTGCCCATCCAGCGTAAACCTGGACCCAACGGCAATATCGATGATGCTCCCGTTGTCACTCAGTTTGAAATGCACGGAGTCGAGGACTTAGGGCTTCTCAAGATGGACTTTCTGGGCCTCAAGAACCTGGCCATCATTGAGCGGTGTCTAGACCTCGTGGAGATGAATAGTGGCGTTCGGCCCGATATCGACCACGTGGAACTCGATGATCCCGGCGTCTACTCGATGCTCCAGCGGGGAGCTTCAATGGGCCTCTTCCAGCTCGAGAGTCCCAACATGCGAGACCTCATGCGACGTTTGTCGCCGACTGCCTTCGAAGACATCGCGGCCCTCGTGGCCCTCTATCGTCCCGGCCCCATGGGCGAGAAGACTCACCACGAATACGCCGACCGCAAGAACGGGCGTAAGAAGGTCGTTTACGACCATGTCGACCTCGAAGACGTCCTCGGAGAGACCTACGGCTTGATGGTCTATCAAGAAGACATGATGCGGGTGGCGACCAAGATTGCCGGATACTCCATGACTGAAGCCGACAACCTGCGTAAGGCCACTGGTAAAAAGATTCGCGAAATGATTCAAGCGGAACGCGAGCGCTTCGTGAGCGGTGCGGACAACATGGGCTATGGCCGTGAACTAGGCACACTTCTGTTCGACAAAATTGAGCCTTTTGCCGACTACGCCTTTAACAAGTCGCACGCGTACGGGTACGCGCTGCTGGCCTATCAGAACGGCTACCTGAAGTTCCACTATCCCCTGGAGTACATGTCGGCCGTACTGACCTCGTCCAAAGACGACAAGGACAAGCTGGCGTCGTATCTTTCTGAGTGTCGCAGCATGGGTATTGCCGTACGGGTGCCCGACGTCAACGAATCACTCGTGGACTTCGCGCCGAGTATTACTCAGGATCGAACCATCAATTTTGGCCTCAGTGCCGTTCGCAATGTCGGCTCCGCACTCGTTGATCGGATTGTGACCGAGCGCCGAGAGCACGGTAATTTTGCTGACGTCTACGACTTCGTCCGCCGCGTCGATCCACTTGTGCTGAACAAGCGAACGATGGAGTCACTCGCCAAGGGCGGAGCCTTTGACTCGTTAGGAATTTCGCGTCAAGGGCTCACGCTGGTTGTCGATGAACTTGTTGATCGAACATTAGAGCGTCGTAAGGACATCACGCACGGTATTTCGACACTCTTCGCCACGCTCGATGATGCGGGGGACTGGAGCGGTACTGACGTTCCAATTCCAACGAAGGAGTTCAACAAAGAAGACCGTCTGAATTTTGAGCGCGAGATGCTCGGTCTCTATGTTTCCGACCACCCGCTACTCGGCGTTGAAAAGACTCTCGACTTGTACTCGGACTATTCCATTAATGATTTGCGTGCCAGCCTCGATGTCGATGGCAGTCAGGTCGTTACGAGAATTGCTGGGGTGCTGACGAGCGTCGTGGTCAAGACTTCACGCTCGGGCTCCGTCTTCGCCCAGGTGACCATCGAAGATTTGACGAGTTCAGCCAACGTGATGGTCTTCGGCAAGCTCTACACCGAGAAGTCGTCGATTCTGTTTAAAGACAACATCGTGTCGCTCAAGGTCCGAGCTGAAAACCGCGATGACAGCCCCCGGATGACGGCACTCGACGTGGTGGCTCCAAAGATCAAGACCATTGCTAACGACATAGTGCAGCTCAACCTTGACGGCCCCCTCGCCCGCCCGGAAGGAATCGCCCGTCTGAAGGAGATTCTCAAGAAATACCCCGGGTCGACGGAGGTCTTTTTGCACATGCCCCACTCCTCCCAAACCTACCGAATTGGCGCAGAATTCAAGATCAATGTTGCTGACGCGGCGGGAGAACTACTGACAACTTTTGGCGGAAATGTCTTCCGTTCGACCATCCCTTCAGAAGGGGTTTCCGAACAGTCGTAGAATGGTCACCCTATGGCGATGACAGTGACCACTAAAGACACCACGGCGCTCACTGATAGCGATCTCGTGGAAATGGCCGACCTCTGTGCCGACCGTGACCCGGGCTTTGATATCGGCTTTCTGTCCAAGATTCGCGAAGACTGGGTTCTCGTCTCACACGCCCGCGAAGGCAACAAGCTACGCGGTTACTCCTTCTGTACGCTGGAACGCATCGGTGGAACCCCGGCACTGCTGGTAGGGGTCGCATTAGTCGATCGCAACACGAAGAGCGACCAGACACTGAAGGCACTGGTTCACGACCAGTTCCGACGCGCGCTGTTGGCATTTCCCGACGAAGACGTTTTACTCGGCACTCGTCTAACTTCCGCCGACGGATTCCGTGCGTTCACGGGCCTGCAAGACATCGTGCCGCGCCAGGGCTACAAGCCCACTGGTGAAGATCGTGCGTGGGGCCGTCGACTTGCGAAGCGATTTGGTGGTGAGCGTGAATTTGACGACAAGACGTTTGTCCACTCATTGACCGACTTGCCAGTCGGAGGACTTGACTATGTCTCGTCGAAGGGTGTTCTGCCCGAAGGTTGTGAGTCATTCTTTAAGGGTGTCAAGCCACTGAAAGGTCAGCGCGTGGTGGTCTTTGGCTGGGCGATGGCCGAGGACCTCGCCTCCGGCAAACTACCGAAGTAGTTAGTAGCGCGGGAGTAGCCCCGTGCAAATCTTGTAGCAGTGGCCATCGAGCGGCAAACTCAGATTTGCGAGCACGTAGGCCGGCTTGAATCCCAGCGCCAGGGAAAGATCTTTTCCTGAAAGCGATGTGCGTCTCGCGGCGTCAATGGCGCGGATGGCGTGCGAATCCTCGCAGAGCAGCCAAACGTCCTCGAGTTCAAAACCAAAACGTACCCACGTAGAGCCATCCTCGGGTCGTCGAAGCAGTTGTGGTCCGCGGTCGCAGACCAGGAGGGCGGCCGAAGGGCGCTCACCACGAAACTCCCAGTAGGGGGCGCTGGGTCCTCGAAAACCAAAGAGTGGTCCGTCGGATGGCGCCACCACATTTGCGAGTATCTTGCGGATTGAGCGGCCGCCGTAGGTACCGATTTGTCGGGGCAGCTCCGCAATGGTGATGGCTTCGGGCTGAGCAAGATCGTCGTCGGCCGGGTCGTCGGCAATAACGGCCTCAACGACACCGAAGAGGCGTAGATCGCTCGGTGTACCTTCCGGCCACGGAACACGCCATCGAACGAGGGCGCCAGATCCCAGATCAATGACCGTTGTGTCTTCGCGCGTGGAACCCAAGACGAGACCGTAGGTGGTTGTTCCGGGTGAGAAGTTGGCGAGTGGAGTGCGAGGAATCTCCTTGACGAAGCGCTTGGTCTCTAAACGTTCGGCATTGCGTTGAAACCTCATGACTAGTCCTCCTGTGGCATTGACGCTAACTGGCGCCGGAGGTCTGAAGGCGAATCAACGGGGGTTTGACAAGAACTGTTCCGGCAGACGTAGGCCGAGCCCACGGCTCGACCCCGAAGGAGAGGTGAAGTTCCGGTGCCGTGGACGATCACCCCGTGCGCCATAAACGTACGACGAGCTTCCTCTAGAAGAGGGCCGGGGGGACCAGGAATGACCACTTCGACTCCTTGCTCGTGAAAGAGAGCGGCATCGAGGAGGTCGGGTACGGCGGTTGGATGTTCGATAATTAGCGGTCTCGCCAGTGCGATGAGCCGTTCGGCCGCCAGGAGAAAGCGATCCTCACCGGTGAGTTTTGCGAGCCGAGCAAACGCCATCGTGGCGGTGGCGTACCCCGAGGGGGTGGCCCCATCGAAAACATCGCGAGCGCGCCACGGTAAGTCGCTTTGCTGTTTGCTCGATGAGAGGATCCCCTCACCGGCGTGGGGGGCATCCTTCGTTGGAAGTTCACCCTGCCAGTGATTGTCGAGAAGGTAGTCGGCAACCGCCGCACTGCGCTCTAGATAGCCGTCCGCAGCCGTCGCCTCGTAGGCACTGGTCAATGCAATGGCGAACCAAGCGAGGTCGGCCGCCGTGGCGTAGGAGGTTTTGCCGTCCGTGCGGTACCACTTCGACGAAGCATGGTGCGTGCTGGCGAGGTCGTCTAACAGACGAAGCCCGTCGTTGACCAAGTCCGGTTCAAATGTTTCGAACAGCGCGACGGCCGTCATGGCGTTCCACTCCAAAATCACCTTGTCATCACGACCAGGCTGCGGTCGTAGGGCGCGAATGGCACAGAGGGCGGCACGAACGGCAAGGAACTCCGGAGGTGTCACGAACGGGACGCCGGGGGCGAGCTGCGGAATGTAGCGTCCCTCAAAGGTGGCGTCACCGTGCAGTTCGTAGCGGTACAAGGTCCCTTCAATGAGTTCGTGAAGTCCGGCCCCATCGAGAGCCATCACGACCTCCTCGGGTGTCCATGTGGCGTGGGCCCCTTCTTCACCGTTGCTGTCAGCATCGAGTGACGAAGTAAAGCCTCGGGGGAGTCGTAGATCGTTGCGAACGAATGCCAATGTGTCGAGCGCCACGGCACGCCACGGGGTGCCTCCACCCATGGCTCGGTCGGCCCGGAGGTAGACCATGGCCAAGAGTGCCTGGTCTGACAACATCTTTTCGAAGTGGGGCACATGCCACTTCGCGTCGACGCTGTAGCGGGCGAACCCACCTCGCAGGTGATCGTAGAGACCTCGGCGTGACATGGCGTCCAAAGTCAGCGTCACCACCGCTTTGGTAGGGGCGTGCTCCAGATGGCGAAGAAGGGCCGAGATATAGCTGGGTCTTGGAAATTTCGGAGCACGGGAGAAGCCGCCAAACTCATCGCACGCAGCTAGCAAGTTCGACTCTAAGACGTCAACACCGTTTTCTAAGGAAGATGTTGCTGAAGGCTGGAGTCGATCGAGTACGGAGAGCTCCTGCTCTACGGCACGCGAAATTTCTTCAGTTTGACGATCAATCAGAGGCCGCTGGTTCGTCCACCCATCGTGCATCGCCTGAAGCAGACGAAGGAAACCGGGGTGGCCCTGACGGTCCACTGGTGGGTAGTAGGTCCCGGCCATGAAGGCTCGACCGTCGGGCCGCAAAAATACCGACATTGGCCAGCCTCCGTGGCCGCTGACAGCCTGAGTGGCCGACATATATATGGAATCGACATCGGGCCGCTCCTCGCGGTCCACCTTGATAGCAACAAAGTGTTGATTGATGTAGGCGGCAATCTCTTCATTCTCAAAAGACTCGTGAGCCATCACGTGGCACCAGTGGCAGGCGGCGTAGCCCACGCTTAAGAAGATTGGTACGTCGCGCTGGCGAGCTTCCTCAAAGGCCTCGGGGTTCCACTCCCACCAGTCCACCGGATTCCCGGCATGCTGGCGTAGATAGGCGCTGTGGGCGTCCTGTAGTCGGTTGAGCGTCACGAAAGAAGCGTATAGACCGCGGACCTGATTGCTCGCAAATGTCCCAATCGATGGATGGAAACTCCTAGTCTTTAGTCACTTCAAAGGAGACCCCATGAATACTGCAGTTGTCGCAATGCCCCAGCCCCGAGTTCTGGGCGATTTGATCTCGCGTTCGCGTCTGCACGATGTGCAGATGATTCTCGGAGGGGCTCTCTTTGTCGGCCTCTTGGCTCAGATCTCCATTCCTCTGGGCTTCACGCCAGTTCCAGTTACCGGCCAAACACTGGCCGTTCTCCTCGTGGGTGCGTCCTTTGGACCCGTCCGTGCCGCACTTTCGATGTCGGTCTACCTTCTCGCCGGTCTCGCCGGCGTCCCGTGGTACTCCGCGCACTCGGGAGGGTGGCACGTGGTGCACGGGGCTACGTTTGGCTATCTCCTCGGCTTCATTGTCGCCGGAGCGGTCGGTGGCTGGATGGCTGAACGAGACAACGCTGACCGCAAGGTATCTTCAGCCGTCGCCTCAATGCTGCTCTCTTCGGCAATCATCTACACCTTTGGTGTCACGTGGCTCTGCCATAACCTGCACGTCTCGATGGCTACAGCTATCTCCTACGGACTCACCCCATTTTTGATTGGCGACCTCATCAAGGCTGCAATCGCTGGGCTGGCACTTCCCGCTACCTGGAAGCTGCTCAAGCGATAACGCTCGTAGCTCAACAAAAGGCCCCGCCGGTTGGCGGGGCCTTTTGTTGTTCGCGGACTATGCCGCGTAGGTCAACTGCCAATCGGTGGGCAGGTAGATAATTTCGTCGGCCACTTGACGTAAGTAGTGCGACAGCGTTCCTCGATTGGCAATCACGGTGATCTTCGTACCTCGGGCTTGGTACTTCTCGGCGACCTTAGCAAAGGCACCGTCGCCGGAGGCAATAACCAATTCACCCACGTGGGCGTCGTGGAAGTGGTCATCCAGGTAACCAATAAGGGCACGCTCAGCTCCGTCGGCTCCGTGCTGAAAGACCTGTCGAGCTCCGGGAAAGCCGTTAGCGGCAAACATGATTGATGAGCCACCGCAGCTGGTTCCGACGGCCACGTGACCGAGTCCCCCGGGTACGAGAGCCGTGAGGAGCTGATTGAGGACTGGATACATGTGGGGTTGAGCTCGAGGCCCCATGGTCTCGTTTTCGTGGTCTATGAGAGAAATCTTGTCAATGCTGCGCATTGGAGGCCTTTCGACTGTTCACCCTGCGGTGGGTGGACACCATTGTGCAAAATGACTATGACAAAGGTTGCAACGAGTTCCCTTACCCTGTAAAGACTCGTAAAGTCACGGGATGAACATTTCTCTTAACGGTCGAGTGGCCATCATCACTGGGGCTAGCCGGGGGATTGGCCTCGCCGTCGCCCACCGAATCCATGAAGCTGGGGGATCCGTAATGCTCACCTCTCGCAAGGCTGACAATCTGGCCGAAGCCCTCGCCTCGTTTAGTTCCAATCTGGACCGGGTGGCCACGGCCACTGGTCACGTCGGGCGTAGCGAGGATGCCCAGCACGTCATTGACGCCACAATGGAGCGCTTCGGGCGTGTCGATATTTTGATTAATAATGCCGCCACGAACCCCTACTTCGGACCGCTGCTCGAGATAGATGACACGCGTCTCCAGAAAACATTTGAAATCAATCAAGCCAGCATCATCTATCACTGCCGAGCGGCCTATAACGCGTGGATGAAAGAACACGGCGGTGTGATTTTGAACGTCGCCAGCATTGGTGGACTGGGGCCCGAGCCCGGTATTGGTTGGTACAACGTGACGAAGGCGGCCGTGATTCACATCACTAAGCAGCTCGCCTACGAACTGGCTCCGGCAATACGCGTCAACGCCGTTGCTCCGGGATTAGTGCGGACGGAACTGGCGCGCGGTCTCTGGGAGAATGGGGAGTCGGAAATCAGCGCTCATATTCCACTTCGTCGCCTCGGTGAACCGGACGACATTGCCACCATCTGTCTCACGTTGGTATCAGACGCATCGTCCTGGATGACCGGCCAGACCGTTGTGGTGGATGGTGGAACGATTAACCAGCCCACCGGCGGCGTTGGTTAGAGCAAGCCTCGCGCAATTTTGCCGTTACTCGTCCGCGGGATTGCTGACACGAGTTCGATGGCTTTAGGTTGCGCCCAAGGACCAAACCGTTCGCGAGCTAGCGCCCGGCAGCGATTCAGCAGTTCGCTCGCTTCGCGATCACTAACGGCGACGACGGTGACTCGTTGGCCCCATTCGACATCGTCACGCCCAACGACGGCCAGGTCGGTGATGCCCTCAATAGCACGGAAAAGTTCCTCAAGATCTTCTGGCCAAACCTTCTCGCCACCACTATTGATGACGTTGGCCAGTCGGCCATGAACCTGAAGCTGTCCATCAATCAACGTGGCACCGTCACCCGTCGGGAACCAGCCATCACTGTCTGGGGTTGACACTTCGGGCCGGGGCCGGTCTCGATAGGCCCGAAAGAGCGTCGGACTCTTTATGAGGAGTTCACCGTTCACGACGGCGAGCTCGACACCCTTCAAAGGTTGCCGGTCGTAGAGAACTCCCGATCCAGTTTCGGTCATTCCCCATGTGGTGGTTACATTGTCGGGAACGCTGGGTGGTGGTGGACCTCCGCCAAGGAGGACGCACTGGTAGTGCGAGGTGTCGTAGCGATGGAGCTGAGTTCGAACGACGGCGACGTGTGTGGCGCCCAGCGCGGGCGCTGACTCGATACTGGCATCAAAGAGCAGTGAGGCATCGGCTAACACTGATCGCAAAAGAACGGCGAGCCCACCAATATGCATTGGGGGAATGGCCGCCAACCAACACTGCTCGCCGTCTCGGGCGAGGGCCTGGGTAGTCAAGGTGGCACTCGCCTGAAGAGCATCCCAAGTCAATATTGCGGCCTTAGGTCGACCGGCCGACCCGGAGGTCAGGACGACTGCACCATCGCCATCGACAACGGGGTCACCTTCGAGCTTCTGGCGGTGTCCTGTGGCGTCAATTAGGTCGGTAGGACGCAGGGTGTCGAGGAGTTCGGATCGTCGCTGGGGACTGAGGTTCGGGTCGAGAACAGTGAAGGCTTCGTGGTTATCGGCGCACGTTTTGATGAAATCTACGAGAGATACACCAATTGGCATTTCGAGTGCCACTAAATTCGCCATACTTTTACACTACGAGTGAACGCAACCACAAAGTGAATTCTGAGGAGCAACGTGGCGACGATTAGATACGAACGCAGAATTAGGGCCTCACCCGACACCGTATGGGGCATCGTTCGCGAGCCCGCATCCATCCCCGAGTGGTTCCCCGGGATCACGTCGTGCGACATGGAGGGCAAGCTGCGCACCATTCATCTCGCCAATGGTCTTTCCATGCCGGAGAACATCATCGTGAGCGATGACATTGCGCGACGGTTTGCCTACAGCATCGTCTCGCCGCTCTACCGCTCCCACTTGGGAACGATTGACGTAATTGAGATTGGGCCGCAGGACTCACTCTGCGTCTACTCCACGACTGCCGAACCTGATGTCTTGGCGCTCGTGATTGGCGGCGGAACCTACGCCGCCCTCGATTCAATTCAGCGCATCGCCGAAGAACGAGAAGGAAAGTAACCATGGGTCGCAAGATTCTTTTCATCACTACCGACCAACAGCGGTTTGACACGATTGGTATCAATGGCGGTATCTACTCACGGACTCCCGTGGTCGATCAGCTAGCCCGCGAAGGCATTCGCTACACCCGCGCCCAGCCCGCCTCGGTGGTCTGCATGCCCTCACGATCATCGATGCTGACCGGGCAGTTCCCCTCGAAGCACGGTGCCTGGATGAACGGTGTTCCGCTCCGCGTCGATGCACCGAGTGTGGCCGCCGCCCTGCACGACGAGGGTTATAAGACTTCGATTATTGGCAAGGCCCACTTCGAACCGTTCTTGGACGTGTTCGGTAAGTTCACCGAGAACTCCCTCTCGTCGCTCGGAGTGCCGACCGTTGAGCAGCCCTGGTAC
>WLNA01000070.1 GCA_009726065.1 Actinomycetota bacterium
CACTAGTGCACCTCGCTCCGCTCGGCACCGGGCGCACTGATGCCTACCTCCACCCCGCACTGGCCATCCTCCTCGTCATCGGTGGACTCGAGTTGTGCGCCATTGCCCGGAGTTACGACCCCCAGCGCGCCATCTTTACCGTCGCCTGCTTTGCGCTCGTGGTGAGCCTCACCGGTGTCGATCGCCTCTTGCACCGGGAGCCCTACGCCGGCGGGAACTTTCAGGCGGTCCTCCAAGAGGCCACCGACACGTTGCAGCACGGCGGCACCGTGCTGGTCGAAGGCAGTGCCCGATGGCCGTGGGCCTTCTATGGAGCGCGGCAGCTTTCGCTCCAGTTCTCGGATCAGTACAACACGGGCTTCGCTCCCGTCACCACCGATCCCCACGTGGTCCTGATGCCGGGCTCGATCATCGAGGGTGGCTACAACGCCAACGTCACAATTCGACATTTGGCCAAGGCGCCTTACGTCCTCTACATCCAGAGCGACGACTGGCCCTCAATGGGTTACCCTCTGCACGCGGCCGCGCTGGGGAGCTGCTACAAACCTTCAGCCAAGGGATTTATCCACATTCCCGGGTACTACATCCAACACTGGACCCGTTACTGCACGTATCAGCCAGGGTTAGATTTGGACCGACAACCGTAGTTCCGGTCGCTCTTCGAGCAGGCGCTCGCAGTGGGGTGCCGCGGGGAATGATTCGGCAATGACGTGACCCAAGACGGCTCGCACTT
The DNA here is from genome assembly GCA_009726065.1 of Actinomycetota bacterium. GTDB lineage: Bacteria > Actinomycetota > Acidimicrobiia > Acidimicrobiales > RAAP-2 > RAAP-2. The sequence goes on from WLNA01000070.1 coordinate 734, forward strand.
CCAGCGCATCGGCACCATTGGTGAGTCGCTGGTCCACGGCTGACGCCAACTGATCGAAGGTCGGCTGGGACGCGTGCTCCCCCAAGAGCTCAATAACATGGTTGAGTTCATCGTGGCCGATGATCTCCAAGAGGAGGGAGGCCGTGGCTAACGGAGCAGACTTCACGAATGTCGCCACGTCTCGGCGCTGCTTCAGACTCCGCAGCGGTACCAAGAGAACGGGTGAACTACCGGGCGTGGGTCGAAGGTCCAGTTGGTCGACGAGGTTCAGGAGGTCGTTCGCGGGCACTGAGGCCAAAATCTTGCGGGCTACTTCAGTGGCATTCGACTTCGTACTCATCGCTGTCCTTCGTATCGTGGCCCTGCCGCGCCTAAAGGAGAATTCTACGCTATCGATGAGGCGTGGGCCGAATCGGATCTAACTGACTGTCGTCGTAGTCACCGCCGGCACCGTCGTTACGGTTGTAGAGGTGGTGGGATGGACGGGCACACTCGGCATTTGGATGTAGCCCGTGAGATAGGTCCCCGAAGGTTTTCCGGTATTGGTAACCATATTGGGGTAGGTGTAGACCCCATCGGGGAAATTGCCGTGCGTCGAAATAGTTGATCGCCCTGAACCCCCGACGTAAATGGCGATGTGACTACTCCCGTACACCATCAGATCTCCGGGTTGAGGATGAAAGTTCGGCGCTGTGAACGTGCCCAGTATGACGGGATGCCAGAGGTGCCGAGCCGGACTCTTCGACCACACGGCCCACGGTGCAACGCTGCCGTATGAAGGGTGAGGCACCCCACTAGTGCTCCAGACATAGTCCACGAAGTCGGCGCACCACGGCTGGCATGAACCTCGGTGGACACTTTGAGTGAAGCGATTACATACCGGATATCCCGATGCCCCGCGCCAACCGTAGGCCCGATACTTAGTGTGAAACTGATCGAACGATTGAGCCAGCTTGACGACTTTCGAACGTGTTTCGCCAGTTGATTCGCTAGCTTGAGCTGAGGGCGTACCGAGTGAAAGACCGAGCGCTACGAGAGCAAGCAGGCTTACGCCGCCCTTCGCCACTTTGACAGCCGACTCGTGACGGCGCGTTCCTATTTTCTGGGCGCTGAATGAACGTGTGCTCGCCACTAGCCGCTCCATCCCCATCAATGAAGCCTAGGTCAGTATTACGCCGAGCCACAATGGTGTTTTATTGCAGCGAAAGTGACGATTGTCGCCCCCGAAGCGTCTGCTACTTGAGCAGGTGCTTCGAAATCACCACGCGCTGAACTTGGTTGGTGCCTTCGTAGATCTGGGTGATCTTGGCGTCACGCATAAAGCGCTCAACTGGGAAGTCCTTGGTGAAGCCGTAGCCACCGAGGAGCTGCACCGCGTCGGTAGTGACACTCATCGCCGTGTCAGACGCGAACGACTTTGCAACGGCACCCATGTAGGTCAACGTACCCTCCGGGTCACCTTCATCGATTTGGTTACAGGCGCGATAGACCATGGCCCTTGCGGCCTCGGTGCGAATTGCCATGTCGGCCAACATGAATCGAAGGCCCTGAAGCTCACTGATGGCCTTGCCGAATGCTTGACGCTGCTTCATGTAGCCAGCGGCGTAGTCAATACCGGCCTGGGCTATACCCACGGCCTGGGCACCGATGGTGGGACGACTGCGGTCAAGCGTGTGCATCGCGATCTTGAAACCTTCGCCCTCTTCACCGATGCGGTGAGAGATGGGGACACGGACATTGTCAAAGATCACTTCAGCCGTTGGCGAAGCGCGAAGTCCCATCTTGTCTTCACCATCTCCGAACTTGACGCCCCAGTCCTTCTCCACGAGGAAGCAACTAACCCCACGAGCACCAGTACCGGGCGCCGTCGTAGCAAAGACCGTGTAGGTGTCGGAAATTCCGGCGTTAGTAATCCAGTACTTCGAACCGTTCAAGATGTACTCGTCACCGTCACGCACGGCGTTGCAACGCATCGCGGCCACGTCCGAACCGGCGTCGGCCTCTGAGAGGCAGTAACTCGACTGAATCTCTCCACTGGCGACACGCGGCAGGTAGGCCTGCTTGATCTCTTCGGAGGCAAAGTTCATGACCGGCAGCATGCCGAGCTTGGAGATCAGCATGGTGACCGACGTCGAGGCGCAGCCACGAGCGAGCTCTTCGGCCATGATGGCCTGAGTCACCATGTCGGCTCCCGCGCCACCGTAGGCCTCGGGGATTCCGAGAGCTGGCAACTCGATCTCCTTGCACGCTTCGAACGACTTCCAGGGATACTCCTGGCTCTTGTCGTACTCGGCGGCGTGCGGTGCCACGCGGGCGTCTACGAAGGACCGCATCATGTCGCGAAAAGCGCGCTGTTCAGTCGTTAAGTCAAAGCTCATCGTGATCCTTTCGAGATCCGTTAGTGCGAGGCGATGGGTGTTTCGGCGACCGTACCGCGGAGCAGGTCGACATCGACCCCGTCAACAAAGTCACGCAGCAGGAAGTAGCTGTGACCCACACCACGGAGTTTGGTAGCGAAGGAAGGCGAGACGACGCCGGTGCCGTTGGTAATGCCAGCCAATTCAAAGGCGAAGCGAACATCGCTCATTGATGGTCCGCGTCCGTACAGCCCGGCCCGCTTGCTCGCGAGCGCCGCCATGGCGACCTCGAGGTCGTGATGATTCACTTCGGCCGTGTCGACAATGTGGTGCTGATGAAGATATTCGTGGGTCAACGTCAAGGCGTAACCAGCATCGGGGGTCGCGGTTCCGCGACCAACACCGGAACCGTGGTTCGGTCCACCGAGCAGACCGGCCTTCTTGGCGCGACCAATTTCTGGAGTCGCCGTGGTCATCGTGGCACGCACGATGGCACTGTCGGGAACGGGAACGAAGTTC
>WLNA01000071.1 GCA_009726065.1 Actinomycetota bacterium
GTCGCCGTGGCCTTTGTAACGCCACGACTAGTTGACATGAAGGAGGTGAGCAGTGACGAAGCAGGGACAAGAAAATGACATCGCCGGCGCCTTCGGGACCATCCGGGCCACCGACAACGAATCGCGTCGTGGATTCAAGGCTCGCCTCCTAACGCTGCTCGCCATTGTGGGTCCCGGCTTGATTGTCATGGTGGGCGACAACGACGCCGGCGGTATCTCGACCTACGCCCAAGCCGGCCAAAACTTTGGCTACTCCCTGCTGTGGACGTTGCCACTCCTGATTCCCGTGCTGATGGTCAATCAGGAAATGGTGGCCCGGCTCGGTGCCGTTTCGGGCCTCGGTCACGGCCGCCTAATTCGAGAGCGTCTCGGACGCCGCTGGGGCAACTTGGCCACCGGGTCGATTCTGTTCTTGAACTTCCTCATCCTCATCACGGAGTTCATCGGCATCTCTCTTTCGACCTCATACTTCGGCGCTCCGGCCTACATCACGGTTCCACTCGCGGCCGTTCTGCTCTTCACCGTGACAGCGGCTGGAACCTTCCGCAGCTGGGAACGACTCATGATGTTGTTTGTGGCGGTCAACGTCTTGATTGTTCCACTGCTTCTCGTAACGAATGCCAGCGGTCACTCGACGATGCACGGATTAACGATGCCCAGTATCCGTGGGGGAGCGACCTCGGGTGGCATTCTGCTCATCATCTCCATCATTGGAACGACGGTGGCCCCGTGGCAGCTCTTCTTCCAACAAAGCAACATCGTTGACAAACGAATTACGCCTCGGTGGCTCAACTACGAACGCGTCGACACCTTGCTCGGTTCAATCATCGTGGTCGTCAGTGCGAGTGCCATCATCGTGGCCGCGGCGGCCGGTCTCTCCCCTCACGGTGATACGTCGAGCTACACCGACGCTCTCGGCGTAGCTCAGGGCTTCGCTCGCTACGTGGGGCACGGCTCGGGGGCAATGTTTGCTATCTTGCTGCTGAACGCGTCGATTATTGGTGCGGCGGCCGTCACGCTGGCGAGTAGTTATGCCTTTGGCGACCTCACGGGATCACGCCAGGGCCTCGACTCTCGACTGTCGGAGGCCAAGGGTTTCTACGGGGCCTTCGCTGCACTGTTGGCGGTGGCCAGCGTGGTGACGTTGTTGCCCGGAGCGCCCCTCGGCATCATCACGTTGGCCGTTCAGGCCATGTGCGGTCTGATGTTGCCGAGCACCACGATCTTCGTGTTGATGCTGGCGAATGACCGCGAAGTTTTAGGGCCCTGGACCAACACCCGCTGGATGAACGCCATTGCCACCGTCGTTATTGGCGCACTCATTGCGCTGTCGATCACGTTGATGGTCTCCACGCTGTTCCCTAGCGTGAACGTCATGCGTCTCCTCGTCGACCTCTCCGTCGTGGTGGGCTGCGTGCTCGCGATTCTGGTTCCGTGGACCTTTATCCATACTGGTCCCGCCCCGACATATGACATCAAGCGGGCCGACTGGCGCATGCCGCGACTCGCGCTCGTAACACCCCTACCCATGAGTCGGGGTCGGCGTTTTCTCTTGCGTAGCGTGGCCGTCTACCTGGCGGTCGCCGGCGTCATGCTGGTCTGGCGCATGATTCAGTTGGGAGTTCATCAGTGAGCGGGGCCCACCGAACCCTGCTCTGTGTCCATGCCCATCCCGACGATGAGGCCATCTTCACGGCCGGTGCCACCATGCTCTACGCCGAGCGGAGCTACCGCATTGTGTTGATTACCTGTACTAACGGTCGACTAGGTATCGACCAGAACAATCACGGGGGCAACCACTCAGAGCATGATCCGATCTGGACTGTGGCGACTCGTGCGCGAGAACTCTCAGTGGCCGCTCAGATGGTCGGCGTAACTCGCCACATTCAACTGGGCTACGACGATTCCGGAATGGCCGGTTGGCCGCAGAACGCAGAGCCCGACTCGTTTGTGGCGACGCCCGTGGACACGGTTGCCGCGAAGATTCTGGCCGTGATTGAAGAAGAACAACCCGAAGTAGTCCTGACCTACGACGAGCGTGGTTTCTACGGCCATCCCGATCACATTCACGCCCATCAAGCCACCATGGCCGCCGTGAAACAGTCAGCGTCAGTGGAGCGCCTCTACTACCCCGTGATTCCACAGCTGGCCCGTCAGGAAGTTCGCAATCTGGCTCAGCAGGGCGGACTCTCCATGCCCGCCTGGGTCACCACCGCCAAGGGCACCCCGGACAACCTGGTGAGCACCTCGCTCCCGACGGCACCGTACTCAGAGCGCAAGCGCGCCGCTATCGCGGCCCACGCCTCGCAGACCGACAACGCGGAGATTGTGGCCCTGGCGCCTTTACTCTTTGAGAACCTTTTTGGTCGGGAGTTCTATCAACGTGGCTGGTCACGGCGAGAGGCCCTCAATGACCAAACCGATCTCTTTGGAGGAATTTGACGTGACTGAGCGCCTGACGTTTCTCGCCGTCCACGCCCACCCCGATGATGAAGCTTCCTCCACCGGCGGACTCTTCCCCCTGCTCGCCGAACAGGGCGTTCGAACGGTGTTGGTCACATGTACCAACGGTGAGTGCGGTGATGACCCTCACGGGAATAAGCCGGAGCACGACGATCACGATGGCGATGCCGTTGCGGCCCTGCGCAAAATCGAGCTCGATCGAGCCGTCGAAATCTTGAAGATTGATCGCCTCGCCATGCTGGGCTATCGCGACTCGGGCATGGAGGGCTGGGACCACAACAACGACCCGCGAAGTTTCTGGCAGACGCCCGTCACCGATGCGGCCGCGGTTCTGCTGGAAATCCTCCGTGAGGAACGTCCTCAGGTCATCATGACTTACAACGACTTTGGTTTTTACGGCCACCCCGATCACATCCAGGCCCACCGCATCACCATGGAGGCCATCAAGTCGCTCGACTACGAGCCGACGGTCTATTTCAATGCCATCCCCAAGGCGGTGTTTCGCGCTTGGCGTGAGCGCATGCGTGAGGAGCAAGAGGCCAACGGTGAAGCGGCTGAGGACGAAGTCGATTTCGGCACGGCCGATGAGTTGATTGCCGCCGCCATTGACGTTTCCGCCACCACGCCCCTGAAGTTCGATGCGTTAGTTGCGCACGCCAGTCAGATCACCGAAGACTCATTCTGGATGAAGATGGGCAAGGAGCGCTTTACGCAGACTATGAACACCGAATGGTTTGTTCGGGCCACGAACCCCAACAATCTTGAGGGTGTCGTTACCGACATTTTTGCCGGCTACCGCTAGAGGTATTGGCCCCGCATGGCGGGGTGGGAGTCATCGAAGATATTGACCTGTTCGAAACGGGCGCCCCAGATCTCGGCGAGTGTCATGCTCGTCGTGGGGTCAGGAATATTCTCGCCAAATCGCTCCTTGATCTCCGCCGCCTCGAAGCGATTGAACTTGATGTGGGCCAAACACCGACCGGGTCGCGAGAGAGCAGCGTCCAGCTGGCTTGGTGCGGCGTTGGTGGTGAAGAGGATGATGAGGTCCTGGTGGATTCCCAAGATGCCGTCGGCCACATTCAAGAGTCGGGCCATGCCCGGGGAGCGCGAGCCGGCACTGCCGTCGGCGACCA
>WLNA01000072.1 GCA_009726065.1 Actinomycetota bacterium
GTGCTGGCCGGACCGCTCTGCGCGATGGTGGTGGGCGACCTAGGTGCCGACGTGATCAAGGTGGAGTCGCCAGCTGGGGACCCGGTTCGCGAACTCGCCCCACCACGCCTCAATGGACTGGCTACTTACTACCTCAGCGTGAATCGCCACCGGCGCAACGTCACGTTGGACCTGTCTAATGCCGAAGACCTCGCGAAGCTGGAGGCCCTGATCGCCCAGGCTGACGCGGTGATCGAGAACTATCTGCCCTATCAACGGGACCGATTTGGACTCGAGCAACTTCGACTGGCTCACCCTGACGTGATCTGGGTCTCAGTGACCCCGGCCTCCGGTACGGGTCCACTTGCCAATGAACCCACGTTTGATTTGCTGGCGCAAGCCCGTTCCGGCCTGATGTCGGTGACCGGGGAGTTTGATGGTGAGCCCACCAAGGTCGGCGCTCCACTCGCGGATGTTGTCACGGGCCTCTACGCCGCCATCGGTCTCCTCGCAGCTCTCGTGGGCAAACTCCAGGGTCGTCCCGGCCGACACATAGAAGCACCCCTCCTGGAGTCGACGATGACGGCGCTGGTGAATCAGATGCAGGGCTTCTTGGTCACCAATCAGGTTCCCGGTCGACTGGGCAATCACCATCCGAGCATCGCTCCTTACGGACCAGTCCGGGCCAGCGACGGACAGCTGCTCTTGGCAGTTGGAACTGATGCCCAGTTCGATTCACTCGATAGAGCGCTCAATGGAATCATCCTGCACGAACACCCCGAGTGGTTGACCAATGAAATTCGAGTCATTGAGCGTGACGCCCTGCATGCCTACCTCGATGAGCTCTTCGCGACGCAATCAGTTGACGCGTGGTTGAGCTTGTTGATGGATGCACGCGTGCCGTGTGCGCCCATCTACGACGTGGCCGAAGCGGTGCGCCAGCCTCAGATTGCCAACTCTGACTTTGTAGGCACGACTGAATCAGTAGTGGGGCCTGTAGCAATGTTGCGTTCGCCGCTACGAATTGACGGAAAGCGTCCCGAACTCCGAAGCGGTCCCCGGGGGCTCGGTCAAGACAACGATTTGCTTGAGGACTAGAACGCCGGTCCGTCGTAGCGATCGACGGTCGTGAAACTGGCCACTTCATGTCGCTTGAGCTTCGTGAACTCCTTGACGGGATAGCCCAACGCAATGACCGAAGCTGTCGCAAAATGTGATGGAACGCCGAGTAACTCCTGGACGGCCGGCTCGTTGCGGGTCGCGATGGTCGTCATGACGCCGCCAAGACCGTGCTCCCGCGCCGCGAGGAGAATGCTCCAGGCGAAGGGGTAGATCGAGGCGCCACCGGTAATGGTGTAGCGGCCTAGGTCACGATCGATGGCCGCCAAGGCACTGAGGTCGGCGAGGAGCACCAGCAGGACGGGTGATTTGTCGAGTCGCTCGGCAAATCCCGTCGGCTGAGAAAGTGCCTCGGCATCGGCACGCTTGGCTTCAGCGGCTCGGCGGTCCTCGTCACTCGCGAGTGGCGAAAACGGAAGTAGTCCCGCCAGGTGATGCGCGATGTAGTCGTGCCAGCCGTCGAGGTAGAGATCGCGCAGCGCTACTCGGGTGGCGTGATCCTTGACGACGATGAGATGCCACGCTTGACGGTTCCCACCGCTCGGGGCGAAGCGAGCATCATCCAAAATGGCCTGGAGGACATCATCGGCGACTGGGGCGTCGCGGAAGTCACGAATGGCTCCCGTAGTGCGCAGTGCGTCACGAAGTTCCATGGGTTAGACGTCCCGATGTTCGAACAGGTAGGCCCCGATCCCAATGATCAGAACCACGTAGCCAATGAGGACACCGGTGGCGGCCCAAGGACTGAAGAGAGGAATTTCCGTGATTGAACCGGGGGCCGACATCATGGATCGCCCCAGGCTTGATGGCAGAAATTTGGCAATGGCGTCGCGCCAGGCGGCAGGAAGGAGGAAAGTAATGAGGGGGAGTACGAGCAGGATGGAGACGAAGGCGCTGATAGTGCCGGCCGTTTGCCGGATTATGAGACCCAAGCCAAAGCCGAGCAGCGACAACAACATGAGATACAGCCCGGCGAGTAGAACAGCGCGCAGCGTATTGGCATCGGCCAGCGTCGCCGTGGGGATACCGGGACCGCTCATGATGATCTGGCCCAGAAGGAATGCCGCGAACGCACAAATCAATCCCACGATGAGCACGCTGAATTTCAGGACTGCGGCCTTGGCCACCAGCACGCGCATGCGTGACGGCACGGCTGCCAAGGTAGTACGAATCGATCCGGAAACGAATTCACTGGTAATCATCAGGGCCCCGATGACCCCTACCGCAAACTGCGCAAAGAGAGTTCCCACGAGTGAAATCGCGATGGGGTCAAAGGTGGCCTTCTCGATGAATGACATCTTCGGGAACTGCATCTTGGTGACGTAACTAATCAGGGCGCCGAATCCAATGGTGAGTGCGGCGGTGATAGCAAAACTCAGCCACGTGGAGCGGAGGGTTCGAAGCTTAAGGAACTCCGAACGAATGACTGAAATAATCGAAACTCTGGGCATTACAGCTTTCCTTTACGCATACGTCGTCCGGTGTATTCGACCGCTCCAGCGGTGAGGGCCATGAATGAGTCCTCGAGGGAAACCTCGCGGGCCGAGAGTTCGTGCAAGGGGATTCCGGCGGCGAAGCTTTGATTGCCGATTTCGGCCACGGGGACCCCTTCGATCACAAAGGCGTCGGCCTCTTCGCGCATCTGCCACTGCTTGTCCGCTACCAACTGCTTGAACTCTTGATGCAAGGGTGTGCGCACGTGCACCGATCCCGTGCCGCTCTTGGCGAGCTCTTCCTTTGATCCTTCGGTAATCATGCGACCGCGCCCAATGATGATGAAGTGATCAGCCGTAAGGGCCATCTCGCTCATGAGGTGAGAGCTGACGAGGACGGTTCGCCCTTCGTCGGCGAGTTGCTGAAAGAAGTCGCGGACCCATCGAATACCCTCGGGGTCGAGTCCATTGATTGGTTCGTCGAACATCAGTGTGCCGGGGTCGCCCAGGAGGGCCGAGGCGATGCCGAGGCGCTGGCTCATGCCGAGCGAAAAGTCACCGGCGCGACGATTGGCGACGTCGGTTAAGCCCACGATGTCGAGTACTTCGTCGACGCGGCTCAGGCTGATTTGGTTCGAGAGTGCGAGCGCGACCAGTTGATTGCGCGCCGAGCGGCCGGGATGGAGAGCTTTGGCGTCCAGTAGCGCTCCGACCTCGCGCAACGGGGCCTTGAGCTCCGCGAACCGTTGGCCGTTGATAGTGGCAGTACCGCTGGTGGGGGAGTTGAGTCCCAGAATCAGGCGCATCGTCGTCGATTTCCCTGATCCGTTGGGACCGAGAAAGCCCGTCACGATTCCGGGCTTTACGGTGAAACTCAAATCGTCAACGGCCAGGTTGTCGCCGAAACGCTTGGTGAGATGTTGAACTTCGATCACGTGGACCTCCGACGTCAGTCCGCCACACCACTTTCACAATCCCTCTGCAGAAACTGCCAA
>WLNA01000073.1 GCA_009726065.1 Actinomycetota bacterium
ACGAAGATGATGGCCGGAGCCTGCTTGCGGGCCGTGGCGAAGAGGTCGCGGACGCGACTGGCACCGACACCGACGAACATCTCCATGAAGTCCGAACCCGAGACCGAGAAGAAGGGGACCTTGGCCTCACCGGCGACGGCGCGGGCGATCAGCGTTTTGCCGGTGCCGGGGGGACCGACGAGCAAGATGCCCTTCGGAATACGGGCCCCAATGGCCTTGTACTTGTCGGGACTCTTTAAGAAGGAGACGACTTCACTGATCTCTTCTTTGACTCCGAGGTAGCCGGCGACGTCGGCGAAGGTCGTGGTGGGGCGGTCCTCGTCAAACTTCTTGGCCTTGGACTTGCCAATCGACATCATGCCGCCCATCTGACCCTTGCTCAGGCGGGTGAAGATGAAGAGGGGTAGGAGGACAAAGAGGACGAGCATCTCAATGAGAGGGAGCCAGTTTCGGGTGAAGCTCGAGGGGTTGGCGAACTTGACAGTCACGCCCAACTTGCGCAGTGCCTTGACGTCACTGGGAATTACGGGCATCGGGCCCGAGACGGTGTAGTGCACCCCGGAACTCAAAACACCGGTAATGGTGCCGGTGGCGTTTTCTACCGAGGCCGAGGTAATGGCGTGGGCTTCGGCCTTGGCGAGGAAGGTCGAGTAGGTAAAGGTGCGGACAGTCTTGGACTTAAAGAGGTTCGGCCCGACCAGAATTCCTAGCGCCAGGGCCACGATGGCGATAGTGGTGAGACGGCGCCGCTGTTCGGGCCGCAGCGTCGGCTCCTTGGCGTCGGGGGACTTCTTCTTCGGGTTGGGGGTCTTGCTCATTGGGAGTAATGCTAGAGGGCAACCACTACATCGATTTCGAGACAATTTCGGGTTAGTGGCACGGTTAGCCTTGGACCATGGAGAACGTCCAACTCGAGGAGAGCCCCGTCTTGGAGGCTCGACAGGGCGTGACCCTGTTGGTCGCCTGCTTCGTGGGCTTCTTCCTCTCCCAAATCGTGGCGTTTCAGGTGGCCAGTGTGGCCACCAACACCATTGCCCATCAGGGTCTGACTCACTTCCTCGATCACCACTTTGAGCGGCCCTGGTGGCTCACGGCATCCGAGATGTTCGGACTGTGGCTGGGGTTCGCCGCGATTGTCGCCTTCGCCATGAAGACCGTTCGCCCGGTCCTCCCCACTGGTTTTTTCAACGTCCGGTGGCGCGATCTCAAGTTCCTGCCGCTCGGCGTCTTGCTCCAGGCTCTGGTCGGCGCGCTCTACTACCCCTTTCATATCGAATCCACCAGTGACCCCGTCAAGCAGATCGTGGGCCACAACCCCGCCTACGGCATGCTCGTCATCATGTTCTTTGTTGGCATTGGCGCGCCTTTTATTGAAGAGCTCCTTTTTCGCGGGGTTATCTTGCAGTCCATGACTGCAGTCCTCTCGCCCCGGGTCCGAGCCCTCGCCGCCGGACTGGTGCCGGCCCTGCTGACGGGCGTTGTCTTCGGGGCGGCCCACGGTGAACTAGTCCAACTGGCCGGTCTGGCCCTCGTCGGCACGATCTTGGCCGTGATTGTCCAGCGCCAGCGTCGCATCGCCCCGGCCATCTTCACCCACGCTGGCTTTAATCTCATCGCCCTCTCGGTGGCGTGGGCCTCGGTGGCCGTTCAGTGATCAACCGTCTCCGACGCGTCTCGCCCTCCACGTGGGCCGACCTCGTCTCCATCCTGCTTCTCGTCTACGTCATCTTCTGGGCCCTGCACCCCTCGCTGCTCTTTAGCAACACGACCATCACCGGTGGTGACACGGGCGCGCACGTCGCGATGCCGGCCTACATGCGCGACCACCTCGGGTTCCCCTGGCACTTAACGAGTTGGTATCCCGGCTGGTTCGCCGGCATGCCGCTCTACACCTACTACTTCGTGCTGCCCGACTTCCTGGCCGTGTTGGCCAGCTTCGTCATTCCCTTCGCCATCGCGATGAAGTTGGCCACGGCCGTTGGTTCGCTCATCATGCCGCTCAGTGCGTACGTCATGGGACGACTCTTTCGCGCGCCTCGTCCCATTCCGGTGGCGCTCGCGGCCGCCACGCTGCCCTTCCTCTTTTCCAGTGCCTTCACCATTGCCGGAGGCAACCTCTTTTCGACCCTGGCGGGGGAGTACTCCTACTCGGTCAGCCTCTCGTTGGCGATGGTGGCCATCGGGCTCTTCGCCCGAGGTCTCCAAGAGCACCGGGGTCGCTGGATAGCGGCCGCCGCCCTGAGTGCCTCGCTGGCCGCCCACGTCCTGCCCTGGATGTTCGCCCTCGCCGGCATTGGTCTGCTGTGGATCTTTGAACTGATGAACCGGGACCGTCGACTGGACCGGGCCACCGGGGAAGCGTTGAACGCCCCCTTCGGTCGGGGTCACCGCCGCCGCTCCACGGCCTTTGTCTTCTCCACCGGCATCGTGAGCTTCGGACTCTCGGCCTGGTGGGTCCTGCCCTTCGTCACGACCCAGTCGCTCACCAACTCGATGGGCTACACCAACTTCGACACCTCGACCTTCCATGCCGTTTTCACCAAGCTCGGCTGGTGGAGTGAGTCCGGTGGCTCGACCGGCACCCGGGCCATCATCATCGTGGCGGCCCTCGGCTTCATCTGGGCCTTCGCCACGGCGAACCGCCTTGGCATCTTCCTCTCCGCCACCTCCGTGCTCTCGCTCGTGGCCTACATGGTCGACCCCCAGGGTGTGCTCTATAACGAACGACTGGTGCCCTTTTGGTATCTCTCGATCTATCTGTTGGCCGGCTGGTTTGTCGGCAGCGTCCTGGACGCCCTCATTACTCGTCGAACAAATCGCCGCCGGGCCGAGTGGCAACGGTGGGAGGACTACTGCAACACCGAAGGAATTGAGAGTGTCGACAATCCCGAACCCGTGACCCAGCCCCGGTTCTGGTCCCCACTGCTCATTGCGGTCTTTGCGATTCTCATGGTCGTCGCCCCACTCTCACCCACAATCGGTTCGCTCCTGCACGTCAAGGCCGGACCCGACCAGGTGCCGAACTGGTCGGCGTGGAACTACTCGGGATACGAGAAGAAGGCCTCCTGGCCGGAGTACAACGACCTCATCACCAAGATGAAGACCCAGTCGGCCAAGTTCGGCTGTGGTCAAGCCATGTGGGAGTACAGCTCGGACGAGGGCCGCTTCGGCACCCCAATGGCCCTCATGCTCCTGCCCTACTGGACGAAGAACTGCGTTGGGTCCATGGAAGGGCTGACCTTCGAGTCTTCACCGACGGTGCCCTATCACTTCTTAGATCAGGCCGAACTGGCCGAGGCCGGCAAGTCTTCGAATCCCATGGTCGGCCTGAGCTACGGCACGACCAACGTGAACCTCGGTATTGATCACCTCCAGATGTTGGGCGTGAAGTACTTCATGGCCTTCTC
>WLNA01000074.1 GCA_009726065.1 Actinomycetota bacterium
ATCGACTTTTATACCCAGCTCGGTGCGGTGGCCATGGATGAGTGGACCGTCTATCGAGTCTCGGGTGACGCTCTCGTCAACCTTGCATCTTCTAAGAAGACCTAAGCGGTGCGCTAGAAGCGAAGAGAGGCTGCGCTCCACTTTGTAACCGTGGAGCGCAGCCTCTCAGCTGAACTAAAGCGTTAAGGACTTACTGCTCGAAGCGACGGTAGGCAATCATCATCGAAGCACCGAGCGCCAACAGCACCAAGGCCACGCCAACAAAGTAACTGGGTGCGCTTCCGGTAGTTGCGAGAGGCACCGTGCTCGTGGTTACGGAACTTGGTGCCGCAAAGGTAATGGCAGGCGATTCGCCTGACGTCGAAGTTGAGAAACTAAAACCGGAAGGAAGGGGTGAAGTACTTGATGCTTCGCCACTAAGCCCAGACACGCCATTGAATCCAGGAATCCCGAATACTCCTGCGGTGCCATCACCCTGACCACCCTGACCACCAGTACCACCAGTACCACCAGTACCCGCGGTACCGCCACCGGCAGTCAGCGTAAAACTAGACCCATCGGTCACGAGAGAGTTAGTACCTGGTGTCCCTTGGTTGCCAAAATCTCCATTTTGACCACTCTTGCCGTTACTTGAAGCAACGACTGATGCGATCCCGTTTGCGCCATTGATGCCAGGTGCGCCAGGTAGGCCATTAGAACCGACTGTGTACGTCAAAGTCACGTCGACAGTTTGAGTATTGGTGTAAGCACCTGTGATCTTGGCTCCCTGACCAGCGAGGCCACCGCTACCACCATTTCCGCCTAGGCCTCCTGGCACAAATGATGAACCGGCAGTCAAGCCAGCGCCTCCGGCGCCGCCAGTACCACCAGCACCGCCAACTCCACCGTTACCGCCCTTCAGGGTTATCTGAATGGTTTCACCTGGAGCCACCGTGCAGCTACCAGACGTCGTGGCCGCCAACAGAGTGCTACAAGCGACAATGGGATCAGCATGGGCTGCAGGTGCGAAGCGGAGCATCGCAACTGCCGACAAAATCAGTATGGTGCCGGCCATCATGATGCGCGACTGGGCCAAAGGACGGTTCTTGGTTAGTGAAATGTTCATGGCAAGATTATGCTGTACTTTTTGTCTAAATGCTTGTATTACGTCTAAACACGTGCATTTTGTAGTGAAAAAGGACCAAACCAACCGCTGGGCGGCAGCAATATCACGATTGAACTTGGCCGCAACCTACCGGTCCATCATGATTATTACGACGATGCGCGATGCCTCGGTTACTGGAGTATTCGAGCGGATCTTCTCAGCCAACTCGTGAATCTGCGGAGTGTCCTGCGACACGCCTAGAAACGCTTCGCCAATTCCTGCAGACCGAGGGCGGGATCATCGGTGATGATGGTGTCAGCACCCATGTCCAACATGGTGTTGATGTCCTCGGCTTTGTTAACAGTCCACACGTTGACAGCCAGACCCCACGCGTGGGCCTGGTCCATCACGGCTTGATCCACCGTCAAAAAATGTGGATGGATGGCTTGTAGGCCAAGTTCGCTGGCCTTGCGAGCGTTCTCTAACACCGGGGCGCGCCAGTCGAGGAGCCAACCCACCGCCACCGCTGGATGCAGAGCTTTGACGGCCACGCAGGTGTCGAGGTCGAACGACGAAACGATGATGTCCTCCAGCCAGCCCAGTTGGGCCAACAGGTCCATCGTCTGAGAGGCCATCGACCCTGAAGGGTCGTAGCCGGGATCTTCGTGCCAGTTCTTGATCTCCACATTCACGTGAAGGCCCTGGCAGGCCGTCATGACATCACTCAAGGTGGCAACTCCTTCGGGGAGTTCCCGCAGGGTGAGGTCGCAAATATCCCCCAAACCCTCTATGCCGGCGTCGTGGTGGACTACGAGGGCACCGTCATTAGTTCTCCGGACGTCAAGCTCCACCCCGTGCGCGCCCAAGGCCTTGGCCTCCAAAAAGGATGCGACGGAGTTCTCTGGTTCATTGATGTGGAGTCCGCGGTGAGCGTAAATTTCCGCTGCCATGGTTGAATCCTTGCCGATCGTCAAACAAGGCCCGCACGGGCCTTGGCAAAATCCTAGGTCTGAGAGGAGTTGGGGAAGCGTGATTCCGCTCGAGTGACAAACGGATGAATGAACGTTCAGCGGTGACGGGCAAGTAGTGAGTTTCCAACGCTAATGATGGATGAAAGGTTCGCTATAGAAGTTTGAACGGATTGGTGCACCATGATCACCCGCTCGCAGAAGGGAGCGACTTCTCAATGGCGCGGGCGAGTGAGTCGAAATGTTCAACATCAAACACTGTGGTGTGATTTCCGGGAATCGCAATGACGTTGATAGGCCTACCAACAATTGGACTCCAAAGGAGATCTGGCGACTTATAGAGAGTGACGCTCGACTGAGTGGCAAAGAGAGTGATGGGAATTGTGGACTCTGAGAGCCTCAGTATGCTCACCAACTGCCAGGTGGCCCTGACTGAGTGATTGAGGTAGCGAGCCACTTCTCCATTGGGATTGCCGGCCAGTAGCGGGACGCGGCGTGAGTGCGGGATACAGCGAGCGAGTCCCCACTTGAGGCGCCATCGGATTCTGCTGATGGGCCCGCGTCGAATGAGATTCCACCACGACGCAATCGTGGGAACGTCTCTCATCAGAGCTGCCAGCCTGCGTAGCGAGGATGGACGAATACTCGGCCACTCGCCGACCATATCGATTACGCCGCAGTAAGCGATTGTTCGGCCTTGTTTGCGGAGGTCGTTGGCAATCACGTAGGCCATCCGTCCCCCGAGCGAAAAACCAATGAGGCTCAAGGGGCCAGTTGGTTGAGCGTTGGTGATGGAAGTAGAAGCTGTAGTGATCCAGCGCTCCAGGCGCTGCCGGGGCGTCAGCGTGGGGTCGAGCGGAGCTCGAGCAATCGACTCAATCTGCCAACTAGGTAATGCTGAGCTCAAGAGGGCATCGTGTTGAACATCATCAGCCCAGGAGTGGATTGAGAAAAGAATTCTTCGATCTGACATGTCGGGGGCGGGTGAGTCGTGTTCGTGCGCCCTAGGTTGCGGTGGAAAAATGCTCACAGCCGTAACTTAGACCCGCATCGTCCGATTACGCGTGGCTCGACGTCGATAGTCCCAAAATATCGGGAGTTTCTCCCGTTGCAAGTTTTCGCAACTACCCCTTGTTTTTTCTGTTTCCGAAAACTATTCTTTTCCGTCCTACCAAGGTGTCGGAATCGACCAAATCGGTCCGTCCGGTAGAAAACCCCTCAGAACAAGGAATTATCGCTATGTCACTCACCTGGAACCGCACCCACGATTGGG
The DNA here is from genome assembly GCA_009726065.1 of Actinomycetota bacterium. Lineage (GTDB taxonomy): Bacteria > Actinomycetota > Acidimicrobiia > Acidimicrobiales > RAAP-2 > RAAP-2. Next base: position 3,326 of record WLNA01000074.1, read on the forward strand.
ACGACGCCAACTGGCGCATTGATGCGGCCTGCCGCGACACCGCGCCTGAGCTCTTCTTCCCCGTTGG
>WLNA01000075.1 GCA_009726065.1 Actinomycetota bacterium
GTACAGGGCGACCGCGTTTCTGGTGCCCGCAAGCCCGCCACGTTGGAAACAGGTTTCATCGTGCAGGTGCCTCTCTTTGTGGGACCCGGTGAAAACATCAAGGTAGATACGCGCACCGGCGACTACATCACACGGGCCTAACCGGTGAGCGAATTAGGCGAACAGCGCCACCGGGCTCGCGAACGTGCCCTCGAAGTGGCGTACGAAGCGTCAATTAAAGACCGCTCGGTTGAATCAGTACTAACGGAACTTCCTCTCCGTCCCGACGCATACGCATTCGCACTGCTCGAAGCCTTCGAGGCTCACAAGGAGTGGGCCAGAGAGATCATCAGCGCACACGCACTCGATTGGCAGTTCGACCGGATGCCACTCGTTGACCGGCTCATAATGATGCTGGCTCTATGTGAAATGCGCATGGAGGACTGCCCCCCAACCGCAGTGGTCATTGATGAAGCCGTGGAGTTGGCCAAGGCCTACTCCACTGATGGAAGCCCCAGTTTTGTGAACGGCGTGCTGTCGGCGTGTTTCGCCACGTGGCACGCGGGTAAGTAAGCAAGCTCGTAATGCTGAGAATGGCTCACGGGGTAATGCCAGGAATGGGCGAAGGGGTAGATATTCACAACCCCACCATCGTGAATATCTTTCGTGATGGACTCCACTCGAATTTTGTTTGGTTGCTAGGCATTGCTGTACTGCTCTCAGTTCTGCTTGCCCTACGAAGTGTTCGTGCCGGATTTAACTCGCCGGAATGGAGTGAACCGCGCGGACGGACAATTCTGCGAACCGGACTCGGACTGCTCTGGATTCTCGATGGGATTCTCCAACTGCAGACGGCGATGCCTTTGGGGCTCGGCAGCCAGGTTCTGGAGCCATCGAAGGAAGCGGCCCCAACGTGGTGGCACGGTGTCATCAATGGTGCGGTGGAGCTTTGGAATCAACACCCCATCGCCCTGGCACAGTCCGTAGTTTGGCTGCAACTGGGCCTCGGCCTCCTCCTGCTCTGCTCGAGTGGCCGGACGAGCCGGATCGCTGGACGCCTTTCGGCCATTTGGGCACTAATTATTTGGATCGTTACTGGTTTCGGCGGACTGTTTGCGCACGCGCCATCGTTCCTGTTTGGTTGGCCCGGCGCAACCGTCTTCTACGTCATGGCGGGGCTAGCGGTCGCCATGACGGCTGACCGATTTCCCCACGTCTACCAGGCCGTGGTTACCCGCCTGCTCGGCGGAATCCTTATTCTCGGCGCAATTCTGCAGGCACTACCCAACAATGGGTTCTGGTCTAATGGACAGGGCAATGCGCTGAACGCCATGATTCTCGAAATGACCGAGGTGCCTCAACCGGGGTTCCTCGCAGGGCTCGGTCACATTTTCGCCGGTGTCGTACGCGCAGCAGGTCCGGGTATCAACATCATGCTGGTGGTCTGGATGATGGCCACCGGGGTTGGACTCTGGCGAACCACGGTGTCGGGCTTCGCGTGGCCTGCACGTTCTCTGGTGATTGGTTCGCTCGCCGGCTGGGTCTTAATCCAAGACACCGGGTTGTTCGGTGGTCTAGCCACTGATCCAAACTCTCTCATTCTCGTGGCGCTCATTGCCTACTCCTTGAGCCCCGCCATGCGAACAGCGGCGCCATTGGCGCTTCGAGTAAGCGCACAAACTCGTATGGCATTTGCTAACGCCGGTATCGCACTCGGCGCAGCCGCACTATTTGTCGGAATCGTTATTGGGGGAGGCGCAATCCTCCGCCCCGTGGAGTCAACGCTCTACCAGGCATATAACGGCGATGTCTCGGCCGTTTCGGCCCCCGCCCCCTCATTCGAACTCATCGATCAAAGCGGTATGCCGTACGTTCTTGCTGACCATAAAGGCGAAGTTGTACTACTGAGCTTTCTGGATCCCGTGTGTTACGAAGAGTGCCCACAAATTGGACACCAGCTCCTTGACGTAGTGAAGCACTACACAGGCTCTGGGCAAAAAGTGACCATGGTGGTGGTGGCGGCGAACTTACAGCAACACAGTGCGGCCGACATCAAACACTTCATGAATGAATACGACCTCGCTTCATCGCCGGACGTTTATTTCCTGAATGGCACGACCCAAGCGCTATCTGATGTCTGCAGCCTCTACGGGATCACTGTGGCCTCCGGTGGTGAGGACGGTATGAGTATCCACACCAACGTCATTTACATCATTGATGAGGCTGGACAAATTCGTTACATCGTGGGCGATGACCCCGCACCGGGATCCGCGGGACGGGCCTCGACGGCGCGAGTCTTGGAACGCGCGATTGACTCCTTGCAAAAATGATTGAATACCCCCTACTCGTCTTGGGACTGTGGGGGCTGTGGCGATTAAACCTTCGTCGGATTTCCGCCGCGAATAAATTGTGGCTGGCCGCCGGTTCAGTGCTTCTGGTGATCTCCGCGATACCGCCGTTCTCAACCTGGGCGGCTTATTCATTACCAAATCACATGGTTAGTCACATCGTCTTGATGTTCTTGGCCCCCTTGTGTCTGGTGGCAAGTGGGGAAGTGCCACCCCTGGCTAAGCGAATCCACCCGCTGGTTCCACTGGTGGTGCTCAATGTGACGATGGTGGCCTTCCATCTTCCGGCTATTTTTGACGCATCGATGGGTAGCGAGGTCATGCGATCACTGCTGGTCGAACCACTGTTCTTGTTTTCAGGAGTCTGGTACTTCTCTGTTGTCCTGGCTCCTCACTCTGACAAGCGAGTGATTCAGATGCGCTGGCAGCTGGGGGGAGTCATACTCACCACGGTCGTGATGTTTGTTCTGGCCATGTCGATGTCAATATTCACTAAGACTGCCTGGTATCACTCCATGGCCTCTATGCCGGGTATGGAGATGCCGGGTGATTTCGGTTCACAGCAGCTGGCGGCCGCCATTTTGTGGATCTGTGGTGACGTTTGGGCTGTGCCACTCTTTGTCGTGTTAATCCGGCGTCTCGCGGCCCGCGATGGCTCACTGCTACAGGCTGTAGATCGCTACTCGTCACCTTCGGGCTGAGGAAGTCCGTGAACTTTGGCGAGATAGGCATTCCATTCGTCGAGCTGCTGGTCGTGCTGCTCGTTGAGTGCGGCGGGCTTCGTCGAAATCTCGCCCCGCTCTTCGCACAGTAACTTGCGCCAGACGTAGATGGCGTAGAGACCGAGAATTGGCCACTCAAAGACGTAGGCCCAAGACAGCGTGTTGCCCCCCAGGGCCCGGCTCAATTCAAAGATAAATGCGGGAATACAGATAACTTCGGCCAGTAGCAGTCCAAAGTGGATGCGCAGTTCCGTCTTTTGCTTCTGGTCCACGTCTTCAGACTAAACCCTTGACACGATGTCGCTAA
>WLNA01000076.1 GCA_009726065.1 Actinomycetota bacterium
CACGAGAGTGGGCTCAGTCGCCAATAGGAGGTGGCCGACCATCGCACCTGGGGCACGGCACGTGAAGGTCGAGGGATGCGAAGAGCCACGTCGTTAATCGTAGGGGAGGACGTTTCGACGCTTCTGACGTTCCGTTGTGCTACACCACGAGGGTGACAATTTCGATTCAACATGCCCTACGCCACCTTGATTGGGCCGAGCAAAAGTTCTTTGCGTTACTCGAGGCGATGCCTGAGCAGTACCTTGCATCGCACTATGGCAATCCCGAGTGGCCGGTTGCGGTCATCGCCCAGCACATCGTTTCGGGGGCCGGTTGGTACGAGTTCTGTTTGACCGGAGTATTTCCCGAGGAGCCGGTAGTACCGACCTCGAGTGCCGATTTCGGAACTCTACGAAACGATCTCGCTAAACGCAATGCCGTTTTACACGCGCAGGCGGATTTGGAAGACGAATTGCTTACTGTCTCATACGAAGATGACGAGTTCACTGTTTGGCGTTCAATTCTTCTTAGTCAAGCTGTGCAGCACTCCGTGGAGCACCGCGCGCAGATTGCGTGCGCCCTCGAAGCAAACGGCTATCAAGAAATTGACCTTGAAGAGTTAGACGCGTGGGCCTTTGCCCGCGCCACGGGACTTTAGCTAGCCAACGCGCCAACGATGTAGTTGATACTGGCGCAGACGGCCGCCACATCTTCAGGGTCAATACCGGGGAACATCGCGATACGAAGTTGGTTCCGACCAAGCTTGCGGTAGGGCTCGGTGTCGACAACGCCGTTGGCGCGCAAGACCTGGGCAATCACCGCAGCATCGATGGACTGATCGAAATCAATTGTGGCGATGACGTGACTGCGCTTATCGGGGTCCTGTACGAACGGTGTCGCGAAGTCTGAAGCATCGGCCCACGAGTAGAGGATTTCTGCGGAACGGTCGCTTCGGCCGGCGGAAAAGTCCATACCACCGTTGTCGTTAAACCACTTGATCTGACTGGCCAGCATGTGAATGGTGGCCAGAGCCGGCGTGTTGTAGGTCTGGTTGAGACGCGAGTTCTCGAGCGCAATTCCGAGGTCCAAGAAGGCCGGTGTCCAGCGACCAGATCCTTTGAGTTCTTCGATTCGAGCCACAGCCTTCGGTGAGCAGAGAGCGAGCCAGAGGCCACCGTCGGAAGCGAAGGACTTCTGGGGGGCGAAGTAGTAGCAGTCGAACTGGGTGGGGTCAACGCGAAGGCCACCGGCGGCCGAAGTGGCGTCAACGGCGACAAGACCGGTGGAGCCCGCGGGACGACGAATCTTCATCGAGACACCAGTCGAGGTCTCGTTGTGAGTCAAGCCGTAGAGGTCCACGGTTTCGTCGGTGACCGCTTCGGGGTGAGTACCGGGCTCGGACTTGATGATCTGTGGGTCATTGAGGTGGGGAGCATCCTTGACGGCGGTAGTGAACTTTGAGGAGAACTCACCGAAGTTCAGGTGCTGGCTCTGCTGGCGAACCAGGTGAAAGGTGGCGGCATCCCAGAAGCAGGTGGTTCCACCGTTACCGAGGAGTACTTCGTAGTCCTCAGGAAGATTGAAGAGCGAGGTGAGTCCTTCACGAACCTCACCGACCTTGCTCTTTACCGTGTTTTGGCGGTGTGACGTGCCCATGTAAGTCGATCCGTCGGCCAGAAGGGCTTCGAGCTGCTCGCGACGAACCTTGGATGGTCCGGCGCCAAAGCGGCCATCGCGAGGCAAAAGTTCGGCGGGGATTCGGATGTCAGATGGTGAAGTCATGCGACTAAACTTAGGGCTTCAGAGAAGGGTTTCGACATGTCCTCCCGCGTCAGTGATCTATCAGCCGGATTAGCGCCCTCGGCGACCCTGGCTGTCGATGCGAAAGCCAAGGCATTAAAGGCCGCCGGCGAGCCCGTCATCGGGTACGGAGCGGGCGAACCCGACTTCCCAACGCCGGCCCACGTTGTCGAAGCGGCCATTAAGGCCTGCTCAGATCCGGCTAACTACAAGTACACCCCCACGGCCGGTCTGCCCGCTCTGCGCGAAGCGATTGCCTTTAAGACCAAGCGGGACTCCGGCCTCGAGATTCCCGCCTCCCAGATTCTGGTTACCAACGGTGGCAAGCACGCGGTAGCCACCACCTTTATGACGCTGGTCAATCCCGGCGACGAAGTCTTGATTCCTGCGCCCTACTGGACGACCTACCCCGAAGCGGTCTACCTCGCTGGAGGCAAGCCCGTTACCGTTCCCACGAGTGAGGCCAACGGTTTCCGCGTGACGGTCGATGAACTCGAAAAGGCACGTACTCCTAAGACCAAATTGCTGGTATTTGTATCACCTTCAAACCCGACTGGTGCCGTCGTCTCACCCGACGAGGTCGCCGCCATCGGACGTTGGGCGGCCGAGCACGACATCTGGGTCATGTGCGACGAAATTTACGAGCACCTCGTCTACGGATCGGCCCAGCATGTTTCAATGCCCGTCGTCGCCCCCGAACTCGGCGACCGCTGGGTAGTGGTCAACGGTGTAGCTAAGACCTACGCCATGACGGGTTGGCGCATTGGCTGGATGACTGGACCCAAGGACGTCATGGATGCTGCCGTCAACTACCAGAGCCAAACGACTTCCAATATCTCCAACATCGCACAGGTCGCCGCTACGGCTGCCCTGACCGGTGGTCTCGATGATGTCGCGATGATGCGCACCGCTTTTGACCGTCGTCGTCAGACGATGACCTCGATGCTGAATGCGATTCCGGGTGTGAACTGCGCCGAACCCGAAGGTGCCTTCTACTGCTACCCCAACGTCGAAGGTCTGCTGGGCAAGACCCTCGGTGGTCGCGTGGCTAACAGCTCTGCCGAGTTGGCTGAAATTTTGCTTGAAACAATCAAGGTGGCCGTCGTCCCCGGTGAAGCGTTTGGAACGCCGGGATTCTTCCGACTCTCCTACGCCCTCGGTGACAGTGACCTTGCCGAAGGCTTAACCCGTTTCCACGACTTCGTGGCAAACGCCTAGTAGTTCCAAAGATCGAAGAAAGAGGATCACTGTGGCCCGTGTGCTCGTGACAGAAGAAATTGCCGAATCAGGACTTAACGCATTGCGGGCCGCTGGCCACGATGTCGATGTTCAACTCGGCCTGAGCCCCGAAGCGTTAATCGCCACCATCCCTGGTGCGCACGCGCTAATCATTCGCTCCGCCACCCAGGTCGACGCCCCAACCTTGGAGGCTGGCAAGGACTTGGTCGTCGTCGGACGTGCCGGAATCGGTCTCGACAACGTCGACGTCAACCGCGCCACTGAGCTCGGCGTGATG
>WLNA01000077.1 GCA_009726065.1 Actinomycetota bacterium
AGAGACGGTGGATGCCATCGGCTCGTGTATTCGAATCTTGGGTGAGGACTAGTCATGAGCCAGTGGAAGGGTCTGCTGAATGAGTTCGGAGACTGGTTAGACCTCCGTGGGGTTGACACACCGGTCACATTGATGGAGGGCAACACACCCCTCGTCCCCGCTCACTACCTCTCTGAACGCTTAGGCGCTGAAGTCTTTTTGAAGATTGAGGGCGCTAACCCCACCGGCTCCTTTAAGGACCGCGGTATGACCATGGCCATTAGCAAGGCCAAGGCCGCGGGCGCCAAGACCGTTATCTGTGGCTCCACCGGTAACACGTCGGCCGCCGCCGCGGCCTTCGCCGCCAAGGCCGATATGGCCTGCGTCGTGCTCGTTCCCGAAGGCAAGATTGCGCTCGGCAAGTTGGCTCAGGCCATCATGTACGGCGCCGAAGTCGTCCAGATCCGCGGCAACTTCGACCGTGCCCTCTCGCTGGCCCGCGAGTTGACCCAGCACATTCCCATCACGATTGTGAACTCGATCAATCCCGATCGCATCGAAGGTCAAAAGACGGGGGCGTTCGAACTCGTTGACGCCCTCGGTGAAGCGCCGGACATTCTCGCCATTCCCGTCGGCAACGCCGGCAACATCACGGCCTACTGGCGCGGATTCACGCAGTACCACACGGCCGGCAAGGCCACCAAGCTCCCGAAAATGTGGGGCTTCCAGGCGGCCGGTTCGGCACCCATCGTGCTCGGGCACCGCGTCGACGACCCTGAAACCATTGCGACTGCCATTCGAATCGGCAACCCCGCCTCGTGGGCTCCGGCCCTCTTGGCCGTCGATGAGTCTCACGGAGCAATTCGCGCCGTGACGGACGAAGAGATTTTGAGCGCCTGGGCCTGGCTGGCCAAGACCGAAGGCGTCTTTTGCGAGCCGGCGTCGGCCGCGACCATTGCGGGTCTAATCAAGTTCGGCGTACCGGCTAACTCCAAGGTCGTTTGTGTCCTAACGGGGAATGGTCTGAAGGATCCCGACACGGCCGTCAACTCGGCCTCGGCTCCTATTGTGCTCGACGCCTCCCTGGAGTCGCTGCTCACCCACCTTTCGAAGTAGTAGTCCCCGCCCGGGGCTAAAAAGCTCCGATCGGGGCCCGGTGTGGGGCCCGTCCACCGGTACGCTACGATGGCCATGTCGTCCACAACCGGCTTAGCGCCTGGTGTGGGAACTCTCCAGTGACGACAATCTTCTGCAGTAACTCTGCGAATACCCACTACTTCGTGTATTCGCTTGGAGGAAGGAATCCATGGCTGACCAGCCCAACCAAAAGCGCAACGCCCTTGAGAGCAAGGAAAAGACTGAGCTCCTCGAGATTGCTAAAGCCGCCGGCATCAAAACTTCCGGTCGTGCTTCGAAAGATCACCTCATCGAGTTGATCGCCGGTGGGGCCGCCCCCGACAAGACCGACACCGCGGAGAGTCCGCGGCCCCGTATCCGTCGTGCCGTAGCCATGTCGGCCGAGGAGTTTGAATCGTCGCTCTCGATTCCCACCGTGACTCCCCGAGAGTCTTCGGAGAGTGAGTCGACACCGACTGGTGAGTCGACACCCTCCGACTCCGGTGAGCGCCGCCAAGGTGGCCCTCAGGGTCGCAACGACCGGGGACCACGTGAACCACGCGAGCCCCGTGAACCACGAGACTTTGACCGCAATGGTCGTAACGCCAACGGCAACGCCGGAGGCAACAGCAATCGCAATCGCCGGAACCGGAACCGTGATCGCTTCGAGCGTGGCGGAGAGCCCCAGCGTGACTCCGACACCAACTACACCGGTGAGTTGATTGAGATCGAGGGCATTTTGGACCTGCGCGATGACGGCTACGGCTTCTTGCGCGTGAAGGGCTACTCACCCAGCCCGAATGACTGCTACGTCTCTATCGCCACCGTGCGCCGACTCGGTCTGCGTAAGGGCGACGTCTTGAAGGGCGCCTACCGCCCGGCCGCGTCGAACGAGAAGTACCCCGCACTGCAGCGCATCGACACCGTGCACGGCTACGACCCCGAAGTGGCGCGCCTGCGTCCCCGCTTCGAGGACCTCACGCCACTCTTCCCCGATGAGAAGCTGCACCTCGAGACCCTCGATGGTTCCAAGACGGACCTGACCCCTCGCATCGTCGACTTGATTTCCCCCATCGGTAAGGGTCAGCGCGGACTCATCGTCTCGCCGCCCAAGGCCGGTAAGACGACCGTGATGAAGCAGATCGCCCAGTCGATTGAGAAGAACAACCCTGAGGTTCATCTCATGGTCCTGCTCGTTGACGAACGCCCGGAAGAAGTGACCGACATGCGTCGCAGCGTGAACGGCGAAGTCATCGCTTCCACCTTTGACCGCCCGGCCGACGAGCACACGCACATCGCCGAACTCTGCATCGAGCGCGCGAAGCGCCTGGTGGAGATGAAAAAGGACGTCGTCATCATCCTCGACGGCATCACCCGTCTGGCCCGTGCCTACAACCTGGCCTCACCCGCCACGGGACGAATCATGTCCGGTGGTGTGGACTCCGGTGCGCTCTACCCACCAAAGAAGTTCTTTGGTGCGGCGCGCAACATCGAAGAAGGTGGCTCGCTCACGATTTTGGCGACGGCCCTCGTAGAGACCGGTTCAAAGATGGACGAGGTTATCTTCGAAGAGTTCAAGGGCACCGGCAACATGGAGCTCAAGCTCGACCGCCGTTTGGCCGAGCGCCGTCTCTATCCCGCCATCGACGTCAACTCCTCCTCGACCCGTCACGAAGAGCTCTTGTTCGAGCGCAATGAGCTGGCCCAGATCTGGAAGCTCCGCCGTGTACTGGTCGGTCTGTCGGCCGAAGGTCGCGAGGCGGCCGGACTCGAACTGCTGATTGACAAGCTCAAGACCACGAAGTCGAACGTTGAATTCCTCGCCGAAATTGGCAAGGGACCGAACCCCACCACCTGATAAATCGACTGGTTTTGGCCCTCCGGCCAATATCCGGTAGGATTATCCGTCGCACCAAGGAGTTATCGAATCATGAAGCCCGACATCCACCCGAACTACGTAGAAGCCACCGTTACCTGCTCATGCGGTAACACCTTCTCGACCCATTCGACGAAGGCTTCGATTGTTATCGAACTCTGCAACGAGTGCCACCCCTTCTTCACCGGCAAGCAGAAGCTTGTCGACACCGGTGGTCGCGTGGAGCGCTTCCAGCGTCGTTACGCCTCACAGGGCAAGGCCCGCGCCCCCAAGGCGTAGTCCTTCCCTGATTCGAATCTCGACGTGCGTTCGGTAGAC
>WLNA01000078.1 GCA_009726065.1 Actinomycetota bacterium
CGGTTCGCCAACTACCGGGCCGCACCCCGGTGCTCGTGGTCACAATCGAAGCCACCGCACCGACGACTGGCACCGTTTTGCTCTACGGGCACCTCGACAAGCAGCCTCCACTCGGTGACTGGTCAGACGGCCTCGACCCCTATCGACCAGTTCGTAAAGGCAATCGGCTCTTCGCTCGCGGCGTCGCCGACGACGGGTACGCCATGTTCTCGGCCCTCCTCGCCATTGAGGAACTCGAACGCAATGGCGTTCCACACGCCCGTTGTGTCGTTCTGATCGAAGCTTCCGAGGAGTCTGGCTCCCCTGACCTCGAGGCCCACCTCGACGTTCTCGGTCAAGAGCTCGGCAATGTGGAACTGATGGTCTGCCTGGACTCCGGCGCCCACTCCTACGACCGCCTCTGGGTGACCACCTCACTTCGTGGTGTTCTCAACGTCGACGTCACCGTTGACGTCTTGGAGCGGGGACAGCACTCCGGTAGCGCCAGCGGCGTCGTACCGAGCTCGATGCGTATCATGCGCCAGCTCCTCGATCGCATCGAAGACTCCGCCACGGGCGAAATCCTCCTCAGCGAACTACAGCCTCAGATTCCCATGTCGCACGTAACGGCCGCCAGTCAAGTGGCTGATGCGTTTGGTGATGTGGCGGGTCAAGAACAGCCTGTGGTGTCCGGTCTCGAGCTGATGGGGGCCGACGCGGCCGAGCGGATCCTGCGACGTAGCTGGTACCCGACGCTCTCGATTGTGGGGGCTCAGGGCCTTCCTGATTCGTCCATTGCTGGAAACGTCCTCCGCCCATCAACGACCCTCACGCTCTCGCTTCGCCTTCCCCCCTCCTGCGACCCTGTCGCAGCCGAGACGGCCGTAGTGCGGGCCCTCACCACCAACGTGCCCAGTAACGCTCGCGTGAGTGTGAATGCAGTCACCGCATCGGGCTGGGTTACCCCCGAATTGGCCCCGTGGCTCCGCGCCGCCCTCGAAGAGGGCTCCACGCAGGCCTTTGGCAACGAGGTCGCATACGCCGGCGAAGGAGGCTCAATCCCCTTCCTCGCGGCACTCGGACAACGTTTCCCCGCCGTGCAGTTCGTCGCCACCGGCGTACTCGGTCCGGACTCCAACGCCCACGGTATAGATGAGATGTTGGACCTCGACTGTGCCGTGGCGGTAACCAACGCCATCTCTCACGTACTCTCGGCTCACGCCGCACAAGGAAAGTAGAAAACCATGACCACCCAAATTGATCTCTGGGTCGACCCCGCTTGCCCCTGGGCCTGGATTACCAGCCGCTGGCTACTTGAGGCCGTGCAGGTTCGCGATGCGAAAGTGCATTTCCACGTCATGAGTCTCGCCGTTCTGAATGAGAACAACGAGGTGCCTGAGCACTACAAGGAACTCATGGCACAGGCCTGGAAGCCCGTGCGCCTCCTTATCGCGGCCGAACAGACTCACGGCAACGAAGTTGTCGAGCCTCTCTACTCGGCCATTGGTCGCCGCTATCACGTCGAAGGCAACAAGGATCTTTCGGTCATCTTGCCCGAGGCTCTCGCCGAGGTTGGCTTGCCGGCCGTACTCGTGAGCGCCGCCAACGACGAGTCCCTCGACACTGCCCTTCGTGCCAGCCACCACCAGGGCATGGACCCCGTTGGCATGGACGTTGGCACTCCCGTTATTCACATCAACGGTGAAGCCATCTTTGGGCCCGTCATCACACCGGCCCCCAGGGGCGAGGCCGCCGGTACCTTGCTCGACGGCGTTATTGCCGTAATGAGCATTCCCGGGTTCTACGAACTGAAGCGGACCCGAACAAGTGGGCCGGTGTTTGCATGACGATCCGCCAAACGCTGCCCTCTGGGCTCCCCATCAACGTCGCCGGCGAGAGCGCTACCCCACGGGCCATCATCGTTCTCCAGGAGGCCTTTGGGGTTAATGATCACATTCGCGAAGTGACGGACCGCTTTGCGGCGGCCGGCTACCTGGCCATCGCCCCTGAACTGTTTCATCGCGACGGGTCACCGGAGATTGCTTACGACGACTTTGCCGCGGCTCTGACGCATATGGGTAACTTCACTCGGGCCGGGCTCGAGGGCGATGTTCGCGACACCGTGGAGTACCTCGGCACCCTCGGTATCGAAGGGCCTTCTATCGGCATAGTGGGCTACTGCATGGGTGGCACCGTCGCAACGTTCGTTGACACGCTTGGAATCGTCGGGGCCGCAGTTTCGTTCTACGGTGGCGGCGTTACCAGCGGACGATTCGGTCTTCCGTCACTCGTTGAACTCGCTCCCGAGATCAAGGCCCCGTGGTTAGGCCTCTTCGGTGGCCTCGATAAGGGCATCCCTATGGATCAAGTCGACGAGCTCGAAGAAGCGATGGCTGATACCGAGCCGGTCACCGAAGTGGTTGTTTACGAAGAAGCGGACCACGGATTTCACTGTGACGACCGCAGCAACGTCTTTAACGCCGAAGCGGCCGCCGATGCTGCCGCTCGCGCACTGGAATTCTTCAGCGAGCACCTTCGCTAAGCGGATAAGTTCGTCTAACTATGACTAGGGACTCAGGCGAGCGTTCTTCGTTTTTTCCAGCCATAGAGAAAAAGTACGGCCAACCGATTCAATTTTGGCTCGATGCCCTCGCCGAACTGGCTGACGCCAAGTACCCGCAACAAATTGCCCTACTGCGCGAAGACCACGGCTTCAGCCAGGCGCACGCCAATGCGGTTGTCATGTTCGTTCGGGGATCTACGACCTCAAAGCGGTTCGCTTCGCCTGAGGCCTACCTGGCCACACTCCCCGAACCCCATGGAACAACAACTAGGGAAATCTTGAACGCGACTTTAAAACTGAACTCAAAGTTCGAACTGGTGATGGCCTGGAATAAGCCCATTGTGCGACTCGGCACGGACTACATCATTGGATTCTCGGCCGCCAAGCATCATCTGCTCATCCTGCCCTTCGGTGATGGGATTCTCGATCAGACGGACCAAGAGCTCCTGACTCCGTACAAGGTAAACAAGAAGACGATTCAGGTGCCGGCCGACTGGAAGGTCGATCGCGCCCTACTGAAAGCGCTCGTCCAACTGCGACTCGCCCAGCTCTAGGAAATCTTGGCAGCTATGCGTTGCTATTCCATCCGACCGGGACGGAGAAACTCCTCGAGACTGGTGGCCTCTTCGACCTGCACGACCGTTGATTCACGAGCAACCGCCACGAGCTCACCCACGAAAGCTTCGTGTGCTCCCTCACGGGGATCTTCGTCCGTCCCCTCGACAAAG
>WLNA01000079.1 GCA_009726065.1 Actinomycetota bacterium
CGGCCGCTACGAGGGCTTTGACCAGCGAGCCCTCGACATGGTGGTTGACGAAGAGATCTCCCTCGGTGACTTTGTGCTGGCCGGGGGTGAATTGGCCGCCCTCTGTATTACTGAGGCTGTGGTTCGGCTCCTACCCGGAGCGCTAGGTAATGACGCCTCACCCGAGGAAGAGTCATTTACCGATGGTCTGTTGGAGTACCCGCAGTACACCAAGCCGGCCGAGTTTCGAGGGCTCAGCGTGCCTGAAGTATTGCGCTCGGGGGATCACGCCCGCGTTGACCGGTGGCGCCGAGCCCAAGCGCTCCGTCGAACGCAACTGCGTCGCCCCGACTTGTGGGCCCAGTACACCTTGAGTGCCGAAGACGAAAAAGCGCTTCGCGAGTTTCCGACCGTAGCTGAATGAGCGGCTGTTGAGGCGGGCCATCCCGCAAAGATTTCGGGGAATTGCCCCTAGTGAGCGTTTCGCACCTCGCTTCGAGGGCTCGTTGGTGGTGATGGTAGGATAAATCCCTACTTCTGTACGCAGTAAAGGAACTCACATGAAGCCGACCGACATTATCGACCGCGACTCAATGCGCGACGACATCCCCGCCTTCCGTCCCGGCGACACGTTGAAGGTCCACGTGCGCGTTGTGGAAGGTACTCGCGAGCGCGTCCAGGTCTTCCAGGGTGTGGTGATTCGCCGTCAGGGTTCAGGACTCCACGAGACCTTCACCGTTCGCAAGATCAGCTTCGGCATTGGCGTCGAGCGGACCTTTCCGGTCCACGCTCCGACCATCGCCAAGATCGAAGTTGACTCGTATGGTGACGTTCGTCGCGCCAAGTTGTACTACCTCCGTGATCTGCGTGGCAAGGCCGCCAAGATCAAGGAACGCCGCGTCGTCGTAGCGGACTAGTTCTAACCGCCCATGGGCGAAGAGGAATTAACGGAGTACGAGGCGAAAGCAGAGCTTTCGCTCGTCCAGGAATACAAAGCCGTTGTCGGCATGTTTCGCTACGCCATTGAAACTGAACGTCGTTTCTATCTCGCCAATGAGGCGCACGTGGAGGTCAAAGTACCGGGCTCGCCCAGTTTGCTGGAAGTCACCTTGAGTGATGCCTGGGTCTGGGATATGTATCGCACGACTCGATTCGTCTCTTCGGTTCGGGTACTCACTATGCGTGACGTCAATATCGAGCGACTTCCCGAAGAAGAGCTTCGTCCCTAATGGCGCTCACGATGCAGCATTTCATTCTTGCTGGTGGCGGTGAACTAACTGCGGGGAGTGCTCCACTCGGCCAACTCTCCGTGCTCTGGTCCGCCATGAGTGCCCCGCCGTCGACCGTGGTCGTATCCCCTTCGCCGGCGTATCCTGCGGCACTGTTGGCTCGCGACCTTGCGACGATGGCGCATCTCGCGCCACTCTCTCAGGTCATCGTGGTAGGGACGCTCGATGACGCCGTTGTGGTGGCCGCCCTACTGACCAACGAACCAGTCACGATGAGTACGACGGCCGGATCGCTTAGGGAGGCCTACAACCGGCCAGCACCGCCGACGCCAATTGAAGTACTGCTGTCGTTGGATGGCCGAACGGCTGACCCGCTCAGCGCGTCGTAGCGAGCTGCTTGATTCGCGCGAAGAGGTCGGGCGCCACGAGTGGCGTAATGCCAGTGTCGAAGTGGATGCCGTCGCTCAGTCGAACGAGCTTCCCATCAACTCGCCACTGAAACCTGCCGGTAGGGCAGACCTGGGTGTGGAGGTCGTAGACCGCATTACCGAGTCTGGCGGCCTCGCTAGTTATGAGTGCGTTGTAGGCGTCTACGCGCTTGGCGTCGCTCTCGGGCAATGTGTCTCCGAAGGCGGTCTGTCGAGGATTGAAGCACGGAGCCGTGAGGTACAGCACTTTGGCCCCCGCGGCGCGAGCCATGGTGTCGAGATGGCCCATGGAAACTCTAATCCGGTGCTGCATATCTTGACCGTAGATGTTCTCTAAGCGACCGTGCGGCATAAAGACGTTGTGAGACTCCCAGCGGCCCGACAGCACAATGATCACCCTCGGGTGGTAAGTATCGATGTCACTTTGCCAGTGGCCGAGCAGGGGGTCGACACCGTCGTGCAGACGACACGCTGGATTGTTTCGGAAGAGATGGCCCGTCGTGACCGGCCGAATCGTACTAATGATGCCGCAGCCGAGATAGGCACCGGAGTGCAGATCGATACCGTAGTGCGGTCCCCAGGGGCTGATCTGTACGGCCAAGGTCATGGCGACTGAATCACCCAATAAGAGCGTGGAAGTTTGCGTCGCCGCAACCGAGTTGGGTATCGGATACGTCACACGTTGATTTCGGACGTGTTCGAGTTGCACGCTGCCCAGCGCCAGAGCTCCGACCAAGGCGGCCACGACGACGTAGTGCCAACGACGCGCGGGTAGAGGTCCGCGGCGCAGCGGCACCTCGATGAGGTAATACGAGAGGACGGCGACGAGGAATGTGACAACCAGACGCACGGCCAAGAGCGAGAAGCGAGCGTGGTGGATGTTGTTGCGATTAATGAAAACGAAGATCGGGTAGTGCCACAGGTAGAGGCCGAAACTGATCTTGCCTATGAAAACGAGAGGTCGCACGGCCAGTAGTCGACCAATGAGCCCTTCGGGCTTGGTGACGATATGAACCACCAGGACCGCTGCGCAGGTGGCGACGACGACAAAGCCCCCGCGGTAGAGAAAAGCAGATTTCTCGGACATGAACGCGAGGCTGAGCACGAGCCCGCCGAGCGCAACGGGAGCGAGACGAGTGCACCACGTGGTTATGCGGGTCAGTGTGGTGGTGAGGACGTGTGAGCGGAAGAGCAGCAATGCGGCGACGGCCCCTGCGACCAGTCCCTGGAGATGGGTGTCGGACCCAAAGTAGATGCGGTTGGAGTTGAAGTGATGGGCGGCGCCAAAAGCCATCCACGTTTGTGATGCGACACCGATAATGACGACGGCCACCGCCAACGTCGTGATTGAAACAAAACGTCGCAGGGCGAACCAGAGGGCCACGGGCCAAATCCAATAAAACTGCTCCTCAATTGCGAGCGACCACATGTGATTCAGGGGGGAAGCGACACCCAGCGAGAAAAAATATGAAGAGGTGGCCGAAATGAGGTGCCAGTTGGCAAAGAAGAAAAGTGATGACACCGTGTCAGCACCGAGGTGACCGTATAGGCCAGCCGGAGA
>WLNA01000008.1 GCA_009726065.1 Actinomycetota bacterium
GCGTTCAAGAGACCAACGACTTCGCTGCCGGTGAGGAGGGTGGCTCCGTGAGACTGCGCGCGTTCGGCCACCATGCCATCAAGGCTGTAGCGGGTGATGGAGTAGCCGTAGTTCGGGAAAACCGGGTGTTCGGGCCACTGCATTTCAATGGAGGCACCAAATCCGTAGGACCGAAGGCCGGAGTACTTGTGTCCGTGCTTGGCCACTTCACTCTCAAGGCCCATTTCGGCGAGTTGGTGCACTGATCGAGGGGTGAGTCCGTCACCGCAAGTCTTTTCACGGGGGAACGTCTTCTTCTCAATAAGGCAGACATCCCACCCGGCGGAAGCCAGCCAGTAGGCGGCCGCGGAGCCAGAGGGCCCACCTCCGACGATCACGACGTCAAAGATGTGCGAGGGGGAGGGATAGGCACGAGAAGTCATGTCGCCACCCTACGAGCAGGACTCCAGTGGTGTGACAGGGTCGGACGGACAAAGGTGTCGGAACTCCGGTCGTTTTCTGGTAGAACTAATAACCGATGGACCAGTACATCCCCATACTGGGACTCCTTGTTCTGGGTGCTTTGTTTGCTTCTGGATCGTTTGTGGCGTCGGCTCTGCTGGCTCCTCACAAGCGACCCACTGACGCAAAGTTGGCACCCTATGAATGTGGCATCGTCCCCGAAATTGAGCCGCCGACTCGCTTCCCCGTGCGCTTCTATCTCGTCGCCATGATCTTCGTCATTTTCGACATCGAAGTGGTCTTTATGTACCCCTTCGCCGTGGTCTTCCGTCAACTCGGGGCCTTCGGACTCGTTGAAGTTCTCCTCTTCTCCGTTGTTGTCTTCGGAGCCCTCCTCTTTCTCGTTAGCGAAGGGGCCCTCTCGTGGGGTCCCGTGAAGCGCTTGACGAAGGGTGCGCCGTCGCGCACCAGCGAATCAACCATTAGCCGTATCGGTTCGACCACGAAGGCGGCGTAGCCCTTGGCTCTCGAAGATCTCCAGCACAATTTCTTGACTGGCCGCGTTGAAGACTTGGTTCGCTGGGCTCGGCGGGCATCACTGTGGCCAGCTTCGTTCGGACTGGCGTGCTGTGCGATTGAAATGATGGCCGCCGGTGGTGCCGACTTTGACCTCGCCCGATTTGGCATGGAAGTGTTTCGGAACTCACCTCGTCAGGCTGACTTAATGATTGTGGCTGGACGCGTGAGCCAAAAAATGGCCCCCGTGCTGCGCCAGGTGTACGACCAGATGATGGAACCCAAGTGGGTCATCTCCATGGGTGTGTGTGCTTCGACCGGCGGCATGTTTAACAACTACGCCATCGTGCAGGGTGTCGACCAAATCGTGCCCGTAGACGTCTACGCCCCAGGTTGCCCACCGAGCCCCGAGACTTTGATGCACGCTATTTTGACGCTCCACGAACAGATTCGAACCGGTGAAATCATGAAGCGTCGCGAAGCGGGACTGCCTGGTATTACCGCCTCGACGACGGGACTCTGGACACCCGAAGTACCCGTTTCGGTCCGTTTGGGAACTCCCAAGTGATCGCTCTTCCCGCCAACGCCCCCGCCGGCGTCATAACGAGCGAGGGGCTCAACGCCGATCTCGCTTGCTTCCCGACGCGCGAACAGTATCGGGACCTCGTGGCTGCTTTTCGCGCCGACGGATTTGAAATGTGCGTCGACCTCTGCGCCGTGGACTATCTCAGTCACGCGGATCGCCCACTGCCCGCAGGTGTTGCGGGTGAACGTTTCGAAATCGTGGTTAATCTTCTGAGCCTGAGTCGTCGAGTGCGCGTGCGTATTCGCGTGCAGGTTCCAGAGTCAGACTGTTTTCTCGAAACGCTCTTTCATGAGTACCCCGGTACCGAAGCCATGGAGCGCGAAGCCTTTGACCTCTTCGGTGTTCAGTTCACTAATCACCCTGACCTCACGCGCATCTTGATGCCGGAGGACTGGGAGGGTCACCCACTGCGCAAGGACTACGGCATTGGTCGAGTCCCGGTGCAGTTCAAGGAAGCGCCAGGTCCACGATGAGTGACACCACCAAGAAGTCTGTCCGTTCCATTGAACGCGAGCCTCTGCTCGGCGCTGAGACGAGTGAAGGGCCCCAGGAACTCGGTTTTCGCCGCGACACCGAAAGTGACCAACTCGGTCGTGAAATGGGTGCCGTACTGCACCTTGATGGCCGCACCTTAGATCCCTCAGCTATCGACTTTGAGAGTCGTGACGATGAGTTGATGATTATCAACATGGGTCCGAGCCATCCCAGCACGCACGGCGTGTTGCGTCTGATGCTGGAACTCGACGGAGAATTTGTGCTTCGGACTAAGCCCGTTATTGGCTATCTCCACACCGGCATGGAAAAGCAGGGCGAAGAGCTCAGCTACGTGCAAGGTGGCACCAACGTCACGCGTATGGACTACCTCAGCCCGATCAACAATGAGCTGAGTTACTCGATCGCCGTTGAAAAGTTGCTAGGTATCGAGGTACCTGACCGCGCCATCTGGATTCGCATGCTCATGAGTGAGTTGAACCGAATCTCCAGTCACCTCGTATGGATGGCGACGAACGGTATGGACCTCGGATCCACCTCGATGATGATTTACGGTCTCCGTGAGCGCGAACTGGTCTTGGCCTTCTTTGAAAAGACGGCCGGCCTCCGACTGAACTTGAACTACGTACGACCTGGCGGCGTGGCCGCCGATCTCCCCGATGGTTGGCAGGACGACGTTCTGGTCATTTGCGACACCATCGATGCCCGCACCTACGAATACGACCAATTGTTGACTGGCCAAGTGATCTTCCGTCAGCGCATGGAGGGTGTCGCCCCCATCACGGCGGAAGAGGCCTTGGCGCTGGGTCTCACTGGTCCGTTACTTCGTTCCACAGGTGTTCCGTGGGACCTCCGCAAGGAGATGCCGTACTTGGCCTATGACCAGATTGACTTCGACGTCATCGTCGGTACGTACGGCGACAACTTTGACCGGTACGCCATTCGACTCAATGAAATTCGCGAGTCCATCAAGATTGTTCGTCAATGCATCGACATGATGCCCAAGGGTGACTACCGGACCCAAGATCCCAAGGTCACCCCACCACCACGCGCCCGTATTGACGAGTCCATGGAAGCGTTGATTCACCACTTCAAGTTGTTCACTGAAGGGTTCCACGTGCCGGCCGGTGAGGTCTACTCGGCTATCGAATCACCTCGCGGTGAATTGGGTTGCTACATCGTGGCCGACGGTGGTCCTCGTCCGTACCGCATCCACGTACGCGCACCTTCCTTTGTAAACCTCCAAGCCATCCCGCTGCTTATGCGTGGAGGTTTGATGTCTGACACCATCACGGTGATTTCAACCGTTGACCCCGTTATGGGAGAAGTGGACCGATGAGTTATCTCCGCCCCGACATTCGCCAGCGTGCCGATGAACTCGTTTCGCTCTATCCGCAGAGGCGTTCAGCGATGCTGCCCTTGCTCCACCTCGCCCAAGAACAAGATGGTTACTTGACCGACGAAGGCATGGCCGAAGTAGCTGAACTCACGGGTACGTCGCCCGCCGAAGTTCGAGGTACCGCAAGTTTTTACGACATGTTCCACCTCGAGCCCGTCGGAAAGTACGTAGTGGGTGTGTGCACCAATATTGCGTGCCTTCTGGCCGGCGGTGAAGAACTTTTGGACCATGCCAGCAAGACGTTGGGTTGTTCTATCGGAGGTACATCGGCCGACGGTCTGTTCACTCTTGAAGAGACTGAGTGTCTCGCTGACTGCGACATCGCACCAGTCGTGCAGGTGAACCACCGTTACGTTCGCACCACGACGCCTGACGCTCTCGATGCGCTCGTTACAGATCTTCGAAACGGCCGACGCGACGATGAAATTCCACCGCACGGCACCTTGATTCGAGTTCGTCGTAACGGTGGACTTCGTGCACCAAGGGCCCAAGTTGCTGCTGAACGCGAAGCGGCCCAAAAGGCACGCGAAGCACGTGCGGCGAAGGAGACGAAGTAATGGCCGTCCTCACTGCACCCAAGATTGTCTCTTCACGTTCGGAGTATTCCGACAGTCACTCCATGTCGCGCTACTTAGCCACGGACGGCTTCACGGCACTCCGTAAAGCACTCTCTATGCACCCCGAAGCGGTGGCCGCCGAAGTCGATTCAGCTTCGTTGCTGGGGCGCGGAGGAGCGGGTTTCCCCGCCGGCCGTAAATGGTCCATGTTGCGCAAGGCACCAGTTTCGTACCTCGTGGTGAACGGCGACGAATCAGAGCCCGCCACCTTTAAGGATCACTATCTCGTAGAACGCGAGCCCCACCAGCTCGTTGAAGGCGTCACGATTGCGGCCTACGCGCTCCAGGTATCACAAGCGTTTATCTATCTCCGTGGTGAATTCGCCCTCGGTCTCGAGCGCTTACAGCAGGCCGTTAACGATGCCTACGAACACGGCGCCTTGGGCTCAGACATCTTTGGATCGGGTTTCTCGCTGGACATCATCGTGCACCCCGGCGCCGGTGCCTACATCTGTGGCGAAGAGACTGCGCTCATCGAAGCGCTCGAAGGCAAGCGCGGGTTCCCCCGTATTAAGCCTCCGTACTTTCCTGCTGCCATTGGTCTCTACGGTCAGCCCACTGTCGTTAACAATGTTGAGACGATGGCCAACATGCCGTGGATCGTGAACAACGGCGGCGCCGCATTCGCTGCGCTCGGCCAAGGTCGCTCGGCCGGCACCCGCCTGTTTGCCCTCTCTGGCCGTGTGAAAAATCCCGGTGTCTACGAACTCGAGATGGTTAAGAACACGTTCCGCGACATCATCTTTGATCCCGCCCTTGGTGGTGGCATCGTTGGTGACAAGAAGATCAAAGCGTTCATTCCTGGTGGCGTCTCCGCTCCGTGGTTCACGCCCGAGCAGCTTGACATTCCGCTCGGCCAGGACGAGGTTGCTGAGCAGGCATCGATGCTCGGTTCGGGATCCATTGTGGTTCTCGACGAGGACAGCTGTGTCGTTCGTGCGGCGTGGCGAATTACGAAGTTCTTCTCCCGCGAGTCGTGCGGACAGTGCACGCCATGTCGTGAAGGTTCGGGCTGGCTCGAGCGCATCATGTACCGCATGGAACACGGTGGCGGTCGTCGCGAAGACCTCGACCTCCTCCTGGACCTCTGCGACAACATTGCCCCCGGTCTGTCGTGGCCCCCGCAGCAGACCACTATCTGCGTGCTCGGTCCGTCAATTCCTTCTTCCATTCACTCGGCCATCACCAACTTCCGTGATGACTTCATTGCTCACGTCGACCACAACGGATGCCCCCATGACTGACGCCCTCGAAACACGGACCACCGTTACTCTCACCGTGAACGGACGCGAAGTCACCGCAACCAAGGGTGAGATGTTGATATCGGCCGCCGATCGCGTAGGAACGTACATCCCTCGCTTTTGCTACCACCCACGCATGGAGCCAGTCGGTGTCTGTCGCATGTGTCTCGTGGAAGTTGATGGCCCCCGTGGCGCCACACTTCAGCCCGCTTGCTACATCCAAGTTGGCGAAGGCATGGTCGTTAACACGGAGAGCGAGAAGGTCAAGAAGGCCCAAGACGGTGTCTTGGAGTTTTTGCTGGCTAACCACCCGCTGGACTGCCCCGTTTGCGACAAGGGTGGCGAGTGCCCCCTGCAGGACCAAACGTTGGCCCACGGATCTGGTGAAACTCGTTTCATCGAAGAGAAGCGCCACTTTCCTAAGCCCATCGAAATCGGTGAGCTCGTCTTGCTCGACCGTGAACGCTGCATCCAGTGCAGCCGCTGCACCCGGTTTGCCTCAGAAGTTGCCGGCGACGCCCAGATCGACTTTGCCGGCCGCGGCGACAATATCGAAGTCGCACCATCACCCACCGAGCCCTTCGACTCGATCTTCTCTGGTAACACCGTTCAGATCTGCCCCGTTGGTGCACTGACCGCTAAGCCCTATCGCTTCACCGCTCGACCCTGGGACCTCGAGCAAGTCGAGAGCACCTGCACTACTTGTGCGGTTGGTTGTCGCGTCGCCGTCCAGTCGTCCAGTAATCGTTTGACTCGAGTGCTCGGCATGGACAGCGAAGCCGTTAACCACGGCTGGCTCTGCGACAAGGGCCGGTTCGCCATTGACTCGGTCGTTGGAATTGACGAAGCTCCACTCACCGATTCGGCACGACGCATTACGGAGCCGATGATCCGCCGTAATGGTGCATTGGAAACGGCCACGTGGGGCGAAGCGCTTCGTGAAGCGGCCCGCATCATTTCGAGCGCCTCGACCCCATCAGCAGTTGGTGCCATCGGTGGCGCGGCGTTGACGAACGAAGGTGCCTTTGCGTGGCAGCGATTCTTCCGTGGCGTGGTCGGCACTGACTCCATCGATGCTCAGTACGGCGATGGCCTCGACCCCGTCTTGGTGGCCGCCCTTCCGCGGGCCACAATCAATGAAGCGGCCGAGGCGTGCACCGTCGTTCTGCTCACCGGTGATCTCCGTGAAGAACTCCCAGTCCTGTTCCTTCGCCTGCGCGAAGGTCTCGTAAAGGGCACGACCAATGTGGTCGAGATGTCGGCTTCCGGTTCAGCGCTCTCGTCATTGAGTCGCGTCAAGCTGCCTATTCGTCCCGGCGAGGCTCACCTAGTGGCAAGGGCCATCACGACTGACGATGCCCCGCTCACAACGTTGGCATCCCACCCCCACGGCGGCCTCTTTACTTCGGCCGACTTGATGGAGGCACGACGTCTCATCGGTGAAGATGGCAGCGGCGTGGTCTTTGTAGTCGGTCGGCCGAATCTGGCTGAATCATCAGCACCAATCGAAGCGGCCATTCGAATTTTCGCCGAGCGCTTTCCTCAGGCCAAGTTCCTCCCGACCCTGCGCCGCGGCAACGTCAACGGTGCATTGGACATGGGGCTCACCCCAAACCTCGCTCCCGGGCAGCAGTTCGCGCTTACCGCCGGACGCTCAACGCTCGAGCAGCTTCGAGCGGCGAGCACGGGGGAGCAGTCGGTCATTGTTTCTCTCGGTGGTGACATCCTCGAAAACGTGGTCGACACGGCACTAGCCACCGCGGCATTAACGGTGGCCTCGCTGATTGCGGTGACTGGTCACGGCGGTCCTTCGCTAGCCTTCGCCGATGTCGTGCTCCCCGCCACGGTGATGCACGAACGCCTGGGCACGGTGACGAATATTGAGGGTCGCGTTTCACTCTTGGCTCCCAAGGTGACGCCACCCGGTTCAACGTGGCCTGACGTAGCTATTGCGTCCGAGTTGGCTGAAGAGTTCGGGCAGAACCTTGGACTTTCGGATCCCGAAGAGACCGCCAATGTGATTGAAGCAACAACGGGCTACCCCTGCGGTTCGGCGATGCGTTCCACTATGGAAGGCATCGTCGTTGGCCGCATCGATGCTCAGACCGAGCGACGTCCGCTGGACCCCATGGCCTTTCCGGGTATTCGCTCAGCCGACTTGGTTGGTATTGCGCCACGGGCCGGAGCGATCGCGTCGTCGGACGCCACCGTGGCCGGTATCGCTACACGACCAACGTTGAGCAACGTGGTCGGAGAACTAAACCCCGTAATCCCAATGCCCGACACGTACTCTCTCCGTCTCGTCGTGGACCGAACCATCTATGACAATGGGGCGGCCGTACGTGGCACCGAAGCGCTGCGCGCGTTAGTGCCCACTTCCGTACTTCGTGTGAATCCCCACGACCTCACCCGCATCGGCGTGACGAGCGGCGGTGCCGTTCGATTGACCTCGGCTCGCGGTTCAGAAGTCATTGCTGTGGTGACCGATGTGGCCGTACCGCGTGGATGCGTGGCGCTGCGACTGGGCACGCTCGCTACGACCGAGTCGAGCGACTCGGCCAATGTCGTGAATTGGATTGTCGATTCAGAGCAAGTGGTCGTGGAAGTCCGGATGGATTCACTGTGAGTCACCTTCTACTCGCATCCGGTGATCCGCTCTACGTATTCGGAGTCAATCTTGCCGTTTTCATCATCGCTGCGGTGAAGGTTTTGGTGGCCTTCGGGGCACTCATGGGTTGCGTGACGCTGATGATCTGGTTTGAGCGCAAGGTCATCTCTGGGATGCAGAGTCGCATCGGACCGAACCGCTGGGGACCGTTCGGTCTTCTTCAAACGCTTGCGGATGGCATCAAACTCTTCTTCAAGGAAGACTTAATCCCCGCACAAGCCGACCGCTTTACCTTCAAGTTGGCCCCGTACTTGGCGTTGGTTCCAGCTCTTATTACATTCTCCATCGTGCCCGTGGGCGGCACCGTTACGGTGGCGCACCACACATTCCTGCTTCAGGTGGCTGACCCACCGATTGGCATCTTGCTCTTGCTGGCAATGTCGGGTTTGTCCGTCTACGGGGTGATTTTGGCTGGATGGTCATCCGGTTCGAAGTACCCGCTGATGTCCTCGGTGCGGGCCAGTGCCCAGATGATTTCTTACGAGGCAGCGCTGGGCATGACCGTTGTGACGGTCGTCCTAGCTACTGGATCACTCTCGACGCACGACATCGTGACGAGTCAGGCTCACGGTGTTTGGCATTGGAACTTGATTCGTCTCGGCATCGTGCCCTTCGTGTTGTTCTTGATTTCCATCACGGCGGAACTCAACCGTCCGCCCTTCGACGTGGTCGAAGCCGAGAGTGAGCTCGTCGGTGGGTTCCATACGGAATACTCTTCGATTCGTTTCGCCTTGTTCTTCCTCGCGGAGTTCATGAACACGATCACCATGTCGGCTGTCATGGTGACCCTCTTCTTCGGTGGTCCGGCCGGCTACGTGCCCAACATTCCACATATTCAGTGGGTCTTCCCCATTCTGTGGTTCCTCGGTAAGACGACGCTGTTCTGCTTCGCCTACGTTTGGTTCCGTGCCGCGCTTCCACGATTCCGCTACGACCAGTTGATGGACCTCGGCTGGAAGCGTTTGATTCCGCTGAGTTTGGCTTGGATGCTGCTGGTGGCTGGTTTCATTATCTCGCCGGCTTGGGGCTTCGCGCTAGCCGCTCTGAGTTTGGTGGCCTCGACATTCCTCACGCGAGCCTTTGACATTGGTCTGAACCGTGAGGCGGGTCCAGACTCAGTCCTCCCTACGGTTGGTGAGCGTCCCCTACCTCCGTACATCCTGCGGAAACTGACTGACGGAGACGATCACTAATGGCGAATCCCTTCAATTTCTTCGGAGGCTTCAAGCTCACGTTCCTCCACATCGGAAGGCCGTCAGTGACGTCGAGCTATCCCAAGGAGAAGCGTCCGAAACAACCTCGTCAACATGGCCGTCACGTACTTAATCGGTACGAAGACGGTATGGAGAAGTGCATCGGTTGCGAACTCTGTGCCGGAGTCTGTCCCGCGAACTGTATCTACGTCCGTGGTCTCGATAACCCGATGGACCACCCCGTTAGCCCGGGTGAGCGTTACGGGTACATCTATGAGATCAACTATCTCCGCTGCATTCACTGCGACTTGTGCGTCGAGGCCTGTCCGACCGAGGCCATTACTGAGTCCAAGATGTTCGAGTTCTCCTTCACCAATCGATCCGACGCGATTTACACCAAGGCCGAATTGGTTGTAGACGACATGGGTGAACCCAAGCGTCTGCCCTGGGAAGACTGGCGTGCCGGTGAATCGGCGATGACCGGTGGATGGATGCGCGCCACTGCCCCCGCTGGCAATGCTGAGTACGAAGGCATCACCCAGTGGTCGGGCGACCTCGGTGTCGGCGTGCGTGCGGCCGAGGGTGGTCAGAGCGAGCACCGTGACGATGCCGCTACGGGTTCGAAGCAGCTTCGTGATGCCTTCACCACCCACTTGGAGCCTGAAGACGTCCCGCTTGATCGACGTGGTATCGCCGGTTTGATTACGAAGCTGGAAGCCAGCAAGGTTGGCCACTTGATTCGTAAGGTGCGCGCATGATTGCCATGACCACTACGTGGCCGGACCTCATTGTCTTCATCGCTGCGGCAGCGATGGCCGTCATCGGCGCTCTCGGAATTATCACGTATCGCAACCCTGTTCACTCGGCGCTGAGTTTGATCTTGACATTGCTGGGTGTGGCCATTGCCTTCTTGGAGCAAGAGGCCCATTTCTTGGCCGCGGTACAAATAATCGTCTACTGCGGAGCCATCGTGGTGCTCTTCTTGTTCGTCATCATGTTTCTGGGCGTTGACAACAAAGAGGACATCTCTGTTGAGCCATTAGTTGCACAGCGTCCTATGGCCTATGCCTCCGTGGTAGTGACCATGGTTGGCATTCTGGCCATGTTGAGCCGAGGTGGTTGGTCGACGGGGGCACAAGTGGCGACCGGCGCGTCGCCCGGCGGTGCTGAGAATGTTCAAGCGGTCGGCTCGGCCGTCTTTACGACGTACCTCTTTGCCTTTGAAGCCACCGCGGCTCTCTTGATCATCGCCGTTGTTGGTGCCGTTTTGCTCGCGCGGCGTGACCGTACCGGAGAGTCGATTTCAGAAGGAGCGGACGCGTGACCATTCCCGAGTCCTGGTTCTTAATTTTGGCCGCCGTCATTTTTGGCATCGGAATGTTTGGGCTCTTGACCCGGCGTAGCGCCCTCATCATGTTCATGTGCATCGAGCTCATGCTCAACGCAGTCAACTTGACGTTCGTGACATTTTCGCGCTCGCTGCACGACATTGGGGGACAGGCCTCGGTCTTCTTCATTCTCGTCGTGGCCGCCGCTGAGGTCACTGTTGGTCTAGCCATCGTGGTAGCTATCTTCCGCCGCCGACAGTCGACGGCAGTTGACGAACTTTCAGAGTTGCGAGGCTGAGATGAACTCCACAGCTGCCCTCATTCCACTCTTTCCACTCATCGGTTTCTTGCTCGTACTCGTTCTGCCGAAGTCGACGACGCGTGAACCTGCTTCTGGTTGGATTGCGACATCGGCCGTGCTGGCTTCATTTCTAACGACCGTGATCTCCTTCGTCTGGCTCCTGGGCCAGACAGAGCGGGAAGTCACGATTCACCTCTTCTCCTGGCTTTCGGTCGGCCCGCTCAATGTTGATGCGGCCTTCCTGCTTGACCCTCTCTCGGTGACGATGTGCCTGTTTGTTTCGGGCATTTCGACTCTGATTCACCTGTACTCGATTGGCTATATGCACGGGGAGAAGGACTTTAAGAAGTTCTTCCTGTATCTCAACCTCTTCGTCTTCTCCATGCTGGTTTTAGTCTTGGGCAACAACTTGCTCGTGACGTTCGTGGGCTGGGAAGGCGTAGGTGTTTGTTCGTACTGGCTCGTGAGTTACTACTTCACGAAGGACTCCGCGGCGAGCGCCGGCAAGAAGGCCTTTATCTATAACCGCGTCGGTGATGTCGGTCTCCTGCTCGCGATGTTTCTGCTCTTTAGTCACTTCGGTTCGCTGAACTACCTCACCATCATTGGTCTCGGCTCGACGGTTCCTCTGTCGAGCACGGTCGCCCTCCTTATCGTTTTGGCGTTGATGTTGGCCGCTAGTGGTAAGTCGGCGCAGATTCCTCTTTTTAACTGGCTCCCTGACGCCATGGAAGGTCCCACGCCAGTGTCGGCATTGATTCACGCCGCCACCATGGTGACGGCCGGCGTTTATCTGCTCATCCGTATGTCACCAGTGTTGGCCTGGTCGACGTCTGGTCGATGGGTGATCGCTGTTATTGGTGGACTCACGGCCTTCGTGGCCGCCACGGTGGCGACATCACAGAAGGACATCAAAAAAGTCCTGGCCTTCTCGACGGTCTCACAAATTGGATACATGATTTTGGCCGTGGGTACTGGGGCCTACTCCGCAGCCATTTTCTTGATGGTGAGCCACGCCTTCTTTAAGGCTCTCTTGTTCCTCGGATCGGGTTCGGTTATCCACTCGCTCAATGGTGAGCAAGATCTGCGCAAGATGGGCGGACTTCAGAAGTATCTCCCGTTGACATTCCCAACGTTCCTGATTGGTT
The DNA here is from genome assembly GCA_009726065.1 of Actinomycetota bacterium. GTDB lineage: Bacteria > Actinomycetota > Acidimicrobiia > Acidimicrobiales > RAAP-2 > RAAP-2. The sequence goes on from WLNA01000008.1 coordinate 11,931, forward strand.
GGCTCGCAATTGCCGGCATTCCACCATTTGCCGGTTTCTGGGCCAAGGGTGATGTTCTGACCAACGTCTACGCCTTCTCCAAGCCGCTCTACGTTCTTGGCCTCTTCACGGCAGTCCTCACGGCGTACTACATGAGTCGACTCTTCGTCTTGACGTTCCGAGGCGACGAGCGGTTCCGCGAAGTGACCGAGGGTCACGACCCGCACGAGAGTCCTTGGATGATGACAGTGCCTCTGGTTATCCTTGCCGTCTTCAGCGCCCTCGGTGGGTTACTGGATCTGCCATGGGCCCACTCAATGTCGCTCGCCGGCTTCCTCGACCCCGTGTTCGAGTCGACGGTATCGCCAGTCCTGGGCTCGCACATGTCGGAGTTTGTGCTCGCCGGAGCAGATGCCGCTGCCGGCATTATTGGTCTGCTCATTGCCTTCTCGCTGTGGAAGTCCACCTCGCCCTGGCCCCGCTTTGAGTCCAGCTTCCTGGAGAAGGTCTGGCGCTGGGATGACTTCTACGACTTCACCATTGGTCGTCCCCTGCAGCGCGTGGCTCAATTCGGCAGCACGACCGTCGAGCCCAAGATCCTTGATGGTGCCGTGGTTGCAACGGCCGTTTCGGTCCGTAAGAGCGCTGAGGGAATTCGCAAGATTCAGTCTGGTTTTGTTCGCCACTACGCCCTCGTAGTGGTCGTCGGCATGATGCTCGTCGTGCTGTTCTTGGTTGCGAGGTCTTGGTAGTCATGCATACGTCACTCTGGCTCTCCCTCCTGCTTCTCATTCCTTTAGTGGGTGCCGCACTCATCGTCGCTCTTCGCGCGTCCGACCATCTCGCTCGAGTCATCGGCATTACGGCCGCCGCCCTCGAGCTCGCCTTGACCGTCTTGGTCGCTTTGGCCTACCGCACCTCGCACACCATTGGATCGGGCTCGACAACAACCGTCTTTGATTTCACGTATCGCAAAGTCTTGGCCCCATCGCTCGGTGTGGCCTACGACATCGGTGTTGATGGAATTTCACTCTTCTTGGTGGCTTTGACAGCCCTCGTAATTTTGTTGGCTCTCGTGGGAGCGAATGAATCCCGTCGTACGCCCGCCTTCGTGGCGTGGCTGCTCGTCTTGATGACGGCAACCATTGGAGCCTTCGCTACTCGCGACATGCTCTCGTTCTTTCTCTTCTTTGAACTCACGCTTATTCCGAGTTACTTCCTCATCGCTGGCTGGGGTGGCTCGCAGCGGGCCGCCGCCGCATTGAAGTTCTTCGTCTACACGCTCTTTGGCTCCGGCTTCTTGCTGGTTGGCATGGTCTACATCGCTGTTCGCCACCAACAGGTCTTCGGTGGCGAGTTGACCTTTGCGATGTCGGCGCTAAAAGAGACGCCGCTTTCTTCCGGTGTCGCCACGTGGATCATGATTGGTTTCTTGATTGCCTTCGGTATTAAGAGCCCCATCTTCCCTCTGCACACCTGGTCGCCCTTGGCCTACGCCGAGGCTCCAATCGCCGGTTCGATGGTGCTCTCAGCACTGCTGGCCAAGCTGGGCACGTACGGGCTGCTTCGCTTCGCCGTGGGCCTTCTTCCGCAGAGCCTCGACAATGTTCGGCCCGTCGTGCTGACCTTGGCCGTCATCGGTATTTTGTACGGTTCCGCACTCGCTGCCGTCAGCAAGGAGCTGAAGCGAGTGGTGGCCTACTCGTCGATGGCCCAAGTGGGCTTTATCGTGCTCGGTATTTTTGCCGGTTCGCAAATCGCCACCAGTGGTGCCGTGCTCTTGATGTTCAACCACGGTGTCATCACCGCGGGGCTCTTCTTGCTGATTGGCGGGATCGAACGTCGTCGAGGTACCTCGACCATTAGTGCGCTCTCTGGACTCCAGGGTCCCGCGCCAGTGCTCGCTGCGCTCTTTACCGTAGTGATGCTCGCCTCGATCGGCCTGCCCGGTCTTTCGGGCTTCGTCTCCGAACTCCTCGTGCTCCTCGGTTCCTTCAACGCCCACCCCTGGTGGGCCGTTATCGCAACGACGGGCGTTATCTTCGCGGCCCTCTATCTGCTCTGGGCCTATCAACGCGTCTTTCACGGTGAAGCCACGGGTGAGAATGCCTCCATCCCCGATGCGACAACTGCTGAGCGATGGGTGCTGGCCCCAATCATTGTTCTGGTGGTCGTCCTCGGTGTCTACCCCGCACCCCTCTTGAACAAAATCAATCCCTCGACGCACGCCATCGTGGCGCACTCAACTCCGCAGGGGGCTAACCGATGATCGCGCAAGTGGCACAACTGGCGATGCCCTCCGTCCACTATCTGGCCATTGCGCCGATTTTGGTTCTGCTGGGTGGCTCGCTGATTTTGATGTTCGTAACGGCGATGACGCGCACCCGAGTTTCGGCCGTGGTCGCCACCAGCGTGACGGTCGTGACGGCTGTCAGTGCATTCGCGCTCTCGTTCTTCCAGTGGCGTGATGTTTCGATTCATGGTTCGACGACGACGCTGGCTCACGCTATTGCGCTCGATGGTTTCGGCGTCTTGGCCTCGGCCGCTATCGCGCTCGGTGTCGGGCTCACCGCACTGGTCTCTCACGACTGGGCGCATCGTGCTCACGTCGTGGGTGCGGAGTTTCATATCCTGGTTTTGGCGTCGGCCTCCGGGGCGATGATGATGGCGCAAGCTAACGATCTCATCGTCATCTTCCTGGGTCTCGAAATCTTGTCCATTGGCCTCTACGTGTTGGTCGCCTTTGACCGCCACCGCTCCGGTTCGGCCGAAGCGGCTCTGAAGTACTTCTTGCTGGGTGGCTTTGCTTCAGCAATCTTCATCTACGGCGTGGCGCTGACGTACGGAGGCGCCGGTTCGACGAACTTGTCATCAATCGCCTACTTCCTCGCTCACAACTTCATTCTCCAGCCCGGTGTGCTGGTCGCGGGACTCGGACTCATGCTGGTCGGCTTTGCCTTCAAGGTGGCCGCGGTACCGTTCCACGTTTGGTCGCCCGATGTCTACGAGGGCGCTCCGTCACCCGTTACGGGTTACATGGCGTCAATTGTTAAGGTCGGTGCCTTTGCCGCCGTCCTGCGCGTCATCTTCGGTGCGCTCACGACCCAGTCAGAGTCGTGGCGTCCGTTGGTGTGGGGTCTCGTAGTTCTCTCGACACTGGTTGGTGCTGCTGTGGCTCTGGTGCAGCGCAACATCAAGCGTCTCTTGGCCTACTCCTCAATCTCCCAGGCCGGCTTCATGTTGCTGGGTCTGTGGTCGGCGTCACCGTCTGGTGTTGCCGGCACCCTGTACTACGTCGTCACATACCTGCCCGTAGTGATCGCCACCTTTGCTGTGGTGACGCTGGTTGGGGGAGAGGGTGAAACCAGCCACGACCTTGATCACTATCGCGGCTTGGCTCGTCGTCAGCCCCTGCTCGGTGCGGCGTTCGCCGTGCTGCTGTTGTCACAGGCCGGTGCACCATTCACGACCGGGTTCTTCGCCAAGTTCGCCGTGATTACCTCGGCCGTTGATGTTGGCGGTTCTTGGTTGGCCGTGATTGCCATGGTGGCTGCGGCCATCGGTGGATTCTTCTACGTCCGACTAGTGCTCTCGCTCTACAGCGACGATGAGGGTTCGGGCGTCCGCGTGGCCGTTCCCCGCCTCACCGGTTCGGTGATTGCCGTAGGCAGCGTCTCGGCCGTCCTCTTTGGCGTATGGCCTGGACCCATCGCCAACTTGGCGCACCACGCCTACCTCCTCCTTCCGTGAGTCGTCGCGTCGCCATTGCGACGTGCGAGGACCTCTACGTCGACCCCGACACGCCGCTGCTCCTTGAGGCGTTAACGACCGTCGGTCTCGAGTATGAGTTGTTGGCCTGGGACGATCCGAACGCCCAGTGGGATCGATTCGACGCCACGGTCATCCGTTCGACCTGGGACTACGCACCCCGTCGAGACGAATTTCTCGGGTGGGCGTCGAGCGTCCCTACTCTCTACAACTCGTTTGACCTCGTGGCTTGGAATACCGACAAGCACTACTTACGGTCTCTGCAGCAAGCCGGCGTCACCGTGATTCCCTCGACCTTCGCCGACGTGGGAATCGATCCGATCTTCCCCACGGGCAACTTCGTCGTTAAGCCCACGGTCGGAGCGGGCAGCCTGGACGCCGAGCGCTACGGAGCAGGCGACCACGCCCGAGCTCACACCCACGTCCGTTCTCTCCACGCCACGGGTCGAGATGTGATTATTCAGCCGTACGTCGACTCAATCGATGTGGAGGGTGAGCTAGCCCTCGTCTTTGTAGATGGTGCGTTTTCCCACGCCATGCGCAAGGGGGCGATGTTGAACGCAGTTGAACACGACCGCAGTCAACTCTTTCGCGCCGAACGGATGTCGACAACTACTGCGAGCCCGGAATCATTGCAGTTCGCTCGAGAGGTACTGGACGCCGGCGGCGCATCCTCGGCGCTCTACGCCCGTGTCGACCTCTGTCGAATTGATCACGAGTGGGCCGTCATGGAGCTAGAGCTAACCGAGCCATCCCTCTTCTTGACGTACCACACCGAGGCAGCTACCGGACTGGCGAACGCTCTTTTGAAGCGACTTACGTAGCGTTCTCGCTCGCGGCCGCCAAGATTTCCTCGGGAATGACGGTGCTTGGTCGGTTCGACGGATCGTTGGCCAGGAGCCTTCCGATGACTGGGATCTCCGTCAAACTCTCGGCGCGCAAGAGTGCCGCCACCACCGGGACCAGTGATTCGAAGGCGGGATAGACCAGGTAGCGGGGCAACCAATCGGGTTGGTACTTGGCATTAAAGGTCCAGAGAGTCTCGATGGGCAGAATGCCCGACAAACGCTTGAGGGCCCATCGTTCGACTTTCGTGAAGGTCCCGTCACCCTTCTCGCCATCGAGGACGCTTCTAAAGGCGGCGAAGTTCAAACTCAGCCCCTGTCCGCCCTCTTGGCGCAGGTGCTCAATCGTGGAGCACAGGGCAAAGTCAATCAGTCCGTTGGGGTGTTCGCCCGGATCGCGTCGCATGAGGTCGAGGGAGTAACCATTGATGGCCGGAGAGGGCACAAACTGGCAGACCGCCGCGGGGGTGCCATCTGGTCCGTTCACGATCGTCAGCAGGAGACCCTTATCGCGAGGATTAAAGAGTCGACCGAGCATCATCGAAAAGCCCCGCTCGTCTTCACCACGACGGAGTTTGGCAATCAACTCCATGATTCCGCGAACGCGGGCCGGATCGATAGTGGAGGGGTCGACAAACTCGACGGAATAGCCGTTACGAGCTAATCGAGTGCAGGCCTGGCGTAGCCCCTTCATCTTGCCGCCTTCGAGACTAAAGGTTTGACAGTTCACCACCCCTTCGTCACCCACGTAGATGTGATGGAGGCCGGCACCTTGGTACACCGGCAGCCACTGCTGGCCCGCACCAATGATGGCGAGAGTCCAGCCGCGCTGCTCCGCGAAACGTCGAAAGGCTGCAAAGACTTCGACCCGCTCTGGTTCAGGGCCGATGGGGTCCGGGGATATGAGGGCCACGCCACCGTAGACGGCGTAGGCGACCAACGAATCGCGGAAAAAGAAGAACTGTTTGTCATCGCGAAGCGCGAAGTAGTCAAGCGTGCCTCGACCGTGACGGCGCACTATGTCTCGGGCACGAAGTTCGGCCAAGCGACGCTCGGCCGAAGACCCGTGATTCGAGAGTCGCCGGTCCACAACGGGTCGAGTGAGTAAGTAGAGGCTGCCCATGATGATCACAATGCCCGTCGCGAACAGTGAGGGTGAGAGGAAGTCACCCGCTCGGTCGGGCAGTGGCAGGCGAGTGACCCCCACGAGTCGTTCCACGCAGGCCTGAGCAATGTGCCACCACTCACGACCGAAGGGAATGCGTGACGTAACGATGACAACGAGCATGGCGCTCGCGGTGGCCACCGCGGGAATGCTGAGCAGCTTGGGCAGCGCTCCGCTAAAGGAACCGCGATCCGTCGCGCCCTGGAAAATACGACGCTCCGTGATTAGCAGGATGAGAACGATGGCGTTAATCAGCGTGCCGAGACCGTTGCCGCCGTGTACGACGTGGGTGGTAGTGGTGATGGCAAAGAGAATGGCGGCCACAATCCACGCACGGCGCTGACCCCGTCGAAGTCCCCGGGCCATCATGATCATTCCCACTCCGGCGAGGGCGGTGGCGGCTGCGGCCGATTGGGCGACGCCGAGTGGCAGGACGTGGAGAAGTGATTCAAGTCGTCCGCGGGCAGGCGGGACGACGGCACTCACCACGTTGGCCAGGCCCGTGAGTAAAACGACACCGCTCACGATGCGCTTCAGTCGAAGCTCGCGACGAAACGTCTGCTGAAAAATAGGCGTCTGGGGCCACGGTGAGCCATCGGGCCACGAGCCAATGAGGGCTGGCAATTCTGGCGGTGCCGGCAGTGTGGTCTTTCCGGCGAGCCATCGTTCCAGGCGAGTTGTAGAAGGTTCGCGAAGGCCACCGGCGACCAGACGCACCCGAACGGTTCCACCCGCCTCCACTTCGACGTAGCTTGTTCGCGCCACGGGCTGGAAGATGGGAGGCAGTCCAAATCGTCCGAGACGCTCCACGAAGACCCGGCCCGATGGTCCTGGTGCCGCGCAGACCCCCTGGTCGAGGTAGGCCAATGCCGGTCGGGCACAACCGCCAACGATGAGGCCAACCCCGCCTGCGGCCACGATGGTGCTGGCTAGCTTGAGGGCGTCTTGATTTCCGATGAGCACGTCACCCAGCGGTTCGCTTGAAGTGAACTGCCCCCCGTCTCGATAGAAGAATCTTCGCCGCGCAATAGTGCTCGCGATGACTACCAAGATCGCCTCTATGGCGGCCACGGCGAAGAGCGAGGCTGAAAGCCAACCCCACGTGGTGAAGTGCGGCGTCTGGCCCAAGAGTTGGGAGCCGTGACTTCCGAAGAGATCGTTAAGGCCGATAACGAACGAACTCAACATCAAGAATGCAAAAATCCATAGAGGAGCCCACGCCCAGGCACTAAAAGTGCGATACATCAGGCGTGACTGTACGAATCTCGTCAGCGACTGGGTGTCATCCAGTCGCCGAGCATCTTCTCGCTCGCGATCATCAACGCGTGCAGTGTCGCGTCTAGTTGCCCCGGCCACTACTTCCAGGCGTCGACTCCCACGCCACGTCATGACGTTGACCGAGACCGCTGTGGCCAAGGTAAAGCCCATGCGTGTCAAAGCGTCCTGGGTCGGCGCGTCCGTACCCAGCTCTTCGTCGGTGGCTCCAGGCAGGAATATCACGCGTGCCTGTTCGAGTGAGGCAATCCTCTGTAGTGCTTGATAGAAGGCGGGAAACCGCTGCCAGCACGCGGCCACGAAGCGTTGGGGATTAGTCGTTGGTCCGAATGCGAATGTCGACCCCGCGAAGATAATCACTGTCGCTTCGTCGATCTCGTTCAACTGTTCGACAATGGAGGTCATAGCAATCGATCCATGCACCATTTCTGGGCTCAATTGCAGGTCGCTATAGACCGTTAGGCGACGGCCCTGAGGTAATGCAATTACTTCATTCGACAGGGAACTCACGGCCCCTAGTCTCGCAGAGATGGCGCCAGCGGGTTGAAGTGAGACAATGGATGCTGTGAGTATGCGCGAAGGTTCTCCCGAAAACTGGCATTGGCGAGTTGCCGAACTAACCCCTGGCCCCGCTGTTATTTTCGACATTGACGGCGTTCTGGCCGATGCGGCCGGGCGTCAGCACTACCTCGACTATGGCGACTGGCGAAGTTTCTTTGAAGCCTGTGGCGATGATCCCGTGATCGAAGAAATTGAACGACTGCTGGAACTTCTCGATTCAAATCTCACGGTGATCTTGCTCACCGGCCGCCCCCGTCGCGTCGCCCCACACACATTGGGTTGGCTGGAACGTTACGGACTGCGTTGGGACGTTCTGATCATGCGCGAATTCGGTGACTACTCGGGCGTTGACTATTTCAAACGAAGCGTGGTGCACGAACTTCGAGAAACTGGTTTTGATTTGCGCCTAGCCCTCGATGACGATCCAAAGAACCACGCGATGTACGTCCGCGAAGGTGTTCCGTGCATCTACATCCACTCGGGTTACTACCTCTGAGCGTACGCTAGAGCGTCACATCCGGCCTGGCGGCCTGATCCGATACTGGCGGGCACACCAACCCCGTCGTAGGCCATGCCACCTAGAAATACTCCGTGCGGAGCCAAGGTCGCACGGGCAGCTGACACCATCGCTCGGTGATGGGGAAAGTACTGCGGCAACGCGTTTGGCCACCGCTGCACGCGTGTCTCGACCGCGTCGGGCCATGTTCCAAAAATCTGTGACAATTCAACTTGGACTCGACTGACGAGTTCGCTATCGCTCATCATCATTGCCCGGGAGTCGTCAATGCGGCCCGTGTGAACACGCACGAGTGCGAGTTGATCATCGTGTAAGTGTGCCCATTTGCGATCGAGAAAGGTCACGGCTGTGGTAAACAGCGAATCGGTGCCCGATGCGAATTTGGTATGCAGGGGTACCAGCACGCCGGTACCACTCTCGGGGAGCTGACAGGACGTCCGGGGAACTGCGTAGGTCACCATGGTGCTACTGGCACTCTTCACAAACTCCAAACGTCGCACGTCGGGGGCTAGATCGCCCAGCAGGGTGCCAGCGACTTGTGGCGGAGTGGCGACGACAACGGCATCGGCTGGAGTGATGGAAGTGGCCGTCTCCACACTCAATGCGTGCGCACGCCCTGGGGTGAGGCGAACCGCGGTAACGGGATCACCGGTACGAAAGACGACGCCCCGCTGTTGCAGAATTTGACGTACGTGGAGAGGCAGCGAGCCGACACCATCTTGGAGCGAGAAGAAAATTGGCGTTGGCGTAGCGGGCGTAGTTGGCGGCTTGGAACGAATTGCCTTCATGAGAGAGCCGCCTTTACGGGCGGCGGCATCTAACGCGGGAAAGACTTCTGCGGCACTGAGTTCGTCAACCCGCCCCGCTTGAATACCGCCAATCATCGGCTCAATAAGTTCATCGACGAGAGCGTCACCAAATTTGCTCCGCAGAATTTCCCCAATGGTGAGCTCCTCTGTGTAACGGAGTCGTCGAGGCACAAGGAGATCGCGCAGCGCTCCCATTTTTGCCCGTCGTGAAAGATGTCGCATCATTCGAAGCTGTACCCAGCGGGTGGGAACACCGAGAACCAAGCCCGTCGGTATCTTCTCGAGATGTCCCCGAAGGTAGATCCAGGCCCCGCTCGAACCAATGGGGCGGAGTTGGTCGCCAAGACCGACCTTTCGAATGAAATCTGTCGCCTCGCCACGAGTAGCTAGGAATCCGTCGGCGCCGAGGTCGATGACCTGGCCGGCAAACTCCGTGGTGCGCAGTGCCCCGCCCATTGAAGGGAGCGACTCGATAACTTCAACAAACACATCGGGGTCTGGCGTACTCCCTCCCGATGCCTCCCACGCTGCGGCTAAGCCGGCAATACCACCGCCGACAATAACGACAGAGCGTCGACTCATGCGTTGGCCATCACCACATCTGCGAGAAGAGCGATGAAGTCGGGTGCCGCGTTCAGCGACTCCGTGCGAACGAGGTTGAGGCCCACTTCGTGCGCCACACCTTGTGCCTCCACGTCGATGTCAAAGAGCACTTCGAGGTGGTCGGACACAAAGCCAATGGGGCACGAGACAATATCGGTGATGCCGGAGGCTGCTTTGGTTCGTAGAACCTCCAAGATGTCGGGTCCGAGCCAAGGATCGGGCGTGCGTCCGGCGGACTGCCACGCTAAGTCAAAGCGCGGCGTCCCGACGATTTCTGCCGCCTGTTCGGCCGACTCTCGGAGCTGCTCGGGATAGGTATCGCCGTTGAGCAGAATTTTTTCCGGTAGAGAGTGGGCGCTAAAGAGGACTTCGGCGTTGGCACGCCGTTCGGCGGGGATCTGCGCGAGCGCATCGTGGACTCGCTTAGCAATGATTGCGAGGAAGCCGGGGAAGTCCCACCATGCTCCGATGCCCGTGAAGTTGATGTCCGTGAGCGTCGCTCGAGCCCGGTCCATGTACTGGTCGGTCGACATTGAAGATGAGTGGGGGGCCAGCACGATGCCGATGACATCGGTAAAGCCCTCCGCGACGAATGTTGCGGCCGTTGCTTCAATCATGGGTGGTTCGTACTTCGACCCAAAGCGAACATCGAAGCGGCCCGGGGCACGACGCTCGAGTTCGGCGCGCAGTGCGTCGACTTGGGCATCGGTGCGTTCGCGCAGGGGCGAGATGCCACCAATGGCGTTGTAGCGACGGGTGAGGTCGGCTAGCTGCTCGGGGGTTGGTGGCCGGCCGTGTCGAATGAGGGTGTAGTAGGGCTCGATTGCTTCCGTTGAAGACGGAGTGCCGTAGGCCATGACGAGGACGCCAATTTTCTTCATCGAACGCCAGCCTTTCCTTCTTCGTGTACGACGCGAACCACGGCTTCGAGAACGGCCGGATCAGTCTCGGGTAACACGCCGTGACCCAAGTTGAAGATGTGCCCGGCGTCGGTGCCGGCGCGCTGCAGGACCTCGCGAGCCGCCGTAACGGCCAGATCGGCACCATTCAGACAGCGGGCGGGATCGAGGTTGCCCTGAACGGGGCGACCCCCGACGCGACGACGACCCTCATTGAGGTCAACGTGCCAGTCGATACCCATGACGTTGGTATTCGCGGTTGCCATGAGGTCAAGAAGTTCGCCAGTGCCAACACCAAACAAGATGGTCGGCACATCGAGATCGGCCACTCCTGCAAGCACCCGCTTGGTGGCGGGTAGGGCGTAGCGCACGTACTCGTCACGGGTTAGTGAGCCGGCCCAGGAGTCGAAGAGCTGGAGGGCTTGCGCACCGTGCTCCACCTGGGCACGGAGAAATGAAATGGTGATGGGGATGAGTCGATCCATGAGGGCGTCAAAGAGAGCCGGATCGGCGTGCATCATTCCCTTGATGACACCAAAGGTTCGAGTGGGTGCCCCTTCGACGAGATAGCTCGCGACGGTGAAGGGGGCGCCGGCAAAACCGATGAGCGGAACGTTGAGTGGTGCGAGTTGCTCAACGACGAGGTCGACGGTTTTGGTGACGTGTGCGATGTCGGCGTCCTCGAGGGGCCGCAGCCGATCAAGGTCAGCTCGCGAGCTGAACGGGTTAGCCACGACGGGTCCGCGTCCGGGAACAACGTCGACGCCAAAACCAATGGCCTCCACGGGGACAACAATGTCGGAGAAGAGTATGGCCGCATCGACCCCGTAGCGACGGACGGGCTGCATGGTGACCTCGCAGGCGAGGGCCGGATCGGCGATGGCGTCGAGAATCGATCCCGACCCGCGAAGGGCCCGATACTCAGGCAAAGACCGCCCGGCTTGGCGCATAAACCAGACAGGCACGTGGTCGACGGACTCGCCACGGGCGGCCCGTAGGAAATTTGGCTCGGTCATAGCTCCTCCTGGAACGGCGTAGTCATCGTAGGTTCTAATACCCCAACCTGATTCCCCGTTTGCCCGTTAGGCTTGCTCATCTCTTTCTAGAGGTACCGGAAGCAGGACTCCTATGCATGAGCGCGAAATAGCGGAAGAACAGACGTTCCTCGAATTCGCCTATGAGGCGCACGCCCAGATGCTGGCCGACGCCGAACTCAGCCGGAAGCGCTACGCCGTCTCGGACGGGGTCCCCGGTGACCTCTCGGTGCGTGACGGCGCCATGGACAACTTCCTCCGCCGGATTGATCATCTTCAAATTGGCAATACGCCACTCTTCTTCGGCCGCCTCGACTTTTCTGCGACAAGCCCTAAGGGTGAGGCCACCTATCGCCTCGGTCGCATCTCCATTGTCGACCTCGATCAGAACCAACTCATCATCGACTGGCGAGCACCTATCGCTGAAGCGTTCTATCGCGCAACTGCCATTGAGAACTTCGGGGTGACGCGCCGACGTCATATCTCAATTCGCAACCGCCAAGTTCTCTCGGTCGAAGACGAGTTCCTCTCGGACGAAGGCGCCGAAATGGCCGACGCTTCAGCGACGGCGCCCGCGATCAATGAGGAGGGACTTGTCGAAGGCGGTTTGGCACTTGGGGGACCGGCCGCGTTGTTGGCCGCCCTTGGTCGAGCACGCACCGGTCGCATGGGTGACATCGTCGACACCATTCAGCGTGAGCAGGACGAAATCATTCGAACTGACTTGAACACCATCTTGTTAGTGCAAGGTGGCCCGGGAACGGGCAAGACCGCAGTGGCCCTCCACCGTGCGGCGTACCTTCTTTATACGTATCGGGCCACACTGGAGCGCCAACGTGGCGTCTTGGTCGTAGGACCTAACCCGGTCTTCATGGGGTACATCGGCAATGTTTTGCCATCGCTCGGTGAGTCGGGCGTCACATTGACGACGGTCACTGATCTTGTCCGTGGCGTAGCGGTCCGGGGCAAGGAGTCTGACGAGTTGGCACAGCTCAAGGGTGACATCCGGATGCAGGAAGTGATTGCCCGGGCATTGGCGACGAGGCAGCGGGCACTTCGCAAAATTATGGATGTGCCCTTTGGCCGTTTCGTATTGAAGGTAACTCCGGAAGAGACCAAGGCCATTGTTGATCGGGCTAAACGCCGAGGGGGGCAACATAATCCGCGTCGGAGTGTGGTCGGGCGAGAGCTCGCTCGAGCATTGGCTGACCAGTACCGAACCCGTTCGGGTGTCACGGCTGAATATTTAGAGATCGAAGACGTCGAAGGGGGACTCGAGGAAGCGATTCGTGTCACGGCGGCCTTTAAGCAGATTCTCCAGAGAATCTGGCCCCGACTTACCGGTCAAGATTTATTACACGACCTCTTTGGAGCCGAACCACTCCTACGGGTCGCCGGACGGGACATTCTCACTGATGAAGAAATCAGCTTGCTCGTCCGTCCACGCTCGGAGTACATGGGAGATATTCCCTGGACCGATGCGGACTTGGCACTAATCGATGAGGCTCGCGTCCTACTCGGACCTCGCAAGAAGCCACGGGGACACTCTCGAGTCGTTGACAGCGAACTGACTCTCGAAGATGTTGACCAGTTGCCCGATCACCATCGTGACGCCGCGCTACGGGAGCGCACCGTGGTCACTCGGGTTGTTGAACGAGATTTTGATGAAGCGGAGTTCGTCAAGCACGGGCACATTGTCGTGGACGAAGCTCAGGACCTATCGGCTATGCAGTTGCGGGTCATCGGACGGCGTAATGAGACTGGCTCCATGACAATCGTTGGTGACATGGCGCAAGCTACGACGGCGGCGGCGTCGGCATCCTGGGATGCCACGATGGAAATACTCGCCTCGACGAAAAAGCCGAGCCGCGTCGATTTATCCGTGAGCTATCGGACCCCCGAAGAAGTTCTGGAGTTTGCCGCACCTACGCTTCGCGCCGCAATGCCGGACTTGAAGCCACCAGTCCCGGTTCGACGAGCGGGTAGTGCGCCCCGTGTTGTCCGCGCTGACGTCCCCACGTTGGGGTTAACTCTGGCCCGTGTGGCTCGTGAAGAGCTCGATGGAGTGCATGGTGGCCGGATCGCCATCATCGTTACCACCACGCGCGTGGGAGAAATTGTGGCTCTCCTGGCTGCACACGGGGTCGTTGCGATTGACCCCGCGAACGATCTGGAAACGGGTTTAGCAGCGGACATAGTGGTTATTCCTTCGGAAGGGGCGAATGGCCTTGAATTTGACGGTGTTGTGGTTGTGGAGCCTGCAGAAATTGCGAGCCGTGGTGGCGCTGCCGGGTCAATTACGCCTCGAGGACTTCGTACCTTGTACGTCTCGCTGACACGTCCAACTCGCCGGTTGGCGGTCGTTCACGTCGGCGAACTGCCCCCAAGTCTTTCCTAAAGTCACGGTCCGTCTTCCCAAATGTGGCGAAGAGGGACCATTTCCTTGTAGAACATATGTCGTGAGTCAGGCAAATTCCTCCCTTAGCCTGGCGAAGCAGGACAAGATCGTTCACGATCGTCCGCCGATGCTGGCCATTGGTGTGATGATTTGGCTCGGTTCGGAGTTGATGTTCTTCTCCGGTCTCTTCGCCGCGCTGTTTACTATTCGCGCACACGTCCCTGTTTGGCCGCCCACCGGCACCGAACTCGACACGTTGCAAGCAGGCATCTTCACGATCATCCTCGTGGCGTCGTCGGGCACGATGCAGTGGGCCGTATGGCTCGAGGAGCATCGTCAGCGGGCCAAGGCCAAGCGTTGGGTGTGGATCACCATCGCTATGGGTGCCGTCTTTGTCGCCAACCAGGTCTACGAGTGGATCAATCTCGAGACTCGTTGGTACACGAACTCCTACGGTTCAGTCTTTTTCATCACGACAGGACTGCACGGACTGCACGTATTCCTTGGTCTTGTAGCCATGGGTCTCTTGCTCTACCGCATGAAGGGCCGTGAAGGAGATGCCGGTGAACTTGCGGCCTTCCAGGGTGTCTCGTACTACTGGCACTTCGTCGACGTCATCTGGGTCGGTTTGTACTCGGCTCTCTTCTTGTTGAAGTAGGCAAATCATGATTACTCTCTCCACGCTCCGCCGCACGTTTGCCGCACTCATTGTGCTCTTCCTCGGCACCTTCTCGGTCTTTGCCGTCACGGCTAACGCCGCTGACGAAGAAACGACCGGGGCAAGGTCTGGCCCGGCCTCCAACATCGGTGAGCCCACTGCCACGAACACCATCAAGGATTCATATGGCAACGTTGTGCAGTACGGCTCTGACGCCATCATCTATAAATCACCTTCGACTCTCACTGGTAAGACGGCCGCTGAACTTCGCGCCATTGGTCGAGCTCTCTACATGCAGAACTGCTCGTCCTGCCACGGAGTTAAAGCGGACGGTGTTTTGTCCCAGGGCAACCCCGAGGCCTACCCGAACTTGGTTGACCTCGGTCCAGCGGTTATCGATTTTTGGATCTCTTCCGGACGCATGCCTGCCGCTGACCCCACGGCGATTCAGGCCGGCCGCAAGCCTTCCCGTTTGAGCGCTCTGCAGAGCTTGGCAATTGCCGAATGGGTTAACTCGCTTTCGAACGCCTACCCCTACGTTCCAGTGGTTAACACGAACGATGCGAGTCGAGCTGAAGGACTGAACCTCTTCGCGTTGAACTGTGCCGCCTGTCACACCATCACCGGTGGTGGTGACGCGCTGGCTGCCGGGACGTACGCTCCGACACTGCAAGACTCGGACATCACAGCCACGCAGATCGCTACCGCGATTCGAAGCGGTCCGGGCAACATGCCGAACTACTCGAGCAGTCTCACCGATGAGCAGGTCGCCGACATCGTCAAGTACGTAAAGGTTGACATTCAGAACCCCAACAACATTGGTGGGGTTGGCATGGGTGGACTTGGCCCAGTGGC
Organism: Actinomycetota bacterium; assembly: GCA_009726065.1. Lineage (GTDB taxonomy): Bacteria > Actinomycetota > Acidimicrobiia > Acidimicrobiales > RAAP-2 > RAAP-2. The sequence continues at coordinate 27,297 of WLNA01000008.1, forward strand.
CGAAGGATTTGTTGCACTCTCGTTGGGCATCGGCATTTTGGCCCTCGCCGCATTCTGGGTAGGAGACCGCCAGTGAGCACTAATGAAGAACACCGCACACCCGTCTCGCTCTCGAGCGTTTCGGAAAATGACCCCCGCATGCAGCCCGCGGCGAAAAACCCTGACCGCGTTGAGCGATGGATTGCCGTCCTTTTCGTACTGGGCTTCGTGGGCTTCATCGGATTCGGCTGGGCCTACTGGGTCGACGCCGCACCTTGGATTCTCGGCAGCACAGTGGGCGTCGCCTTCAGTCTCATCGGAATTGGCGTAGTCGCTTGGGGTAAGTACCTCATGCCGAAGGGTCCCTTCGTTGAAGAGCGCCACGAGATGCGCAGCACTGACGAAGAGCGCGACGCCTTTGCCGCCGCCATCATCCAGCGCGGTGGTGGTGTCATTAAGCGTCGGCCAATGCTGGGCGCTCTGCTTGGTGGAGGTCTTGGCATCTTTGGGATTGTTGCTCTCTTCCCAGTCCTGCGCAGCCTCGGGCCGTTGCCCGGCAAGACGCTGGAACGTACCGACTGGAAGAAGGGTTCCTACCTCGTCACCCAAGACGGTCGTCGTGTTCACGTTGATGACTTCAAAATTGCCGAAGTCGCCACCGTCTTTCCCGAAGGCTTTGAAGAGACTACGAATGGTCAAGCCGTCGACCAGACAATCATCATTCGCTTAGACACCGAAGACTTCACC
>WLNA01000080.1 GCA_009726065.1 Actinomycetota bacterium
CACCGTTCATCACCTCCGGTCTGCGCCTCGGTACGCCCGCGCAGACCACGGCCGGTATGAAGGAGGGCGAGTTCGCTCAGATCGCCTCACTACTGGCTCGCGCTCTGCGCCAGCGTGAAGACGAAGCGGCCATCACGCAGATTCGGACCGAGATCAGCGAACTCTGTGCTGGCTTTAATCCCTACGCCAACTTTGTGAGTTAGGTATTCGTGGGCAGCCTCGTCATCTACATCACCGTCGCGCTGGTGGCGGGATTAGTGACGGCGGCGGCGAACCTCCCAGCGCGGGTCATCTCGATGCGCATTGGCTACACGGCCCAACCCGACGCGCGCAAGGTGCACCAGAAGGTAACGCCATACGGTGGGGGAGCAGCCATGTTCGTGGGCCTCTGCGTGGCCCTGGCCATGGCGCCACTCATTCCTTCTCTTCGTAACGTGATCTCTTCGTCGAACGAAGTAGTGGGTATCCTGCTCGCCACCGCGCTTGTCTTCATCGTTGGCGTGGTCGACGACTTTCGCGATATGTCGGCACCGGCCAAAGTTGCCGGTCAAGTGTTGGCCGCCACCATTCTCTACTTCGCCGGCGCCACGATGTTCCAACTCAAGTTGCCCTTCGCCGGCTTCATCGTCCTGGGCCCCTCGATGTTGCCACTCATTACGGCCGCCTGGGTCTTCGCGTTGAGCAACGCCATCAATTTGATCGATGGTCTCGATGGGCTGGCCGGTGGCATCGTTGCGATCGCGTCGGGCACGCTTTGTATCTACGGGCTCAAGTTGATTGACCTCGGCCTACTGCCGTCCACCAACGTCGGACCTTTGATTGCCGCCGTGACGTGCGGTATATGTTTGGGCTTCCTCCCGGACAACTTCCACCCGGCCCGCATATTTATGGGTGATGCGGGCGCTCTGATGCTGGGACTCCTGATGAGTGCCTCCACCATGGTGATTGGGGGCCGAACTCCACCGGCCTCGGGCGTGACCTTTTTCTTCTTTGCGCCACTACTGATCCCGGTCTTTATCCTCGGGGTCCCGCTGATGGACTCGGTAATGGCCTTTATCCGCCGCACCGCCTCCGGTCAGGGTTTTTCCACGGCTGACAAGAATCACATCCACCACCGCCTGATGCGTCTCGGCCACGGTCATCGCCGAACAGTCGTCATTTTGTGGCTCTGGACGGCCCTTCTCTGCTCCTTCGTGCTCTTTCCCCTCTTTGCCCCTCGGGTGAACTTCCTGATTCCCTTCGGCGTCGCCCTCTTGATGGTGGCCCTCTACACCTGGTTCCACCCAGGACTACGGGGCCCGGTCGATACGACACCGGTGAATACTGAGCCCGAACCCGTGCGCCGCCGGCCGTGAGCGAGTCCTCGGACCCCAGTGGGGAGGATGTCTCCCCGATCACGGCCGAGGAAATGTCGGTTTTAGCCCAATTTGCGACCCTGGGAACGACCCTGGCCGGCACGGTGAGTGCCGGGGTTCTCGCCGGACTCGGGTTTGACCACTTTTTTAACACTTCCCCGATTGGGCTCTTGGTCGGATTGGGCCTCGGTATCTCCGGGGCCGTTGCCGCCATGGTTAGACTGATGCGCCGTTGGATGTAACGAAAACAGCCATGACAGACGAAACCTCCCCAAACCCCCTTTCCACGCTGATGCGTCGCACGACAATCTCCGCGGTGGCTATTTCTTCGATCGGCTTCGTGGTGGCCCTCCTGCTTGGTTCAATCCTCGGCGCCCTTGGTGTGCTCCTCGGTTTCGGCGTCGCCCTCTTGAATTTCCGCCTTCTCGACCGTGAAGTCTCCCGCGTCAACATTGACCCCGAAGCCGGCGAAAAGGCCACCAAGGCGGCCCGCAATCAGCTCGGACGCTCAGCCGGCGCGCGATTGGGTATCGTGACCGTCGTGGTCATCGCAACCTTTATGCTTTCCAAAGAATTAGCGCTGGGCACCGCCATCGGTGTCGCGCTTTCTCAGGTTTCGTTCGCGGTCAACGCGTACGGAGCCGTGGCTAGTGAACGAGGACTTAAACTATGAGCGTGCTTGGAGCAATCGAGGTCGGACATCACCCGTTCGCGCACCTCTTCGGACTGACGATCGACATCGACATCGTCGCTTCAACGCTTCTTGCCGCAGCCATTGTTCTCGGCCTCTTCTTCGCCGCCGCCAAGAAGGCCCAGAAGAATGACGGCGTTCCCGGCAAGCTGCAGCTCTCGTTTGAAATTCTGATCGAACAGATTGGCGAACTGGCCGAGTCGGCCATCGGCAAGAAGCACTACAAGCGCTTCATGCCCCTCAGCCTCACTCTCTTCTTGTTCATTCTGGTTTGCAACTGGCTCGGTGCTCTGCCCGCCATCATGGTGAATATCCACGATGCCGAGTACGAACTACTGCCCCCTCCGACCAGTGACGTGAACCTGCCCCTGGCCATGGCCATGGTCGTAATTGTGTGGGTTAACTTCGAATCAATCCGCGCTCGCGGCATTGGTGGCTACGCCGCCCACTTCTTCCAGCCCTTTAAGGCTCTGGCCCCCATCAACCTGATTGAAGAAATCATCAAGCCCGTAACCATGACCTTCCGACTCTTCGGCAACATGTTCTCCGGTCTGTTGATGATCATGGTTATGACCACCCTGCTCCCCATCTACGCCCTGCCCTTCGGCGAATTGATCTGGAAGCCCTTCGACATGGGCATCGGTGTTATTCAGGCCTTTATTTTCATGCTGCTAACTATCCTCTACTTCGGAATGGCGATGAGCCATCACGACGACGAGCACGCAGATGAAGTCCACGAACTACAAAGCTCTCACTAAACCTCACTAAGGAGAATAGAAATGCCAAATGATCCAAATGCAATGGCAAGCGCAGTCCGCGTTGCTGGCGCCCTCGTCGGTGGCGGTCTCGCCCTCGGTCTTGGTGCCGTTGGCGCGGCCCTGGGTGACGGTATGGCCGGTAGCCAGACCATCGCTGCAATCGCTCGTCAGCCCGAAATCGAAAGCAAGGCTCGTACCTACTTCTTCCTGACCGTCGGTCTGGTTGAAGCTATGTACTTCATCAACCTCGTTTTCGTAGTTCTGTTCGTTTACGTCTTCCAGTCGATCTAGTTA
>WLNA01000081.1 GCA_009726065.1 Actinomycetota bacterium
AAAAAAGTGACAGCACTTTTCGGTGAGCGTGCCCCCAGTGTTTTCGCTGAAGCGATTCCAGTCACCGACCTTCACTAAGAACGGGTGACGGTGCTCTCGGATGGCCACCATGGCAATGTCACCGAGCTCGCCGGCGGCGGCCACGTTGATGATGTGTTGGACTGGAGGCATGTAGCGATACTCGAGGCCCACCCAAAAAACGTTGGGGTAAGACCGAGCCTGTTCCAGAATGTGTCGGGCGTCTTTAACCGTGGTGCACATGGGCTTTTCCACCATGATGGCTTTGCCGCTCGCCATGACGTCATCGAGGACTGCGCGGTGGGTGAAGTTGGGCGAAGAGATGACGTAGGCGTCGCAGAGATCAGCGGCGAGTAGTTCGCGATAGTCGCTGAAGGTTGCGAGTGCTCGACCCTCGGCCGTCGCGACGGCTGCTGCCAACGAAGCCGGCTCGGGATCGGCTGCGGCTACCACTTCAACACCGGTAATGGCGTTGAGGTTGCGCTGATGCTCGAGACCCATCATGCCGGTGCCGATGAGGCCGTAGCGAAGGGGCGCGCTCACGACTGCTTCTCCAGTCCCACCTCGCGGTCACGACCGGTTTGCGCGAGATTGAATTGAGTGACGGCAATAGTGACCGAAGCCGCGAGGCAGACGTGGATTTCCACGAGACCCACGGGCAGATGCGTGAAGTACTGCACGACACCAACGAGACCCTGCAGGGAGCCGATGAACAAGAGACGTAACACGCCTCGCTGGGCCTTGTTTGGGGCGCCCTGACGTCGAAGCACGAAGTAGATGGCGACCACGATGCAAATGAACAACGTGACGAGCGCCGCGTGAACAATCGTGGCGTCGCTCAAGGCGAAGGGAAGCCGACGGGCGCGAAGTTGGCCCCGCGATGAACCGGCGTGCGGTCCCGAACCGGTAGTGATTGTGCCGGCTACCGCCACTGCGATAAAGGGCAACCAGAGGAGTCTCGCTACGCGCTTCATCTGGGGATCGCGAACGTCGGCACGCATTCCTGCGCCGTAGAGGTATTTGGCGCGGTGGTAGAGCACGGCGCCAAGTACGACCATGCCGAGGGACAAGATGAGATGGGAACAAACGAGCCACGGGTTGAGCTTGGTGTAGACCACGACTGCTCCTAGGACGGCGTCGAGAACGACGCCCACTACCAACAGCAGCGAGAAGACAATGAGGTCTTTACGACGCGGAGCGCGAAGCCACGCGGCCACGAAGGTGACCATGGTGACCCCCACCAACAACACGGTGACCATGCGATTGGCGTACTCAATCAGAGGGTGCAGGCTGAGGGAACCGGTCAGTTGACCCTGGTAACAGGTAGGCCAGTCGGGGCAACCGAGTCCGGAGCCCGTTAAGCGAACGGCGGCCCCGGTGGCGATAATGAGGAGCATCGAAATGAAGGCGGCGAGGGCGAACCACCGAAATGTCGTTGGTTTCACGCCGGCCTCGTTTCCATGGCCACAGCCTAGGGAGGGAGCCTCTCTCCTAGGATGCTCAAGTGAGCATCGTCGCACCCGTCGCTTTGAGTCCCATGCAACGCGTGAAGGCCTACGTCGCTCTGACTAAGCCCCGCATCATTGAACTGCTGCTCGTGACCACCGTTCCGACGATGTTCGTGGCGCAACGGGGCTGGCCCAATCTCGGTTTAATCATCCTCACGCTGATTGGCGGCACCCTGGCGGCCGGTGGTGCCAACACCTTCAACATGGTGATTGACCGGGATATCGACGCCATCATGGAGCGCACCAAGGGTCGGCCACTCGTGACTGGCGCAATGACGCCTCGCGCCGCCACTATTTTTGCCTTCGTTTTGGAAATAGCCGCCTTTGTCGTCTTGGCCGTATGGGTCAACGTCCTCTCAGCCTGGCTAGCCATCTCCGCTACGGCCTTCTACGTCTTTATCTACACGCTGTGGTTAAAGCGCCGCAGCAAGCAGAACATCGTTATTGGCGGAGCCGCCGGTGCCGTACCGGTGTTGGTGGGCTGGGCCGCCGTTACCAACTCGCTGGGCTGGACGCCCGTCGTGCTCTTCGCGGTGATCTTTATCTGGACCCCGCCACACTTCTGGGCCCTCGCCGTGCGCTACCGCGACGACTACGCCGCGGCCAATGTGCCGATGCTGCCCGTGGTGGCGTCACTTCGCCGGACCACGCTCGAAATTCTGGTCTACACCATCGTGCTCTGGGCCTTCAGCCTGCTCGTCGGCCCGGTCGCCCAACTCGGGTGGATTTATGCCATCGGCGCACTACTTCTCGGTGCCTTCTTTACCTACGACGCCGCCGGTCTCTACCGGTTAGCACGAAAAGATCAAGCCGACGTGGCGCGCGCCATGCGACTGTTTCACTTTTCAATCACGTATCTCACGGCACTCTTCGTGCTGATGGCGGTGGACGTAATTGCACTCGGATGATCCCACCCCAATAGGGACGGGCCGTCGTGGTCCTTCACCCATGATGTTCTTGTCGCTCGGTATTGGTTCGGCCATTGCCGTCACGATGATCTCTGTCGTCTCTTACTTCACCAAGGTGCCGACTACGTCAACGACCACCACGTCGATCCCGAGCTCGGCACCACTCGTGGGGCACACCGTGGATGACGTGCACCTGCCATCCCTCAGCACGGATGGACCCCGGGAGATTCACCTACCGGCTCACGGGACTCCCACGATTGTTGTCTTCTTCGCGAGCTGGTGTGGACCTTGTCGCGAAGAACTGCCCCTGATTAGTGAGTGGTTTCTGCACAAGCCCAGCGAGATAGCCCTCGTCATGGTTGCTTCGAACGACACGGCCGCCGCCGCGACCAAGTTCTTGCAACGTTCCTCCGTGGCGTTGCCCGCCGCCCTCGACGCCGACGGCACGGTGGCTTCAACGACCTACGGTTTCGGCACACTGCCCGAGACGGTCTTTGTGGACGGCGAAGGTGTGGTGCAAAAAGTGGTTTACGGCGCAGTTTCGACGAAGCAACTGAACGCCGGAACGGCGCAGTTGCTCGCAACAATCACTCGTAACTAAAGGCCCGGCTCGCGAGTAGCGGAGCGATAACGGCCCAGACCACCAGCGAAAT
>WLNA01000082.1 GCA_009726065.1 Actinomycetota bacterium
AACTCACATCCTTCGGCCAGCGAACCGGGCGTGGCGCGGAAGGGTCGGTAGTTGATATAGAGATCAAGGCCGAATCGGATGCGCAGCAGAAGTCCCCGCTCCAGCAGCCCTCCGGGAATCCTCGTGTCGCCAATGGCGGGACCAATCGCGCCCAGCAAGATGGCGTCGTGGCTTCCGAGTGCGCTCAGAGTGGCATCATCCAGCACAAAACCATCGCGCAGGTAGCGGGCGGCGCCGAGATCGAACTCTGTCGTTTCAAGGGCTACGCCAGTCGCCGCCACAACTTCGAGGGCCGCCGCGGTGACTTCGGGTCCGATCCCGTCACCACCAATGACGGCAATGCGATGTGCTGTGTGCTGCGACATGTTGCGTACCTTGCCTTTTGAGTTCCTCTAGTCTCGCCCACCAGGTGGAGTCGTGGCAAACCAGCCTTGAGCGGGATTCCCCCGTTTCGGTAGAATTGAGGCCTAGCCGCTATGAGGTGACTGCTGTGTCTGGCCAAATCCAACGTATTACCCAAGCCACGTTGCACAAATTGCAACAAGAAGTCGACCACTTGAGCACGGTCGGCCGTGTCGAAATTGCCCGCATCATCGAGGCGGCCCGCATGCTGGGCGACCTGTCAGAGAACGGCGACTACCACGCCGCCAAGGATGAACAGGGCAAAATGGAGTCTCGGATTCGCCAAATCGAGCACATCATTCGCAATCACGAACTCGTGGAACGCGACGAAAATGCCGAAGCAGTCGGTCACGCCTCGATTGTGTCGGTGGCCTACGACGGCGAGTCCGACGACGAAGCGCAAGAGTTCTTTATTGGCTCAATTGAAGAGAAGCCTGAGGGCATGCTGACGGCATCCCCCGCCTCGCCCCTGGGCGAAGCACTCCTGGGCAAGAAGCTTGGCGAAGATGTGATCTACTCCGCACCTAACGGCAACCAGCTGAAGTGCCGAATCATCGGAATCCGTTAGACGTGGCCGCGCGGACGCTCTTCGAAAAGATTTGGGATCGCCACGTCGTCACGGAAGGCGTGGGTGAGCCCACGCTCATCTACATCGATCTGCACCTAGTTCACGAAGTGACGAGTCCTCAGGCCTTCGATGGTCTTCGAATTAACAATCGACGCGTTCGTCGACCTGATCGCACGTTGGCTACGGCCGACCACAATGTGCCGACCGATCCTCCCGGAACACCCATTGCCGACCCCATCTCCAAGAAGCAGCTCGAAGCCCTCTCGTCTAACTGTGACGAGTTCGGGATCACGCTCTTTCCGATGGGCCATGAGAACCAGGGCATCGTTCACGTCATTGGGCCCGAGCTCGGCGTTAGTCAGCCCGGCATGACCATCGTTTGTGGCGACTCGCACACTTCGACTCACGGAGCCCTCGGTGCCCTCGCCTTTGGTATTGGCACCAGCGAAGTGGAACACGTGTTGGCTACCCAGACCTTGCCCCAACAAAAGCCCAAGACCATGTCGGTCACCGTCACGGGACCTGTCCCCCTCGGCGTCACCGCAAAGGACATCGCCCTTTCGATTATCAATCGACTCGGCACCGGTGGTGGTGCGGGCTACGTCGTGGAGTATCGCGGTCGGGCCATTAGTGATCTCAGCATGGAAGGTCGCATGACCCTCTGCAACATGAGTATCGAAGCGGGCGCGCGGGCCGGCATCGTGGCCGTCGACGACAAGACGATCGAATACTTACGCGGTCGGGCCGGGGTGCCCTCCGGCGAGGCTTTTGAAGCAACGGCGTCCGATTGGCGCACTCTGGTCTCTGACGACGGGGCGAGCTTTGACGCAACGGTCGAGATCGACGGCACCCAACTCTCCCCCGCCATCACCTGGGGAACCAACCCCTCGCAGGTGGTCGCCATCGACGGGGTGATTCCTGACCCGGAGGAGTTCACCGACAGCGCCGAGCGCAATGCGGCCGAGCGCGCACTGGAGTACATGGGACTCACGGCCGGCACTCCAGTTACGGCCATCCCCGTCGACGTCGTCTTTATTGGATCGTGCACGAACTCTCGCATCGAGGACTTGCGTGCCGCGGCGGCCGTGATTCAAGGTCGCACGGTGGCCTCCAGTGTTCGGGCTCTCGTCGTGCCCGGCTCGCACCGTGTGAAGACGCAGGCCGAAAGCGAAGGGCTCGACCGACTCTTTACAAACGCCGGCTTCGAATGGCGCGAACCGGGGTGCTCAATGTGCCTCGGCATGAATCCTGACCAGTTGACTCCCGGCCAGCGGAGCGCCTCTACGTCGAACAGAAACTTTGAAGGACGTCAGGGACGTGGTGGTCGGACTCACCTCGTCTCACCAGCCGTCGCAGCCGCTACAGCGATTGCCGGCCACTTTGCCGCACCCGAGGTTGGCGCATGAAGGCCGTTCACGTGATTCAGGGTCGTGCCGTACCTCTCGAACGTTCCGATGTCGATACCGATCAGATCATTCCCTCAGACTGGTTGAAGCGAGTCGAGCGGACTGGGTTCGGTCGCGGCCTCTTTAGCCAATGGCGAGATGAGAAGTCGTTCGTCTTAAATCAGCCAGAGTTTGTCGGAGCTTCCATTCTCATTGCCGGTCCGCGCTTTGGTACGGGATCATCCCGTGAGCACGCCGTATGGGCCCTCATGGACTACGGCTTTGAGGCCATCATCGCCTCGTCGTACGGCGACATCTTTAAAAACAACTCCTCTAAACAAGGTTTAGTCATTGTTGAACTTCCCCAAGAGGCCGTGAGTGAACTCATGGCGCTGGTTAAGACAGACCCCCACCTCGAGATAACTGTTGATGTGGCCGGTATGACTGTTGAAATAGCGGAGAAAAACTGGCGCCAGCCCTTCACTCTCGACCCCATCACCCGCGAGAGACTCCTGAACGGGTGGGACGACATTGGCATCTCCCTCCTACGGGAAACGGACATTACGGCCTTTGAGGAGACCCACCGAGCGGGATCGCTTCGAGGAGTCTTCGACGGCGAAGGTCGTGTCGTACACTCAAACGAATAAGAGAGGACGCTCAT
>WLNA01000083.1 GCA_009726065.1 Actinomycetota bacterium
GCGACCCATGGTGCGCTGACCGAGGGGATTGGCCACGCCACCCGAGACATAGTCACCGAAGATCGCCAGTGTGCCGGCCGATGGTTCGAGGTGACCGGGCACCCGAGCCCAGAGGGCCGTGTTGGGTGAGCCCTTGGTGCCATCCATCTGCTCCATGGTGCGACCTAAGGCCGTGCGCGTCTCGGTACTGGTGAAAATCGACTGACCGTACGCGGCGGGGATGATTCGAGGGGGACAGTCCATCGGGCCGGGAACGTCGGGCATCTGGGTCCACGGCTCATCGGCTGTGAGTGATCCTCGACCCAGGGCGCCATTGATGGTCAAAATCTCTTTGCCGTCGACCATGGCAGTGGCGCGAGCTTGCGTGACGTTGCCACCGACGACGGCCAGGGTCGTGAAGACGTCCACCGTGGCGTGGGTCGGGGCGTAGCTGAGGTAGTGCGCGGTGGCCCAGATGCAGGGCCGGCCGCTGTCTTCTTCGAGGGCCACCACGCCGGCGGCCAGACCACAACCACCAAAGAGGAATTGGCCCGGGGTAATGAGTCGCTCATCGACTTCGAGTCGCCAGTGACCCTTGCCCACCTGCTGCAGCCCAAGAAATTGCTTTACGTCCATAGCGTTGCACGCTAGTAGTTCCCCGTGGCGCTTCGAATTGGGGGAGACTATCCAACGTGCTTCCCTCCTGGTCTGTCTTTATTGCCGCGGCGATATCAGTCGTCGGCGCCACCACCTATATCCGCAAGGTTCTGAGTGGTGAGGCCCAGCCCAACCGGGTGACGTGGATCATGTGGGCCGTGGCCCCGCTGCTGGCGTTCGTCATCGAGATTCAAGAGGGCGTGGGTGTGGCCTCGACCATGACACTCATGGTCGGTCTCATTCCCTGCGCCGTCTTAGTGGCCTCGTGGAAGTCCAAGTCGGCCGTGTGGAATCTCGGTCCCTTTGACTTGCTCTGCGGCGTTCTCTCTGTGGTGGGACTCGTGATCTGGCTCGCGAGTGACCAACCGACGCTCGGACTCATGGCCCAGGTCGCCGCCGACACGGTGGCCGCACTGCCGACCCTGAGGAAGGCCTTCTTTAGTCCGCAAAGTGAAGCCCAGGGCCCGTACATCACGGGAACTATCAATGCCGGCATCACCATGCTGACCCTGCACGAGTGGACGACGGCCGGCGTGGCCTTCCCGCTCGCCATTTTTGGCGCCGACATCATCATCTGGCTACTCATCCTCACCAAAGTTGGTCAGCGATTTGCGACCACGACGACGAAGTAGGGCATCTACAGATTTAGTATCATGAATGAACCAAGGGGATGTAGCTCAGTTGGTAGAGCGCGGGCTTTGCAAGCCTGAGGTCGTGGGTTCGATCCCCATCGTCTCCACAACATTGAAGATGTTCGATCCCCATCGGTCGTGTTTTGCGACACCAGTGCCCTCAAGTCAGTATTGGATATCGAGGGCGTAGCGAAGCGCTTGGTCGAGCGAGGCTCGTTGAGCGATGTCAAGTTGGCCCACCACCTCGTTGTCAATGACCGACTTTGGGATAGTCACGAGGCTGTCGCACGTGATGACACACGTCTCGGGTAGACCTTCTGCCGATCCGACTTCAACTTCTGACTGGATACCTCGGATTGTGCGAGTAATCGGCGCGCACGTCACGGCGGTCAGCACCTCAATAGCTGCATCCCTCGTCACAATGCAGACCGGCCGTCGGCCGGCAGCGCCTCCAAGGTCCGCCCAAACGACGTCGCCTCGTTTCACCACGCCGGCATTGTCTCGGCAGCCAGCCTTCGCGCGGCGTCAACGATGGCAGGATCTTGAGGCGTAAACCGATACGAGGCCCGAAGTGCGTCATCGGCCAATCGGCCGCTCTCGGCACTAATGACTGCGAGCGCCCCTTGACGCAGTAGTTCAGAACGATTCGTACCGTTTGCTAAGGCCATCCGGTCGAGTTGGAGAACTAGTTCATCATCAAGCTGGACAAGTACTTGGCGTCTGGGCATAACCATATGGTATTACATATGGTTATGGCTGTGCCGACATGCAGGTAATCCAACGGCTCGACCTCCATGAGACCATCACAACGCTGTGCGACTGATCTTCGTTCGCATCGCCATAGTCCAATTGGTGGACCAGGGAGCCAGTAGCCGGTCAGTGGGTCTGGCGGCCGGCGTGGTTGCGCAGGACCTGCCACAACGCTGTTGCCTTGGCCCCTATCGACGGTTGGTCGGTATGGGTTCGCGCCTCGGTCATCACACGTGGGCCAGTGACCACGAGACCGTGACCGGGCAGGAGGTACTCGACGTCGAGGGCGCGAAGTCGGGCCTCGCTAAAAGCCGACAACTCGGAGTCGACGAACTCGGGGTTGAACCACGCCCGTCCGTTGGCCGACAGGACCGCATCGCCTGAAAGGAGGGTGCGGGAGGGTGCGTGGAAGAGGCAGGTTGAGTCATCGCTGTGGCCGGGAGTGTTGAGCACCTGCCAGTCGGGGAGCCCGGGGAGGTGATCGCCATCGGACAGCCACGAGTCCGGTTCGAACGGAAGTCGAACCTCTTTACCGTTCCAGCCGATCGACGCCGCCGTGCCGGAGATTTCCTTAGAGGCCGCCAGGTCTCGGGGCTGGCTCGCCATTACCGGGAGAATCTGTAAGACCTCCCTGATGCCCGGCGGTCGGAGGGCTCGTGTTCCGGCGCGCATCTCGGCGATCGCGATTGGGAGGTACATGGCAGTTCCCTGCTGGTCGCGCAGCGTTGGGAGGCCACCGACGTGGTCTGCGTGTCCGTGGGTGGCAATTGCCGCCCCGAGCTCGGACAGGTCGGAACCCCGGTCCGACAACACCTTCGCCACGAACGAGATCTGCGAAGGCATACCCAGGTCGACCACGAACGGCTGCCCGTTGCCGCCGTCATGGATGACGTAGCAGTTGTAGAGCCACTTCGAAATCACGGTGATGCCGATCTCGGGCAACTCCGTAATCACCGGTGCCGGAACGGATCGTTGGGCAGCCATAGTCCGAGACTAA
>WLNA01000084.1 GCA_009726065.1 Actinomycetota bacterium
ATAACGCGAGGCTCTTTTTCAATCGCGTCTAGGAACTCGGGGAAGGACTCCCACGACCAAACAATTCCTTCGGTCAAAGCGGCACCGGGGATATCTTCGACACCCTCCATCAACTGGACTAACCACTCGTGGCTGTTGGGGCGGACGGGTGCGAAGCCGACGCCACAGTTACCACCGACCACGGTTGTAACGCCATGCCAGCTTGACGGTGTGAACCACGGATCCCAAGAGACCTGACCGTCGTAGTGCGTATGAATGTCCACAAAGCCCGGTGTGACCAGTTGCCCCTTGGCATCGATTTCTCGTAGTCCGCCACCCACTGTTCCGGGTTCGTCAACTTCACTAATGACCGAACCCGTTATGGCGATATCGGCCCTTCGTCCCGGAGCCCCGCTCCCATCAACGAGAAAGGCGTTGCGAATAACGATGTCAAACATGGCTTGAGCGTATCGCCAGATTCGCCCCCGCAGAAAACAGAGGAAAATTGGGCATAGTCACTGCGGGCTCAACATATTTCATTGATTTGGATTTGACGGGCTTGAGTGGTGAACCCGAGAACGAACACACCGAAGGCGTGTTCTTGTAAATCTTTCGTGGCACTCGATGTGAAGTCGACCAACTTCTAGAACCAACTCACGACAGATAGTGACGCAGAGTGCGAAAACGGGTGACGTTGAGAAAAGCGGGAAGTGGCGGTGCAGATTATTCCGAACTGCTTAGGACAAATACCGTGCGGTACGGATCCTTCCAACTCAACGCCAGCATTATTGGCGCCATGCGCACCACGCGGGTGGTCAACGTTGACCAACGTACCCGATTCGTCGAATTGGCGTAGCGTGGACTCCTATTCGCAGGAGGATGAAGGGTAATGGCAAAGGCACCTGACTTCCAGAACCAGCTTCATCACACCGCTGAACTACTAATAGCAACGGCCCTGGAATTGATGGAGTCAAAACCCTTCGATAAGGTCACCGTCGAGGAGGTTTTAAACACTTCCGGTGTTGCTCGCAGCTCTCTCTACCACCACTTCGAGGACTTTCACCACTTGATGGAAGTGGCGCTTATCCGCCAATTCACAAAAGACACAGATGCTGCTATCGCCCAACTCTTTACTACGGCTGACAACACCGACTCTTTCGATAGGGCTCGTGAAGTCATCCACGAATGGAGTCACTTCATTCAAGACGTTGGACGACGCCAGAACCGCATGGCCCGAATCGTCGCCATCGCTACTGCCGACCGCAACGAACGCTTTCGCCTCATACTCTCTAAAGAGCAACAGCGAATCACTGATGGCTACGCCGAGGTATTCCGCATTGGGCAAGAGCGGGGATGGATTAATCCACGCCTCACGCCGGTGTTTCTCGCCACGCTACTGCAGGCCTACACGGTGGGCCGAGCCATTGATGACGTCTCGGCCACTTCACTCTCGAATGAAGAATGGCTTTCGGGGATCGACATCCTCCAGGACACGTTCTTCCTGAATCCCGAACTCACCCGAGGGATCAATCCCCCTCAGTGAGCCATGACCGCACACCGCGGTGTGCAAGGCCACCTGAACCGCTAGCACGCTTGTAGTTGGCGGGGACGTGGCTTCGCCGTATTGCAACTTGGCTTCACTATGAAACTCATTCGCCTCAGCGATGTTCCTGTCATTTCTGCAAAAGTGAAGGCTAAGCAGGGAATGAGCCAATCAAAAATGAAGGCCGACTACCAACGCTAGAGCCCAAACACGGTGGTGTCCCCAGAAACGGTCGCAACCCAACTCCTGGTCAGCACGCTCGCCACGAACTGATGGTGCCACAGAGCCGCGAGGTCAGCCTTCCGATGAAAAACGATAAACATTGGTTTCACGAGCTACAAATCCCAAACGAAGATAGAGCCGATTGGCCGCTTCGCGCGATGGACGGCTCGTCAAGTCAACCGAAGTGGCACCCTTCGCTTTGGCCGCATCGAGTGCAGCCAGGGTGAGCGCCTCGCCCGCACCAAGTCCACGGGCGCTTTCATCAACGACAACGTCTTCAATCCATGCCCGAATTCCGGTGGGGATGGTGAAGACAGCCAGGATGAGACTGCCCACGATTTTCCCCTCGTGACGGGCCACAAACATCGTGATTGCGGGATCAGCCAGTACGCGACGAAGGAAGTCTTCGGTGACGGGGTGGGCCGAGCTCGAAAGCTGTGGAATCAGTGTGGCGAGTGACGCTGTTAGCTCTGCCGTTACTTCGGTGACGATTTCAATATTCACGAGAAGTCGCCTCGCCAAATTGGACTGCGCAGATCGTCGTAAAAGACATCGCGCTTCTCACCGGCAAGTGCGGCGAAGACATCGTCACCCCATCGTTCAACCCCAAAGATTGGTGACGGCAGAGTTTCTCGAGTAAACCAGCCGGCGTCGGAGCATTCGAGAGGATGGGGATTCAGTTCGCCACCGATTTGTCGACAGAGAAAGAGCATTGAATAGAGGGGCATGCGTGACGTGCCGTGGCGCAGCGTGTCGAGAATACCCAGGAGTCGAATGGGTTCAACTTCGATGCCCGTTTCTTCTTCGACTTCCTTGACAACTACTTCGACTGCCGAATAACCAACGTCGCAGTAGCCCGTGGGGTAGAGCCAGACACCAGAATCGGCCCGTTGAATAAGGAGCAGTTCACCCTTGTCATTCATCACCGCCGCACCGACGGCTACCTTCGGCGTGACGTACCCCGCACGACCGGGTTGGACTTGGCCCATCCAGTTGGCGACGTGACCCTCGCCGTCGAGACCATCGAGAGCACCTGCATCGGCGTGAGCCCGGATATCACCGGCCACCTTGAGGACTTCTTCGAACCGTTCACGTTCGTACTGCGACTCAGTAAAAGCGAGGCCCGTTCGGGCGATGGCGGCCAGAGACTCCGCCCAGCGAAGTAAATGGCGCTCCCCTACTGAATCGGTCACAGCTATGACGCTAGCAACGACTAGGCGATTGCCGCGGCGAAGACTTCATCCACGGTGCCGACGAGGCCGGTGTA
>WLNA01000009.1 GCA_009726065.1 Actinomycetota bacterium
AGGGATGTCGTAACGAGCAAAGTACTGCTTGCCCTGGTATTCGAAGAGGTCCATGACTTCTCACTTTCGGCGTTGGTACGCCACTTTGCCGCTTACGCGGGCTCTCGTTCGTCTAATGCGCTCTCTAGCCACGTGCCGATCTCACCAAGCGGTGAACCGGGGGTAAAGACTCGTGCAACACCGGCGGCCGCAAGGGGGGCGATGTCGTCTTCAGGAATAATGCCGCCAACGACGACCAGAACGTCTTCGCGTCCGGCGGCACGGAGCTGCTCGATCACGCGGGGGACGAGTACCAGGTGGGCACCCGACAGTAGAGATAGTCCGAGGGCGTCAGCGTCCTCTTGGATAACAGCTTGTACAACTTGGTCGGCAGTCTGGTGCAGACCGGTGTAGACGACTTCAAATCCAGCGTCACGAAGGGTACGGGCGATGACCTTCGCTCCTCGGTCGTGGCCATCAAGACCTGGTTTAGCTACCACTACGCGATACGTCCGCTTCATCGGTTTAAGAGCATAGGTCGCTTTTGACCACCATCCTTCCAGTCGCTCGGATTATTGCCATCAGGCCGGTTTCTCGAATGGAATTGTCAGGGTTTGCAGTTCTCCCCAAGCGTTCAAGAAAATTCGCACCCCTCCCCTCCGCCAAGTGACGGCATGGCGAACTAGCGTTTGATTGTGCAGCATTCCCGCAAGCTTCTGGCTGGTCTCATCAGCGCCCTCCGGCCACGCCAGTGGGTCAAAAACGGCCTCGTCATCATCGCTCCCGCCGCCGCCGGTCAGATCACTAACGCCGCCACACTGAGACACACTGGAGGTGCCTTCCTAGCCTTCTCGCTAGCCGCGAGTGGTCTCTACCTCATCAACGATGCAAAAGATCGAGTTGCTGATCGTCTCCACCCCACTAAAAAGTTCCGAGCCATTGCTTCGGGCGTCCTTCCTCTGCCACTCGCTCTCGTCGCGGCTGCCCTCCTCCTCCTCGGTGCCATGACCACCGCGTGGTTCGTCGGGGGTTCGGCGCACGGGCTTTTTTACGTCCTGGCTACCTACGTCACCCTCACGCTGGCCTACTCCATCGCGTTAAAACGTCAACCAGTGATTGAATTCGCAGTTGTGGCGAGCGGATTCTTTCTCCGGGCCCTAGGTGGTGCCGTCGCAAGTGATCTCTACGTCTCGAGCTGGTTCCTCGCCGTGACCGCCTTCGCCGCACTCTTTTTGGTAATCGGCAAACGGACGGCCGAATTGAAGGAACTAGGCGGCAATGCCGCCGCCCACCGGGCCGTACTGGCGGCGTACACGCCAGAATTTTTAAGGTCCGCGCTTACCCTCGTCGCCTCGGCTGTCGTAACGACGTACTGCCTCTGGGCCTTCGACGTCTCGGCAACTGGTCTCTCCAACATCCATCACCGAGTTGTACTGATTCGATTGACCGCCGTACCCGTAGTCATCGCCATTCTTCATATCCTGCGTCGACTCGAACGCGGCGATGGAGGCGCACCAGAAGATCTTGTCTATAGCGACCATACGTTGCAGGCCCTCGGGCTCCTCTGGGCCGCGCTCTTCGTCTTGGGCGTACACGCGTGAGCCGAGAAAAGCTTTACGGGTGGGGCCGAACGTCACCGAGTGTGGCCGAGGTGCTGGAGCCCACCGCCGAAGAAGTCTCGTCGTTGCTCGGCAGCTCTACCCACGTCCTCTCTCGCGGCCTCGGGCGTAGTTACGGCGACGCGGCACAACTCGCGGGCGGCCTGGTACTACGCAATAGCGCCATGACCGTTATGGACACTATTGACTCGGACGGAACAGTCTGGGTCGATGCCGGTGTGACTATTGACGACCTCATCCGGGTCGGACTGCCGCAGGGCTGGTTTGTGCCCGTAACCCCCGGCACGCGTCAAGTCAGCGTTGGCGGAGCTATCGCCGCTGACGTCCACGGTAAGAACCATCACGTGGATGGCTCCTTTGGTCACCACGTCCGCTCACTCGTCTTGGCCACGCCGTCCGGCACAATCACCTGCAGCCCAACGGACCGCGCCGAACTCTTCTGGGCGACTATCGGGGGCATGGGCCTCACGGGCGTCGTCCTCCGTGCCCAACTTCAGCTTTTGGCGGTGACGAGCGACAAGGTCATAGTGGACACCACCCGATTCACAAATCTTGAATCAGTGATGCACGAGATGCAGAGTGGTGACCATCGCTACCGCTACTCCGTTGCGTGGGTGGACTGCATGACTACTGGGGCCACCATGGGTCGGGCCATCTTGACTCGAGGGGACCACGCCGACCGTAGTAACGATGAACGCCAATCTCCGCGCGAGGCCAAGATTGGTGTTCCCTTTTCAGCGCCAAGCGGTTTACTGAACGGTCTCTCTATTCGTGCCTTTAACGAACTCTGGTTCCGCATGGCCCCCAAGCAGCGACGGGGGGAAGAGCAAAGTATCGGAGCATTTTTCCATCCCCTTGACGGAGTACGGGATTGGAATCGTCTCTACGGTCGCCGCGGCTTTGTCCAATATCAGTTCGCGGTGCCAGACACAGCCAGCGAAACGGTTGTCGACGCCATCAAGTTGCTGGCCGAGTCGCGGGTGCCCAGCTTTCTAGCCGTCCTCAAACGTTTTGGTGCAGGCACCCCGGGGCCACTGTCATTCCCGATGCCGGGTTGGACGCTGGCCCTGGATCTGCCGGTCGGTCCCGCCGCGCTCCCACGCGTCCTCGACCAACTCGACAGCCTCGTCCTCGAGGCCGGCGGACGCGTCTATCTCGCGAAAGATGCTCGGCTTGATCCGGCCACGTTTCGCGCCATGTACCCGAGGTTTGAAGAACTGTTGCAGATTAAGCGTACGGTTGACCCCGATACCGTCATCACCAGCGATCTCGCTCGTCGGCTTGAACTAATTCGAAAGTAGGCATCATGGAAAATGCATTTGGACAACCCCAGACCGTCGTCGTGCTCGGTGGCAGTTCCGACATCGCACGAGAAGTCACCAAGAAGCTCTGTGGCGCTCGCGCTCGCACCGTGGTCCTGGCTGGGCGCAATGAATCACTGCTCAGTGAGGCGGCGAAGGAGGCATCCAATGCCGGGGCAACCGCCACGCACACCATTACGTTTGACGCGCAAGATGTCACTTCAGCCGAAACGGCCGTAGCGCAGTCATTCGCCGCGGTTGGCGCACCCGTGGATCTCGTCATCATTGCCGTGGGACTTCTCGGTGAGCAAATGCTCGACGAAAACGACCCCGCGGCAGCGGCCCGCATGTCCATCGTCAACTACGCCTGGCCGGTGACGGCTCTCGCCGCATTACGACAGCGAATGATTGCGCAGGGATCTGGTCGGATTGTGGTGATTAGTTCCGTGGCCGGTATTCGGGTTCGGCGAGGCTCGTATCTCTACAGCGGCGCTAAGGCCGGCCTGGATCGGCTCTGCGAGGGCCTGGCCGACTCGCTCATCGGGACGGGCGTCACCCTGCAGATTGTGCGGCCTGGTTTCGTACACACCAAGATGACTGCCGGGCTAAAGCCGGCACCCTTTTCGGTCGACGCCGAACGAGTCGCTAAGGACATCCTCCGCGGCCTCGGTACTCCCGCCCGCATCATCTACTCCCCGAGCATCATGAAGTGGCTCTTCGCTCTACTTCGTCACCTCCCCGCGCCACTCTGGCGCAAGATCAACGAGGACCGCTAGGGCTGCGTAGTCGTTGCCACCGTTGACTCCGTTGACCGCAACGACACCGTGAAAAAGTCACGGTTCCACCACGTGGTGAAGTAGCGACTCGGTGGTCCCACCATCGACGAAATCAAACTCTTGCCGTGCCCGCCATTGACTCTGGTACCCAGCGGGGCATTGAAGATTGAGTACTGCACCCAGTCGGTATTGATGTCGAGCTCTAGTGCGCGAACGGCACCAGCTCGTACCAAGACATCGGCCAGCGCCGAAATGGTAAGTGCCGGTCCTCCGGCGTACACCAGTGCGCCATTTTCAGTCACACCCATCCCACTGCGCCAAACGTCAAATTTGCCTCCGAGCGTGGCGCCCCAGCGCTTGGTATCCGTCGAATCCAATCCGTCAACCGGCTGACCACCGTCCACAATGAGGTCGAGATTCTGGCGGACTTCGCGAACTGCGCTCGACATCTTGATATCGCGGCCCCACTGCCCCACGGTCATTGTGCCGTCTTTGAATATCACCACCGAGGCTGCACCCTTGCGCAATGGCAAAATCGTCTTATTGTCGGTGTAGTACCCACCGTTGGCATCTTCCATTCGAAAGCCAGCGTTGAAAGCGGCTACCAGATTGCCCGTCGTCCTCGGCAGAATCGGTGCGCTGTGCTTATAGGGCCCACCGCCGGGAATAAAGGAACCTGAATAGAGCTGCGCTTCGAGCAACGTCGGATCCATCCAAGCCAGACCGACCACGTAACTCGTATGGACGGCATCGGGACGGATGAAGGCCTCATACATAGCCGGAATCCCTGACGCAGTTTTACGTCCGACGGGGTGCCAAACACCCTCACCGGGTTGCGGCTTCTTGGCTGGAGTCAATACGGTGGCTGGAGCTGGAAGGTGGCCGGTGCGGGGAATGTCGACGGCGGTCGAACCCGACCCGAATTGGTTGGACTCGGGAGTCCCACCAGTCTTTGGTTTATTGATGGAGTAGTACCGCTGCTCCACCCAGGTCACGGCCCAGCCCATGCCGTGCTCGCGACCCCACTCGGCGCCTCGGGCCGAATACGAAACACCGTACGACTGATTAGTCAGCGCAACGGCCAAGGTCGCTCCGAGATAGAGACCGTACATTAACGTCATGAGCGCCAAGCCAAAAACAATGCGGCGGCGCACGTACACGGAGCGAGAGTGCCTAATTGATTCCCGCGAGCGAGGTCGCCAGAAACGTGAACGTGAACGGCGGGTAGTCGGCGTGCCGTCTTTTCGCATCATCTCATCGTATTGACTCGCGCCCTAAAGACGCTTGAGGGGCGAAATCGACAAAACCAGCTGTTTTTCGGACTGGCCTTCGTCAAATCGCACAAACGCCCTAGTGCGTTCACCCTCACCCGCGACGCTCAGGACAGTTCCCGGGCCGAAGCGGTCGTGAATAATGCGATCGCCGCTGCGTAAGCCCAACTGTTCGGCTCCAGAACCACGAGCCTCCTGGGGTGTAGCGGCTCCGAACGCCCGACCCACAGTGAAATCACTCGAACGACCTTCAAAACCGTAGTCAGTGTCACTAAAGGTGCTCCGTCGCATGGGCTTGACCACCGAACACTCTTCGCAAAGTTCCTCGGGTACCTCACTCCAGAATCGACTCGTAATCGCGTCCATGCGACGACCCCACATCGTGCGGGTCCAAGCGTGAGTCAGAGAGAGATGTCGCATCGCTCGCGTGATACCGACGTAGCACAGGCGCCGTTCTTCTTCTAATTCAGCCTGATCGACAAGGGCCCGCGAATGCGGGAACATCCCCTCTTCGAGGCCCGTCATAACCACGGCTGGGAATTCCAACCCCTTAGCGACGTGCATGGTCATCAACGAAACTGCGCCGGCACTGGCATCGAGTTGATCACTTTCAGCACTCAGCGCGAGTCGTTCGAGAAACTCCAACATCGATTCATATTCAGCAGCTGCACTCGCTAGTTCGCCAAGGTTCTCGATGCGACTCCTCGCCTCATCGCTGCCATCAGTTAGCAACTCATCCAAAATCCCGCTCTCTCGAGCGATGGCTTGAATCATCTCCCCGGGTGGCAGATCATTCGAGAGGGCACGCAGTTCATCGAGGAGTGCGGCGAACTGCCTCACCCCCGAGCCCGCCTTTCCGGAGACGCCGGCCTCTTCCGAAAACCTCACCGCTTCCGAGAAAGAGATATTGCGATCAGTGGCGTACGACTGCAACTTGGTAAGCGCAACCGCACCGACCCCCCGGCGTGGTTCATTGATGACCCGGCGGGAGGCGACGTCATCGCGGGGGTTTACGAGAAGTCGAGCGTATGCCAGAACATCTTTTACTTCTTTGCGGTCGTAGAAACGGAGCCCCGAAATAACCCGGTAGGGCACGCCCGCACGGATGCACTGTTCTTCGAGCACACGACTCTGCGCATTGGTTCGATAGAAAATCGCCATTTCGCGCCACTCGATGTTGTACTCGTTTCGGAAACGGCGCAACTCAGCAATTACCCAACGGCCTTCGTCGTATTCATCCTCACCGGCGTATCGACGGATCTTGTCACCTCGACCACGTTGCGTAAAGAGGTTCTTAGGGATGCGGGATTCGTTCCGATCGATGACGGCATTAGCGGCATCCAAGATTGTCTGAGTGGAACGAAAGTTCTCTTCGAGCAGGACCGTAGTGGTATCGGGGTGATGTTGAGCGAACTGCAGAATGTTGCGCACATCGGCCGCTCGGAATCGATAGATCGATTGGTCGGCGTCACCGACGACGCAGATATTTCCGTGGTATTCAGCCAGAATCTCTACGAGCTTGTTCTGCACTCCGTTGGTGTCTTGAAACTCGTCAACCAGAACATGGCGAAACTGGCGCTGGTATCGCTGGCGGACATCGGCATCTTTCTGCAGCATGCGTACCGCGTTGAGCAGCAAGTCATCGAAGTCCATCGCGTTCGCGCGGCGGAGAGAGTCTTCGTAGCGTTGATAGACCTTGGCCACCATCTCGCGCTTGGGATCGGCATCAACTTCGAGGTAGGCCGTTGGAGACTGCATCGCGTTCTTGGCTGCCGAGATCATGGCCAAGACCGATCGAGGCTTCGTCACCTTAACGTCGACGCCCAAGTCCTTCATGATTCGCTCTACTTCACTGCGACTCTCGTCGGAGTCATAAATCGTAAAACCTGGTTCAAAGCCCAAGACTCCAGCATTCGCCCGTAGGAGTCGCAGACAGGCCGAGTGGAAGGTTTGGACCCACATGCGCTCCGAGCGGCTGCCCACCAACTCGGCTACGCGGCGCTTCATCTCGTCAGCAGCCTTATTCGTGAAGGTAATCGCCAGAATTTCCCATGGCGCGACTCGATCGACTTCAAGGAGATAGGCAACTCGACGAGTCAGAACACGAGTCTTACCGGAGCCGGCTCCGGCCACGACGAGGAGCGGTCCTCCCGGGTGGGTTACCGCCTGTCGCTGCGGCTCTGTGAGGTCATCGGTGAGACGTGCGGCGTCGAGATGGGGCTCCGGAGATTGGTTACCCCATAACTCCGCATCGCCAAATGAGCCTTGGCTCACTCCCACTCAATCGTGCCTGGTGGCTTACTCGTCACGTCCAGCGCAACGCGATTTACTCCCGGCACTTCTCGAATGAGTCGATTGGAAATGGACTCGATGACGTCATAGGGCAAACGGGCCCAGTCGGCCGTCATGGCGTCGTCGCTCGTGACCGCGCGAATGATGATCGGATACGCGTAAGTTCGGCCGTCGCCCATAACTCCCACTGTACGGACCGCCGGTAACACGGCGAAACTCTGCCACAGTTCTCGGTAGAGACCGGCCTTGCGGATTTCATCCACCACGACGTAGTCAGCGGCCCGGAGAATCTCAGCTCGCTCACGAGTTACTTCGCCAATAATGCGCACGCCGAGTCCGGGACCGGGGAAAGGCTGACGCCAGACGATTTCGCTAGGGAGACCCAGCTCTTCACCAACCTTGCGAACTTCATCCTTAAACAAGGTGCGCAGTGGCTCAATCAAGTCGAAGGAAAGGTCTTCGGGGAGACCACCGACGTTGTGGTGGCTCTTGATATTTGCGGCGTGGCCTGAGCCCGACTCAATGACGTCGGGATACAACGTTCCTTGCACCAAGAAGCGGGGGCCTTCGCCGCCAGCCCCGAGTTCGCGAGCAACGGCTTCAAACTCTCGAATGAAGAGTTCACCAATGATTTTGCGCTTACGCTCGGGGTCAGTCACGCCGGCGAGGGCGTCGAAGAAACGGTCCTGAGCCTTCACGTGGATCAACTCCACACCAAACTGCTTGACGAACGTCTGCTCAATCTGTTCGCCCTCATTGGCCCTCATGAGTCCCGTGTCCACAAAGACGCACGTGAGTTGCTTACCGATGGCCCGAGTGACCATGGCGGCGGCCACGGCGGAATCAACGCCACCCGATAGAGCGCATAGCACACGCTCGGTGCCAACCTTCTCGCGAATAATTGCAACCTGATCGTCGATGATGTTGGTATTCGTCCATGAGGCGGGCAGTGCGGCCAAGCGGTGGAGGAAGTTTTCGATGATGTCTTGCCCGAAGTCACAGTGGGCGACTTCAGGGTGATATTGCACGGCGTAGAAGCGACGATTGTTGTCTTCCATCGCGGCGACCGGAGCCAGCGGCGTGGACGCCGTAGCTACAAACCCCTGGGGTACCTGCGTAATGGCGTCACCGTGGCTCATCCAGCTATCGGAACTGTCCGTGACGCCAGTCAGAAGATCGCTGGGGCCGTTGCGGGTGAGCGTGGTTCGCCCGTACTCACCGCCGCCGGTCGAGGTAACTACCCCACCGAGCTGCTGAGCCATGAGCTGGGCTCCGTAACAGATACCGAGAATTGGTATCCCGAGTGCGTAAATTCCAGGATCCAGCGAGGGTGCCGGGGTTTCGTAGACCGACTTGGGGCCACCGGACAAGATGATGGCACCTGGGGCGCGACGACGAACCTCATCGGCACTAATTGATGCCGGAACAATCTCGGAAAAAACGTGAGCCTCTCGGACACGGCGCGCGATCAACTGCGCGTACTGAGCACCAAAATCAACGACGAGAACAGGTGAGCTCAATGGCCCATGCCGACGCCCTGCGAGCGCTGGAGCTGCTTTCCTTCAGTTTGCAGAGAGGGGGCGAGCATGATCTCGGCCTTTTGGAACTCTTTGAGCGTCTCGTAGCCGCACGTAGCCATAGATGTGCGCAGTGCTCCAAAGAGGTTCATGCGACCATCGTTCTCGGTAGCCGGGCCTAGAAGAATTTCGCGGAGTGAGCCACGCACTTCAGTCCGCACTCGCGCACCGCGAGGCAACGTGGGGTGGAATGTGGCCATGCCCCAGTGGAAACCACGGGCTGGGGCTTCAGTTGCGCTGGAGAGTGGTGAACCAATCATCACGGCGTCGGCACCGCAGGCAATGGCCTTGGCGATATCGCCGCCCTTGCTCATACCACCATCCGCAATCACGTGGACATAGACACCCGTTTCATCGAGGTGACGCATCCGAGCACCCGCGACGTCAGCGATAGCCGTTGCTTGAGGCACGCCAATGCCGAGTACACCTCTCGTGGTACAAGCATTTCCAGGTCCGACACCTACGAGTACGCCGACGGCACCCGTACGCATCAAGTGCAGTGCCGCTTGATAACTAGCACAGCCACCGACGATGGTTGGAATTTCGAATTCACGAATGAAGCTCTTGAGATTCAGGGGCTCGACCGTCTTGCTGACGTGCTCAGCCGACACCACGGTTCCTTGGATAACCAAAATGTCCAACTCGGCGTCAGCGATGGCCTTGGCCATCCAGTTCGTCCGCTGCGGCGTGACCGAGGCGGAGGTCGTAATTCCTGCGGCCTTCATCTCGCGGATTCGCTGGGTTACGAGTTCGAGCTTGATGGGCTCGAGGTACATCTGCTGCATGCGCGCCGTGGCTCTGTCATTGTCTAACGCACGAATTTCATCAAAGAGCGGCATTGGATCGTCATAGCGCGTCCAGAGGCCTTCGAGGTTCAAGACACCAAGCCCACCTAGTTGGCCGATCTCAATCGCCGTGGCGGGTGACACAACACCATCCATTGCGGATGCGAGGAGTGGAAGTTCGAATTTGTAAGCGTCAAGCTGCCAGGCAATGTCGACATCTTCGGGGTCTCGAGTCCGGCGAGAGGGCACGATCGCAATGTCGTCAAAACCATACGCTTGACGTGCCGACTTGTAAATGCCGATCTCTACCTCAGCCACAAAGACCTCCGTGTTTAACCGCCACTGGGGCGTTGCGGTACGGACATTCTACCGGAGCGACAGGTAGGCGAAACGGGACGTCACGGTCATCACGGGTCCTTTTCCACGGGGTTCCCAGCAACGCCACTCCCGTTTATGGCCAGGGGCTCGCCGGCTCAATCGACCGATAAAAATGATGCGTTACAAATTACTGGGCCGCGTTCTTAAAGATGTTGGCGTACTGAGTGGCCACTGAATCCCAGCTCAATTCACCGTGGTCGTTCCAGAAAGAGTTGCTGATTGTGTCTTTATTTAGACTTGCAGTGAGCCAGAAGTTCAACGCCGCAACGAGTTCTGAGACTTCTCCGGTGGCAATAACCGACCCCGTCGTACCATCGCTAATTAAGTTCTTGGCCTCGTTATCAGAGTGATTAGACGAGACAACGGGGGTACCGAGGCCGAGCGCCTCAGCCACGGCCATCCCAAACCCTTCGCGTTCCGATGGAAGTGAAACAACAGTCGCGCCCTTTACGAGGCCGAGGACTGCGCCGTGGTCCGCCACATTTCCAAAAAACGTCACACGGTGGGCAACGCCTAGCTCCTTGCTGAGCTGGATCAGCCTGTCGTACTCGGGACCCGTTCCAATAATGCCGAGCGTCGTACCGGGGATTTGCTGTAGAGCCCTCAAGGTGAGGTCAACTCTCTTGTGGCCCACCAACCTACCGACCGACAGAATCGTCGGGGCCATCGTCGAAGGCATCACTCGGCTGAGCTCGTCTCGATCAAGGGCATTAGGAAGGACCAGAATTTTATCTGGCGCAACACCCATTTGACGGAGCCGTTCGGCACTCCCCTCTGAAACAACCGCAATAACTGAGGGAATTTTACTGGCGAGCCGCTCAATATACGATCCGATAAACCCAGCTCGTCCGAGGTATGCGCGCCAATACTCACTACCCCAAACTTCATGCCAAGTAACAACCAGTGGCACGCGACGCAGAGTGGCAACAATCCTCAATGGAAAGAGTTGCAAATATGGCATCTGGTCGGCCTCAATAACGTCATACTTCTTCCACAGCATTTTGAAGGTGGAGAGGGCGAACATGCCCGCCTGAAGTATTGAGCGTCGCTCACCTTGATACATCGCGTAGCGACGACTTATCGCTTCATACGAAATTGGTCCACTAGGTGGCGCGTCATCCCACCACTTCATTGTGTAGACGGTCACATCGAGATTCTGCTCTGGCCATCGCGCCAGAAGATGTTGATAGCGATGCTCTTTACCCCCTTGATGCCAGGGCAAAACGGCATCGGAAACAACAGCCACTCGGACCACTGACTTGGACACGGTGCTAGCGCTGCCTGAAATTGTTATTTAGAGAGTAGTAATGAATCGTGAGTCTTTCGCTCAAGACCTCGGCGCAACTCCGCGTGCATGTGCATAAGTCCATAATTCAATGTAACTCTCGTAATCCTTCGTAGAGGACCACGGTTCCAGGGCTACCACCGAATTTGAATGCCTGGCTCGATACCACCCAGCCAGCTATCGCTCGGTGTATCAAGCGCCGTAGCCACTCACGTCTATCAAGTGAATCTTTGGAATTAAAGTGAGATCCCGATTCCCATATTTCACGCGACGCCGGCTGACACGTATTTTCGTGAGGATATACACACTGCGGAAAGCATCTGAAACGCGAATCTTTTTGCCCTCCTGTACTGAACGGCCCACATATGAAATAGGTAGCTCGTAAGGCCGGAAACCAAGACGCAACATTTCACAGGCAATTTCGGTGTCAAGACCAAAGCCACCCTCCTGTAGTCGCATTGCCCGCAGCAGCGGAATAGGTAGGAGCTTCAAACATGTGTGCAGGTCGGAGATCGCCGCTCCGAACATGATGTTGGCAGTCCACGTCATCAGTCGATTACCCACTAAATGATGCAGCGATGGATGAACTGTTCCGAAGCCGGACATGCGGCTACCGAAAACCACTTCCGCACGGCCACTCATCAACGGGAGCACCAGTCGGGCAATGTCGTGAGGGTCATACTCAGTGTCGGCATCGAAGATCAGTAGGTGCGTCCCGGTAGAGGCGGCGAGGCCAGTCTTGACCGCCGCACCCTTTCCGAGGTTCTTCGCGTGGTGCAGAACCTGTACGTTGTTCCCACTCAGATCTTCAAGAAGTGTCGATGATCCGTCTGTCGAGCCATCGTCAACGACGATGACCTCGAATTCACAGGGAATTTCCAGAGACAACACGGTAGAAACGACTCGTTCTACTGTGGCTACCTCGTTGTAGACGGGGACCACGATAGAAAGTCTGAACGGGAAGACTGCGGTGATCGAGGGTTGCGCGCGTACCAAAGAAGTCGAGGGAAGAGCCTCTCGGTCTTCGCTTTCGGTCATGTGCGCGTCAAGCATGTAGCCCATCATAGTTAATTAAATTTAGATTTAGAACTTTTTTTAACGGCAATAGATGCCAATTCTGGGCATGCGATCAAATCTGGATTCTAGACCTCGCGGGAAATCACTTCAAGAAATTCAGTCAGAATGCGGGCCGTCGCACCCCACACCAAATCACCGGGGACCTTGAAGAAGTAAATCGGGAAGGAACCGTCTGGCGAAGCGGGGCGGCGACTGTCACGCCACCATCGCTCCTCCACGAAGGATTCTTCTCGGAAAAGATGGGAAAGTGGCACCGAAAATACTCGTTCCACCTCATTAGGGTCGATTGAGAATGCTGGCTCACCCGCGTGGATAGCAACTACGGGGTAGATCGACGAGTTGCTCGCCATCGTGACAATCGGTGTGAGATGGCCAATAGTGGTGAGCGCCTCAGGTGCTATTCCGACCTCTTCGTTGGCCTCACGTACGGCAGTTTGCGTCGGGGTCTCTAGCTGCTCGCACCTCCCGCCAGGGAACGCAACTTCTTGGCGATGGTGCTGTAAATGTGCAGCTCGTCGCGTCAACACAATCTGAACACCATCTTCACTATCGAAGAGACAAAGTAATACTGCGGACTGGCGGATAGTTTCTCCACCGTCACGTTGGTAAGCCTCTACCTCATCGTTCACTACATGGCCGTTCTTCGCAGTATCGACAACGTGATGGCGTAGTCGAAGCGCAATCTGCTCTGCCGTAAGTGACGACCACTCACGAGAATTTCTCGATTTCCACGGTGACGGACCACCGGGCTCACGCCGATCTACGAGCGGGAGACGCTGGGGAAACTCATGCCCTGGAAATGGTGACGCCGTTGGTTCAATTGTCATCACTCACTCCTGTCATCAAGGTAATACACGAGGTCGTTGCAGTCGAGTGGACCAGTAAGGTGACTACGCAAACTTCGGTTCGCCCCCCCCTTTTTCGCCTAGGAGTCCTATGTCATCCCTCGCTCGTTGGTGCGTACGCCGCCGCTTCACCGTAATTCTGCTCTGGATCGCACTCTTCGTCGGGCTCACCGGAGCATCCGGTTCCCTGGGAACCAATTTTCGCGACACCTTTAACTTGCCTGGGACTGAGTCCACTAAAGCGCTCAACCTCTTGGTACAGGGGTTCGGCCAGACAGAGAAGGGCGATCAGGACAACATTGTCTTCCACGCTACGAACGGCGCCTCGCTCACTAACCTCGCAACGCAGGCTGCAATTGCAAACACGCTGTCCGAGATTCAAACGCTCCCCAGTGTGGCCCAAGTCGTGAGCCCGTTTACCCGCGAGGGCTTCACGCAGATCAGTCAGAAGGACCAATCGATTGCATACGCCACCGTGACTTTTACGGGATCGGCCTTCACATTGAAACACGAAGATGTACGCGCCGTCGTAGACAAGGCCTCGTCGCTTCGCACCGCCTCGCTGGAAGTGGAATTCGGTGGTCGGGCTATCAGCCAACTGAATCAGCCCAAAGGCAACCCTGGTGAACTCTTCGGCATCCTGGCCGCCGGCATCATCTTGATACTGGCCTTTGGCTCCTTCTTGGCCATGCTGCTCCCCCTCGGAACGGCAATCTTTGCCCTGGGTACGGCGTCGGCCGCCGTCGGCCTCTTGACTCACACGTTCTCCATTGCGACGTTCGCCCCCCAACTGGCCTCGCTAATTGGGCTCGGCGTCGGGATCGATTACGCCCTGTTTATTGTCACCCGCTATCGCCAGAGTTTGCTCAAGGGGATGAGCGTGGAGGAGTCCGTGGTCACCGCCGTCAACACGTCCGGACGAGCGGTGCTCTTTGCGGGTGCCACCGTCTGTATCGCGCTGCTCGGCATGTTGGTGCTCCGGCTTAGTTTTCTCAATGGCGTGGCGATTGCCGCTTCGGTGACCGTGCTGATCACCATGTTCGCCGCCATCACGCTTCTGCCCGCACTACTACGCGTTATGGGCATGCGTGCACTCAGTCGCCGTAGTCGTCGACAACTGGCCCAAGAAGGTGGCTCCCACGAGAGCCAGCACCCCCGCTGGGATCAGTGGAGTGCATTTGTGGCCAAGCGTCCAGTGCCCCTTGCCGTGGCGGCCATTGCGGTGATCAGCGTGTTAATTGTCCCCTACTTCTCGTTGCACCTCGGAAACGCCGATCAGGGCACCGACCCTCAGACCAGTACGACGTATAAGGCCTACTCCTTACTCTCGAAGGGCTTTGGCGCTGGATTCAATGGACCACTCCAAATCGTGGCCCCCATCACCAATGCCAGTGACATCGAGACAATGGGCGAACTGGCCGTTGGCATTAAACAGAATCCCAACGTGGCCCAAGTGGCGCCCCTACAGATCAGCGAAGACCACAAGGTGGCGTTGTTGATGGTGTTCCAGAAGTCCGGTCCCTCGGACATCGCAACGTCGGACTTAATTAAGTCATTGCGCACCACGACCGTCCCGGAGTTCACGAAGGGGACCACCCTGCACGCCTACGTTGGCGGAGCTACCGCAATTTTCGACGACTTCGCCCGAACGCTGTCTGACAAATTGCCTCTCTTTATCGGGGTGATTGTTCTTTTGGGATGCCTCCTCCTGCTAATCGCCTTCCGCAGTTTCTTGATCCCCGCCACGGCCGCCCTCATGAACCTGCTCGCTGCGGGTGCTTCCTTTGGCGTAGTGGTGGCCGTCTTTCAATGGGGCTGGGGTGGTTCGCTTCTGAATGTTGGTAGTGGTCCCATTGAGTCCTTCTTGCCCGTCATCATGATTGCCATCCTCTTTGGACTCTCGATGGACTACCAAGTCTTTCTCGTGAGTCGCATGCACGAAGAGTGGGTGCACACCGGTGATAACAAGCACTCCGTATTGCGTGGTCAGGCTGATACTGGTCGAGTGATCACCGCCGCGGCACTCATCATGATTTCAGTCTTCGTGGCCTTCGTCTTTGGTGGCGAAAGAGTGATCGCTGAGTTCGGCATCGGACTCGGTGCCGCCGTATTCCTCGATGCATTCATCTTGCGAACCATTCTGGTGCCAGCGATGATGCACATCTTTGGTAATGCGAACTGGTGGTTGCCATCGTGGCTCGACAAGAAGATGCCGCACCTCGCAGTTGAGGCACCGGACGAAGCGAACTAAGTCGGCACTCCGGCCAGCACGGTGCCCACCACGGGGATGTTCTTGATCTCCATCGGATTGGTCGTCAGGGGATTCTGAGCTAGGACGGTGAAATCAGCAAGCTTGCCGACGGTTATCGACCCCAGTTCGTGATCAAGATGCATCAGTTCGGCGGCGCCGAGAGTCACCGCTCGCAGCGCTTCCAGTGGAGTCAATCGTTCCTCTTCCCCGAGGATCATGCCCGTGCGGGTAACCCTGTTAACGGCACACCACATCGTAAAGAGGGGTGCGACGGGAGTCACTGGCGCATCTGAGTGAATGGAGATCTTGATTCCCTTCACCAGGGCGCTCTTCGCCGGGTTACTGCGCATGGCTCGTTCAGGACCCATGGTTGTCGTGTAGTGGATATCACCCCAATAGAAAAGGTGATTCGAGAAGAAGTTCAGCGCCACCCCGAGTTCGGCGGCGGTATCTAACTGCTGGGGCGACATCATCTGGGCGTGTTCAATGCGGTGTCGATGATCGTCTCGGGGGTCGGACTCGACTACATCTCGCAACGCCAACAATGTCTCATCGATAGCGCGGTCCCCGTTGGCATGGATTGCCACCTGAAAACCGGCTCGGTGAAAAGGCAATACCGCTGCAGTGATAGTGGCCCGGTCAAGAAGGAGATGTCCATCCTCGCTGCCGTTGCAGTAGCCGGGCCAGTTGAGGGCCGCCGTGAAACCCTGAATCGATCCATCGGATATCCACTTCAAGGGACCAAGTAAGAGCCGATCGTTACAACGTTCCCGGATCGACTGGACCAGCTCAAGACTCTCAGCAGGCGAGAGCCGGCGGAAGGTCTCGTACATGTGCGGCGATACGACGACTCGTACGGGGAGTTCTCCCGACGCGGCGTAGGTCGAATACTCATCAAATACTCGGCCCAGAATGCGC
Source organism: Actinomycetota bacterium (assembly GCA_009726065.1). Classification (GTDB taxonomy): domain Bacteria; phylum Actinomycetota; class Acidimicrobiia; order Acidimicrobiales; family RAAP-2; genus RAAP-2. The sequence continues at coordinate 16,355 of WLNA01000009.1, forward strand.
ACGGCAAGATCCGAGTGCGTGGTCACTCCCGCGAGTCGGGCCAAATGGGCGCCGGCATCCAGAGATGCCTTGGTCTCTTGTCGCATGGCGCCGACCGCATCGAAGATGAGGGCCATTGCCGTCTCGGCGAACTGCCCGGTCGGTTCGCCATCGGCATCCTTGACGACGCCGAGAGCATCGGTCGCCGAAGTTATACCTTGTTGATTGATGAGCATTGAGTTGGCATAGCCCCAATGAAGTGAGGCGTTCATTACCGAGACGTAGTGATCCGTGCTGACTCGGTCCAGATCTTGGCGGGTAAGTGCACGACCCTCCAGGAAGGTCGGGTCAAAGCCCACACCAAAGATGTGCTCGCCAGAAGGCGTAGTCGCGGCCACTTCGCGCAGTCGATTGATTACTTCGTCAATAGAGGTGCAGCCACGGTCAACGGTGCCGTCGGCTCGCAAGCGATCATCGAAGCCCAGCCAGAGATGCTGGCTGAAGGAACCGTTGGGCAGGAGGTGACCGTGGGCCTCAATAAACCCCGGTACCAAGACCGCATCGGCGAATTGAGTGTCCAGCGTGAACTGCGTATCGCCGAGCCGGGCGGTCACCGATTCAGTGGTCCCCACGTACAAGATGCGTCCGTCGAGAACAGCGACCGCATTGGCTCGCTCGCTGTCTTCGTCAAGTGTGACGAGTTCGCGGGCAGTGAAGAGAGTTATCGACATAAGGGGTCTGAGAGAAAAGCGTACAAGGCGCCCCCGGACAGCAAAAGGGCCGAGCCTTTCGGCTCGGCCCTGTGCGATTCCCGAGGGAATGATTACATCATTCCGCCCATGCCACCCATGCCACCGGCCGCACCAGCGGCACCGGGCTCTTCGGGCTTGTCGGCCACAATGGCCTCCGTGGTGAGCAACAACGCAGCGATGGACGCGGCGTTCTGCAGAGCTGAACGAGTTACCTTGGCGGGGTCAATGACTCCGGCCTTCACGAGGTCAACAATCTCACCCGTGTTGGCATTGAGACCGAATGAACCCGAGGCGTCGGCGACTTCACGGACCTTGACGGCACCTTCGAAACCAGCATTCGCAGCGATGTGACGCAGCGGTGCCTCGAGAGCCACGGCGACAATCTTCGCGCCGGTGGCCTCATCGCCAACCAGAGACGCAATGACTTCTTCGACGGCCTTACGGGCCCGAACCAGAGCAGTACCACCACCGGCCACGATGCCTTCATCGACGGCTGCACGAGTTGCGCTCAAGGCGTCTTCAATGCGGTGCTTCTTTTCCTTGAGTTCAACCTCAGTGGCGGCTCCGACCTTGACGACGGCAACGCCGCCGGCCAACTTGGCGAGACGCTCTTGGAGCTTCTCGCGGTCCCAGTCCGAGTCAGTCTCTTCGATTTCGCGCTTGATCTGAGCCACGCGACCCTTGACTTCATCTTCCGTTCCGTTACCGTCCACGATGGTGGTGTCGTCCTTGGTGACCACAACACGGCGAGCGCGACCCAAGAGGTCGAGTGACGCAGTGTCGAGCTTCAGACCAATTTCTTCGGAGATAACCGTGGCACCAGTCAAGACGGCCATGTCCTGAAGCATGGCCTTACGACGCTCACCGAAACCAGGGGCCTTAACGGCTACTGAGGTGAAGAGACCACGGATCTTGTTGACGACCAACGTTGCGAGCGCTTCGCCCTCAACGTCTTCGGCGATGATCAAGAGCGGGCGACCCGACTGCATGACCTTCTCGAGGACCGGGACGAGGTCGTGAACTGAAGAGATCTTGTTCGAAGTGAACAAGATGTAGGGATCTTCGAGAACGGCCTCTTGGCGCTCCGAGTCGGTGACGAAGTACGGCGAGAGGTAACCCTTGTCGAACTGCATACCTTCGGTGAGCTCCAACTCGATACCAAACGTGTTCGACTCTTCAACGGTTACGGTCCCGTCCTTGCCGACCTTGTCGATAGCTTCGGCGATGACTTCACCGATAGCGGCGTCAGCGGCCGAGATCGTGGCGACCTGGGCAATCTGCGTCTTACCGTCAACGGGGGTCGACTGGGCGTGGATGGACTCGACGGCGGCCTTCACGGCCTTTTCGATTCCGCGCTTCAAACCTGAAGGGTTGGCACCAGCGGCCACGTTACGGAGACCTTCCTTGATCAAGGCTTGGGCCAAGACCGTAGCGGTCGTCGTACCGTCACCGGCGACGTCGTTGGTCTTCGTGGCGACTTCCTTGACGAGCTGGGCCCCCATGTTCTCGAAGGGGTCTTCCAGTTCAATCTCACGAGCGATGGACACACCGTCGTTGGTAATAGTCGGCGCACCGAACTTCTTACCAATCACGACGTTGCGGCCCTTGGGCCCGAGGGTTACCTTGACGGCGTCGGCGAGCTTGTCGACACCGGCTTCGAGGCCGCGGCGGGCCTCGTCATCAAACTTCAAAAGCTTGGACATTGTTTTCCTTTTTTCGATGTGTGGGCGCCGGAGCGCGGGGACTACTTGGTGATGGTGGCGAGAACGTCACGGCTGGAGAGAATGAGGAGGTCCTCACCATCAACCGTGATCTCGGTGCCGCCGTACTTGCTGAAGACAACAGTGTCGCCAGCCTTCACGCCGGTAGGAATCAGTTCGCCATTGAGCTCGGCACGACGGCCGGGTCCGGCAGCGAGGACTTCGCCCTGCTGGGGCTTTTCCTTGGCGGTGTCGGGAATCACCAGGCCTGAGGCCGTAGTGGCTTCAGCGCCGTTGGGACGGACAACGATTCGGTCTTCTAAGGGGTGCAGTTGCATTGCTTTTCAGCCTCCTGGTAGTTAGCACTCAAGGATTACGACTGCCAATAGTAGCAGGGAGACTGGACCTCCATTTCGCCGAGTTGCGGGGCCGAAGTGCCATATTGCCCTAACTTGGCAGGAGTCTGAAGGAGTGACCATGTCCTATCCCGTTCTCATTACCGGCGCCGCATCTGGAATTGGGCGAGCCACCGCTGTGGCCCTCGCCAATACCGGTCGATCTTTAGTTCTCTGGGATATCCAAGCGGGACCCCTAGCGGAGCTCGCTGCAGAATTGGCGGTGCCCACCACTATCGCGGCCTTTGACGTGACCGACACCGAGAAGCGCCACGAGGCCTACGCGGCCGCTCGCACCGCACAGGGTGGCTTTAGTGGCCTCGTGCACGCCGCCGGCGTATCCGGCCCCGAGCCAATCTCGGCCTTTACCTCCGAAGCGTGGGGGCGTACTATCGACATCAACCTCACGACGGCCGCCGTAATGACCCACGAGTTGGCCGACGACCTCGCCAACTCTGGAGAGGGAGCGATTGTCTACATTTCCTCGATCGAGGGTTACTTCGGACACGCCTGGCTACCGGCCTACTGCACTAGCAAGGCCGGCCTGCTCGGTCTCGCTCGCGCGGCCGGGCACGAACTAGCGGCCCGCGGCGTTCGAATTAATTGCGTCTGCCCTGGGGCCATCGAGACGCCCATGCTGGCCCCGTTGCTTGCCAGCGATGATTTTCGTAATTCCATCACCATGCGAACGCCCCTCGGTCGAGTCGGTCGTCCGGACGATATTGCCGACGCCATCGTCTTCCTCCTGAGTCAGCAGGCGCGATTTATAACTGGTACATCACTGGTCGTTGATGGTGGCCTCACGTCCATTGGTGGCATCTAGGCGCTACCTAAGCGATCTGGAGTCGACGCAACACCGTTAGGGAGCCAGTTTCATTCCGGTATACCCAATCGCTTCGCTTCCGCCCACCCTGCCTCTCAGGGCGCGTAGCGAGCGTGTGACCACGCCCCGTTAGCAAGGTCGTAGAGCACGCGATCGTGCAGTCGGTCCTTGCGGTGTTGCCAAAACTCAAAGTGCTCGGGGATCAGCCGAAAGCCGCCCCAATGATCTGGCCGGGGCACGAGATGACCTTCGAATTGCAACTCCAGTTCGGCAACCCGTTCCTCAAGTGTGGCGCGACTCGCAATCGGTTCACTCTGATTGCTGGCGTGGGCGCCAACTTGATGACCGCGAGGGCGGGAGTTGAAGTACTCGTCAGACTCCTCAGGACTCACGCGCACCACGGGTCCTTCGATACGCACTTGTCGACCCAGCGGTTCGCAGTACCAGAGAATGGCCGCCCGTGGGATTTCATCAAGGTCGTTACCCTTGTGGGAGTTGTAGTTGGTGAACCAGACGAAACCCTGTTCATCCGCCGTGCGCAGGAGCACCATGCGACTCGAGATGCGACCGGCCCGATTAGCCGTTGAGACAGAGATGGCTTCGGGTTCGCGTACTTCGCGTGAGCCCTCTTCGTACCAACGACGCCACTGCCCAAATGGATTGGCATCGGCGTCGGCCACGTCGAAGGGAACCCAGCGCTCGTTCATCGCACGTCCGCGAGTTGCCAGTTCGGCACGGCCGAAAGCGTGAGTGGACTCGGCCCATTGTGCTTGAGGCGATAGTGACCGGCCGCGGCGATCATGGCCGCGTTATCGGTACACATGACCATCGACGGTAAGTGCACCTCAATGGCAAACTCCCGAGCCATGGCCGTGACTCCCGCGCGCAGCGCTGAGTTCGCCGCAACGCCACCGGCCAGGGCGATTCCCCGAACGTCATTGCTATCAACGGCTTGACGCAGCTTGCGTAGTAACTGTTCGCAAACCGCGCCCTGGAACGAGGCGGCCACGTCAGACATTGAGAGATCGGGGCGCTTTTCGGTTCCGCGCACCACGGCCGTCTTGAGCCCCGAAAAGGAGAAGTCCAGTCCAGCGCCGGCCATTGACTTCGGCAGTGGCAGAGAGCCGACCACGCCGTCCTGGGACATCTTGTCGATTACCGGTCCACCGGGATAGCCGAGACCAAGCCAACGGGCCACCTTGTCGTAGGCCTCGCCCACGGCATCGTCAATGGTTTCACCGAGGACTTCATGTTCTCCCGCTGAAGACTGCAGCACGATCATGGAATGACCGCCGGAAACCAAAAGCGTGATGATCGGCCACTCCATCTTCGGCTGCTCTAGGAGCGGGGCGAAGAGATGACCCTCTAAGTGATTGACGCCAATGTAGGGAATACCCCACGCCAAGGAGTAGCCCTTCGCGGCGGCTAGTCCCACGAGGAGTGAGCCAATGAGACCGGGACCCGAGGTCACCGCGATGCCATCAAGTTCGGGGGTCTGGGGATTGAGGCCGGCGTCCACCAATGCCCGGCGGACTACCGAGCCAATTGTGGCTACGTGGGCCCGCCCGGCTAGTTCGGGGACGACACCGCCAAAGTCCTTGTGGACTTCTAGTGAGGATTCCACGACGGAACTACGAATATTGAGCTGATCGTCGACAACGGCTGCGGCCGTCTCATCACAGCTTGTCTCAATCCCTAGCACTAGTCCCATAAACAAATCGTAGGGGTCTGGCGACACCTCCCCCACGACCGAAGATCAGAGAGAGTGGAGGTCCCTAACGAGGACGAGAGCGTCTTCGCCAGTCTTTTGGTAGTACTGCTTACGTATGCCGAGCGGGGCAAACCCGTACTGGGCGTAAAAAGCCCTGGCCGCTTCATTCCCGACGGCCACTTCCAGGGTCATTCGCGTCGATCCCCGTTGGATGGCGGCCACCAGTCCATCATCCAAGAGAGCTCGTCCAATCCCCCGACGCTCCATATCCCGAGCGGTAGCAATCGTATTGATGTGAACGTCATCTTCAATGAACATCAAGCCGAGGACGCCAACGACCCGACCAGCCTCTTCAACCACCGTGTAGCGACGAGTGGCCCCATTTTCAAGCTCTTCTCGCAACATTCGACGGGACCACGGTTCCGGGAACTGAGCCTCTTCAATAAGCAAGAGATCGCCGATGTCTCGTATATCAGCGTTGCGCACTTTCCACATTGGAGTTAGGACTTTCGGGTCGTGAAGTTGGCCACCGCATCCGCCTCACGCAGATAGAGGGGCTGCACCTCGCTGGCCTCGCGAACAGTGCCGAGTGTCACTCCGGCGCGGAGCCACGAGTCAGTAACGGGCGCAATCGTGATCCAGGTCATGAGCGAGAAGAGGTCGCGATAGCGCTCTGCCCCGTCACCGACGAATGTAGTGGGGGCGCCACTGGTGCCGTACTCCACCACGACGTCCTGCGGCGTGCGCACCGACGCCGCCGTGCGGGCCGTGACCGTTTCGGTGAGCACGAATGCTTGCGAGAAAACTTCCCCCCGGCGGCCGTCAATCAGACACTCGACTACCCCACGATGACCCTCCAGCCAGAGCCCGTGCGCCAGGAGTTCGAGTGAGGTCACACCCACCAGGGTTGCCCCGACGGCGTCGGCCAGCGCAATGGCGGTAGCGACGCCGACGCGCAGGCCCGTAAAGAGACCCGGGCCCCGATCGACCACGATGCGATCGAGCTGTGCCACCGTTAAACCCTGCTCGCGCAGGATTGCTTCGATACCAGGCGTTAGAGCCTCTACGTGGCGACGATCTTCATCCAACTCGCGCACCACAATCACGCCACCACAACCAAGGGCAATCGCACACAGGGGTGTCGCGGTTTCAATAAAGAGTGTGTTCACTGGGCAGCCCATCCCTGCATCATCGCGAGACGCTCCCCCACGCTGGCCTCGTCGACCACAATCGTTCGCTCATCGTCATTAACGACTTCGATAGTGATTCGCCACGCCGTTCGACCTAACAGCCCAGCGGCCATTTCGCCCCACTCAATAACGGCTACGCCTCCAACTTCGACGAGCTCCTCGAGAGCGAGGTCCTCAATCTCATCGAGCGAGTTGGTCCGGTAGACATCGGCGTGATGCAGCACCGCAATGCCTTGCCTGTTGGCGCACTGGTGCTGACGCACGAGGGTGAAGGTGGGACTCGTCACCCGGTCACTGACCCCCAGCCCAACGGCCAAGCCTTGGGTGAAGGCCGTCTTGCCGGCGCCGAGTGGCCCCGTTAACAAAATGATGTCGCCTGGCGTCAGAAGGGATGCGAGCTCACGGCCCGCCCGCTTGGTCTCTTCCACGCTGGAGGTGGCGCGCATCAACGTCATGAGAGCAGTCCTCGGACTACGGCGAGATCGGCGCGCATCACGGCTACCACGCTAGGTCCTTGACGCAGTGCGGCGGCCGGGTGGTAGGTCGGCACAAAGGTGAGATTGTGTCGCACCACGGGAATCCCGTGGAGGTCCTTCATCGGGGCTTTAGACCCGGTCATAACCCGAGCGGCCGTCAAGCCCAGCGTGAGCACGACCTGTCCCGACCACAGTGCGCGCTGGGCCTCCAGCCACGGGGCGCAGGCCGCTATCTCGGGCGCGAGTGGTGTTCGATTATCCGGTGGACGACACTTCACCACGTTGGTGACGTAGCAGTCCTCACGGTTCATCTTGAGCTCCTCGTTAATCAACGAGAACAGCAGTTGGCCACTGCGACCGATGAATGGCGCTCCGCCCTCGTCCTCGCTCTTGCCGGGTGCCTCGCCGATCACGATGAGCGCAGCGTGAAGTGGTCCAGATCCAACAACCACGGTGGTGCGAGTCTGTGACAGAGCACAGCGCGTGCACTCATTGGCGCTGTGAATATCCATGAATTAGTGGCGCGAAATACGGGGCACTCGGGCACCAATGCCGCAGAGAATTTCCCAGGTGATAGTTCCACCCCAGGCGGCCCACTCGTCGGCCGAAATCGTTTGATCCCCTTGCGTTCCGAGCAGGATAACTTCATCACCCACTCGGACCTCGCCTCCGACGCAGTCCACGACGAGTTGATCCATTGTGACCGAACCGGCCAAGGGATGACGAACGCCGTTGATGAGGACTTCGGCCCCAGCGTCAAAGAACCGACGGGGATAACCGTCGGCGTAGCCGAAAGGCACCGTCGCGACCGTGGCGGCTTCGGGCAAGGCCCGTCGGCGGCCGTAACTCGGGCGATCACCGGCGTCGAGTTGGCGAATAGCCGTGACGCGAGCGTGCAGTGACAACGCCGGGCGCAGGCGCATACCCTGTTCGGCCAGGAGCGATTCCATCGAGGGGTGAGGTAGGTAGCCGTAGGCGGCTAGGCCCACTCGAACCATGGAACGTCGAGCGGCCGGCAAGGCAATGGCGGCGGCCGAGTTGGCGAGGTGCGTTAGTGGAGGGTTGATGCCCTTGGCGGCGGCAATCGCGATGGCCTTGTCGAACCGTGCCATCTGTGCTTCGCAGTAGTCACGGTCTTCATCAAGATCAGAGTCGGCCACGGCGAAGTGTGAGTACATACCCTCAATAACAATATTGGGCGACGCGTGCAGGACGTCGAGGACGGCGCCGAGGTCATCGAGCACAACACCCATGCGGTGCATACCAGTGTCGACTTTGATGTGTACTGGCGAGTGGCCACCAACTGTTTGCGCGGCGGTCACTGCGGCGTGCGCGCCTTCGAGTGATCCCACCGTGAGCGTGAGTTTGGCTTCAAGTGCGTCGACTAGTGATTCGGCCGGGGCCTCGGCCAGAAGGAGAATCGGCTCGGTGATACCGCCGTCGCGAAGCTCGACGCCTTCATCAACGATGGCCACGGCTAAGCCGGCCACGCCGGCATCCAGTAGTGCCCGAGCGGCAAAGAGTGCTCCGTGTCCGTAGCCGTTGGCCTTCACGACACCGCAGAGTTGGGACGGAGCGACGAGGTGTCGCAACGTCGTGACGTTGTGGCGAAGGGCCATGAGGTCAATCTCGGCCCACGAGGGGCGTCGGGTTCCTTCAATTGCCATGGTCTAACTCTCGCAGAACTTGACCTAGGGCGTCATTCATGGTCTGGGGCGAAACAAGTTCACTGTCGGAGCGTGCAGTGAAGCCGAGAGCCACCGCGGCGGCGGTGCGATGGGTATGCGTCAGGGAAAGCTGCCACTGAGTAATGGAGCGTTCCTGGGCTAACTCGGCCGCCCGGCCGTGGAGGAGGAGGGATGGCGCACCGGACTCCCCTCGTTCAACTTCAATGCTCGAAAAGGGAGCGGCGCCGATCCCGCAGCCCATCACCTTGAGAGTGGCCTCCTTGGCCGCAAAGCGCGCCGCCAAACGTTCGGGCCGACCACCGGCGTCACGAATCTCGCGTGGAGTGAAGAGTCGATTGACCACCGAGGGTCGACGAGTAATGGTGGCCCCGAAGCGATCAACGTCGACGAGATCAATCCCGACGCCGACGACGTCACTCATTCGACGGTGACCGTCTTGGCCAAGTTGCGGGGACGGTCAACGTTGAGCCCACGTCCGCGGGCTAGGTGATAGGCAAACTGTTGCAGCACCACGATGTCAACAATCGGCGAGAGCAGCGAGTTGGTCGCCGGCACGCGCAGCACGAAGTCGGCCACCGCGGGCACCATCTCATCACCGTCCACGCAGAGTGCGACAACCGTCGCCCCACGGCTCTTCACTTCGGCGATGTTGGCCAGCAGTTTTTCGAGGAGAACCCCGTCAGTGGCGATGGCCACGACGACGACACCGGGCTCAATGAGGGCCAAGGGGCCGTGCTTGAGCTCGCCGGCCGGATAGCCCTCGGCGTGGAGATAGGAAATCTCTTTGAGCTTGAGAGCCCCTTCGAGCGCCACGGGGAACCCGACGTTGCGACCCAGGAAGAAGAAGTCACGCGCACCGCTGAGTTGTTGCGCGGCGGCGGCCACGAGCGCGTCACGCTCAATTGTGGTGCGCACCAATTCTGGGGTGGCCTGAAGATGCTCCAGAAGAATGGCTACCTCGCCGTCGCTGAGCGTGCCGCGGACTTGAGCCAACTGCAGGGCGAGAAGTTCCAGTGCGGCGATCTGAGCCAAGACGGCCTTCGTGGAGGCCACGCAGACTTCGAGACCGGCTCGGGTGTAGAGCACGGCGTCGGCTTCGCGGGCCATTGAGGAGTCGACCACGTTGGAAACGGCGACGACCATTGCGCCACGGGACTTCGCTTCGCGGAGCGCCTGGATGGTGTCGATCGTTTCACCACTCTGAGAAACACCAATGACCAACGTGGTGCCGTCCACCACGGGGTCGCGGTATCGGAACTCCGA